>CAYPUQ010000413.1:0-5481 GCA_964413655.1 uncultured Solibacteraceae bacterium | reverse complement strand
GTGACACCGCGTACTGATTCATGAGCGTTTGGATCGGAGTCGGCCGAAGGCCGGTCGTGAACAATGCGTGCGGAGCACCCAATTCCAGGTTGGCGCCGGAGTGTACTGGGACCGCCATCAGCGTCCCGTCAAGCGTGAGATAGAACAGTTCGCCCCCATCCCGCCTCCAGTGAGGCAGCCACCCGCCGTTAACCGATGCTGTCCAACGCCGCCCGCCGGCGGGAAAGTCCTGCACATAGACCTCGTTACGGCCCGTTTCCGCCGAGGTATAGGCCATCCAGCGCGGCCCGTTCCGGGAATCGGCCGGCGAGAAGTACGCGGCGAGTTCCTCATATGCATGTCTTGAAAACGCCTGCGGGGCAGCGCTGCCGTTCACCTGCATCGCCCAAATATGCATGTGTTGATAGTCGGGCCATTGCGAACTGAACGCCAGAAATCGGCCGTCTGACGACCAATCGGAGGGGAATTTCGGGCCCTCGCTGTCCAGAACGGTCTGCACCGGACCGCCGTTTAGCGGCCGTCGCAAAAGGCGCATATGGCGTTCATCGCCTCGACTAAAGAGAAGTTCGCGGCTGTCGGGAGACCATACGGGAAGAAATTCCGGCATCTCGCCGAGTTCGGAAAACCGCGAAAGCGCGCCCTCTCGCGAAAGATCCATCAGCCAAGCGGTGGTGGATGACGTGGCGGGATCATTGCCGGACCACAGGGCAAGATAGCGTTCGTCGGGCGAAAGATTGAATGCCGCAAAGCCGTTCGGAGGGCCGATCGTTTTTAGGCTCTTGCCATGGCGATCGAACCACGTGAAGCGCCGGTCTTCAGTGCTGCCGGACTGATAAAGCAGAATCCCATTATCGGAGGCGGAGAAGCCCGCTTCGCGCCAACGGCGATACCGAACCTGCGCTGCCACGACGGTCTTTTCACCGGTCGCTGCCAGCTTGCTGGTATCGAATGGCTGAGCGATGAGCGCTCCGCCGTTCACAAAGAGAAGCGAGTTCGGCCGCGTCCGCGAGGCGGGCACGTAAGCAGCTCCAGCATCCGCGCCCGACAGCACCCTGGCTGTCTTGCCGTCCAATGAACCCACTCGAATTGCGGAGTCGCCAGGACGGGTGCTTGCGGCGAGGTAAAGGAAACGACGGCCATCGGGCAAGAACTGCGGCAGCGCATGCGAGATCTCGGCGCGGGATGCATCCAGGGATGTCACGAGGCGTGAAGTCCCGCCGCTTGCGGAGACCTGGTACAGTACGCCGCCTGGTTTTGGGCCGAAGACGATCACCCCATCGCGGCTCCAGGAGCCGCCGCTTCCGATGACGATATCGGCAATGTCGCGCGCAGGTCCTCCATTGATATCCATGGTTTTCAGTTTCGCGGTCGTGAAGAATCCGAGACTGCGGCTATCCGGCGACCAGAAAGGCTGAGAGGCGTCTTCAGTCCCCTGCAGGGGCTTGGCTTCCATTGAATCCAGCGCCCGAATCCACAATACGCGGCTGCCTTTCCATGAGGCCGTGAATGCGACCGTGCGACCGTCCGGCGATATCGCAAACGACTCGAATGTGGTTTTTGGGGGAGGCAGAATCGAAAGCCGGAACGTGCCGGTCGATTCGGGGGCTTTGTGGAAATAGAGCCATGCTAAGGCCACAGCGGCTAACGCGAACAGTGCCCAGGCGGCATGCGACATAGCTGACGGCGCCTTGTTCGGCGGCGGCACGGCCGGGTGCTGCCGTTCCGAGAACTCGGGAACATAACCTCCCTTTGGCAGGGATATGATTACCGGATCCTCTGCCCCTTCGCGCCGGTAATAAGAGTCGAGGCGATCGCGCAGTCGCCGGGCTTCGACACGGACGATGGGGTCGGCTTTGGAATCAAACGACGGACTCCGGCCAAGGGCTTCGACCGCGATGACGGACTCTTTGATTTCGCCCGCCCGGCCGGCAAGTACGCGGAGTACAACAAAGCGCAGGAAGCTACTGGCGCGTTCCGCGTCGGCGAAGGCCGCACTTGCCAGAATCCGGTCGAGTTGTGCCCGCACCCGCTCCGCATCCATGATCTCAATTACATTATGACCTTCCCGAAGCGCATTGTCGGCTCCCGGAAGGTCCGACGACTATAAGAGGCGAATGGCTCTGATGCCACTTTGTCGCCGATGATTCCTGAGTCGGCAATCTGGACACGATCCGTTGCGCCTGGTGCCTTCTGCCTACGAATAGTCGCCAAGCATGCACGGACCGAGCTTGAGAAGACGGGCGATCCAGATGCGTGCGCGGCTGTGCAGCGGGCCCTGCAGGCTTTTGCGGTGACGTGGCGGAGAGGGGCAGCGGCGGCGGCGGCGGCGAACCGACTTTCGCTCCTAAGGAGGCGATTTTGAGTAGATACCTTCAGTTGACCACAGCTTTGACCGACGAGCGACACCTCGTCGAAGCGCTCCGAGAGCTCGGGTACGAACCGGAAGTCTGCCGCGAGGGCAAAGCCCTCGTTGGCTACATGGGTGACGAGCGGGCCGAGCGGGCGCACATCATTATCCGTCGCAGGCACCTGGACTCGGCGTCCAACGACATCGGCTTCGCCCGTGATGGCAGCGGTGTCTACCGCGCGATCATCAGCGAGTATGACCGCGGAATCGGCTTCGACGACGTCTGGATCGGGCGAGTGTCCCAGGTGTACAAAGAGCGGCAGACGATGGCGGTCGCCAAGGCGAAGGGGTACATCTTCAAAGGCCGAGAGGTCATCGACACGCCCCAGGGCAGGAAGGTTCAATTGCGCTTCGCGGTTCGATGAGGAGGGAGTCCCATGAAAGAGAAGACGGTGGTCATCGAAATCGACGAGCACGGCAACAGCTCGATTGACCTCGAAAGCTTCCAGGGAAAGGGCTGCGCGGAGGTGGCCAAGGACTTCCAAGGCAGCGATGTCGTGAAGGTCGCGCGCAACAAGCGTGAGTTCTACGTGGAGGCCGCGGCAGGGAAGCGACAGCAACAGCAGGCGTAGACAGAACGAGCAACTGGGCTGGGGGCGGCGCGGGAGACCGCGTCGACCGGCCCTTCTTCATTTGGGAGGTCGGGAGCCATGGGCGACAGAGCCTACGTGCGCGTCACCTGCCGGCGTGAAGATGCCGAGCGCTTCCAGCAACTGGGATTCGTCGAGGATGACTGTGAAGGCGGCATCGCCGTCTCGATGGTAAACGACGAAGCGAATTACACGCACTATTCTAAGCTGACCGCGCTGGCGAAGGCCGGCATCGTGTTCTTCGGCTGGCATGACGAGGCCGGCGAATACGACGGATCGATGTTTGCGTCGGACGGCACGGGCGAATATCACGAAGTGCTGTCCACACCGAATGAGCCGCTTGCCCTTGCGCGTGTCAAACCGGACGGATCCATTGCTGAGGGGGATCTGGATCGCGTCCGGGAGTATTACGCGGCGCTCACCGTCGCGCGAGTGGGACTCGGAATTGTGGAGGCGGTATCGGGATGACACGGCTCACCGGAAACAGCCGAGTACGGCGGGAGACCTGCGCCGTCGTTCAACGAAAACCTCTTGTGATCGAGCTTCGGGCGCACACGGTGTACATGCGGCTCAAAGGTGCTCGGTGGAGTTACGAAGTGGACTACCAGTCCATCTGGGTGCTGGGCGCGAACAAATTCGGGCCGAAAGGCGGAACAGACGAAAGCAACGGACATGGTGAACCTCTTCGACGCCCTGGCGAGCCGAGGCGCTGAGTCTCATGAATGGTCGCAACTGGAAGAGGATGGCCGAAAGGCACAACGCAGCCGTGGTGGCCAAAGCGCCTCTGCTGGCATCGGCTGGCCTTATCACGCCATTGACCGCCGCGGAGATCCGGGCGAGCTATGAGCGTTGGCGCCGCGAGCGGGAAAAAACCCGGCTACGAGAGGTCCATTTCGCTGAGCGTTGCCGGCGCCTGGTCTCGCTGCGCGTCTCAAGGGCCGAGCTGGATCAATTGGACGCGCGCCGCTCTCAGCTACTACCCGCTTCGAGCGAGTATGGAGCGACTTCTGGCGCGGAGTTCTGGCCCGCCTGTGTGGTCGCCCGAGTCAGGCGTTGGGCCGGCGGCGAGATTGCCTCTTGACGGCCCTTCGGATACCTTCCTTGGCGAAATAGTCGGCTACCGGCCCGCTGATATGCATTTGGTCCTGTAGGTGTCGCCCAACCGGGCTTTGCGCCGGATCGGCGTCTACCTGATTCGGAAGGACGCGATCCAGTTCAGCTTTGACGGCCTTCTTGATCCTCCGGACTTCGGCCGCTGTCAATCCATCACGCTGTTCACCCGGATCCATGCCGAGTTCCGCGAACGCTTCGGCAAGCAGCGGATACGAACGCGTCCAGAATTCAGGACCGACGGCCTCTGAAAAGCGGTCGAGAACGATCGCGCCCCGGTCGTTCAGCTTAAAATTCGCGAGGAACTGGTCGAACTTGACCAGCCCCTCGGTTCCCGCTTCGCCAAATTCGTCAAGCTGCACGAGAGCTTCGACTGGGCTGTCGGCGGATACGAGGGATACGTCGCCGTCGGGCCACCGATATAAATAGAGCCCGGGATCGGGCTCTTCCACAGCATCCAGGGAGGGTACCGCTGCCGCGGCGACGGCGTCCGCCGGATCGGCATCGGGAAATCCAGGATCGCCGACCCGAGCCGTGGTGGCCGAGGACCAGTTGACCTGAACACCCGAGGCCTGGAGCAGGTCCGGACGCATAGCCAGTTCGCCGACTGCGTCGAGCGTGGTCTGAACCTCTTCCTCCGCGGAGGCGCCTCGCCGTTGAAACGTCTCGCTGTTGAGAGTCAGCCCTGCGGCTTTCGTGTCGCGGTAGTGCTGCCTGGCGGCATCGATCAGGTTCGGACCGGAGCGTTCATCTACGGAAACCTCAACCAGGATCGTATAGGTCATCTTCATGCTGGACCTCGCAGGAGCATCTTCGAGTATAGACGGGCGCGGGGGTTCCAACGTAAGGCCGGAAAGGGAATTCCCAATATTCCCAATCGGTTCGGGAATCAGGAGCAGAGAATATGCTGATCCATGCCTTCGTCAGCGCGAGCCGCGTGAACGGGCCTTTCCTGCGGGCCGTCGTCTACGTCCAAGGATGTTCTTTGCATTGTCGATCTTGCTGGAATCCGAAAAGCCACGAGTTCATCGGCGATGAGCGGAGCGTTGAAGAATTGGTCGGATGGGTCCTTCGTGAGCATCAGGAGTCCGCGCTGGAAGGAGTCACGTTCTCGGGCGGCGAGCCGATGCAGCAAGCGGACGCCTTGCTTGCGCTCGTCGAATCCCTGCACTATCGACTTCCTGGGCTGAGTCTTGGCCTGTACTCCGGGTATTCGGAGGAAGAATTGAGGACCGGCCGGTACTGGTGCCGACCCGGACTGGCGTCAGGCGCAAAACGAGACATCTGGCAACGCCTCACACGCTATCTCGACTTCGCCGTGCTCGGCCGGTACATCGCCTCACGGCCCAGCACGCTGCCTCTCCGAACGAGCGC
>CAYPUQ010000412.1:0-5509 GCA_964413655.1 uncultured Solibacteraceae bacterium | reverse complement strand
ACGCTGGCCGGCAGCAACCCCCGTCAGGTTCAACTCGGCCTGAAGCTGACGTTCTGAGCTTGCTACCGGTCACCGCCGGATCGATGCCGTTTACCGCCGCTCTCATCCCGCCTGTCAGGAATCCGTCAGTTCCTCGATGTCCGCCGTAGTAGAAATGAAAGAATGCTGGAAGCCGCTCAACTCACCAAGGCCTATAACGGATCGAAGGCGCTCGAGAACCTGGACCTGAACATCCAGCCCGGCGAGATCTTCTGTCTGCTCGGCGCCAACGGCGCGGGCAAGACCACCACCATCAACCTGTTCCTCAACTTCATCCCGCCGACCTCCGGCGCGGCGCGCATCAACGGGCTCGACGTCACCGAGCATCCGCTCGAGACCAAGAAGTATCTCGCCTACATCCCCGAACAGGTGATGCTGTACCGGAACCTGACCGGCCTGGAGAACCTCGAGTACTTCACGTCGCTGGCCGGCGAGCGCTACCAGCGTTCGCAACTGATGGCGTTCCTCGAAGAAGCGGGACTGGCGCGCGAGGCGGCGGAGAAGCGGGTGGGAACGTATTCGAAGGGAATGCGGCAGAAGGTCGGCATCGCGATCGCTATCGCCAAACGCGCCAAGGCGTTGCTGCTCGACGAGCCGACTTCGGGACTCGATCCGAAGGCCGCCAACGAGTTCTCCGAGCTTCTGAAGAAGATGAGCGCGTCCGGCGCGGCGATCCTGATGGCCACGCACGATCTGTTCCGCGCCAAGGAGACGGGCACGCGCGTGGGCATCATGAAGTACGGACGGATGGTGGCCGAGATGGGCACCGGCGAGATCGGGCACGCCGACCTCGAGCGCATTTACCTGGAGCACATGCACGACTGAATAGGAGTTGCCATGATTGCCATCGTTGCCCGCAAGGAAATGACGGAGATGATGAGAGACGGCCGGTTCCGCTGGTCGGCGCTGATCGTGCTGGCGCTGTTGCTGGCGTCGCTGCTGCTCGGCTGGCAGCATTACCGCGACGTCGCAGCGCAGCACGAGACCGCGCGCCGTACGACGCGGGAGCACTGGCTCAATCAAGGCTCGAAGAATCCGCACTCGGCGGCTCACTACGGCGTCTATGCGTTCAAGCCGAAAACGCCGCTGTCGTTCGTCGATCCGGGCGTCGATCCGTGGGTGGGCGTGGCGGCGTGGCTGGAGGCGCACAAGCAGAACGAGTTCCGCTACCGGCCGGCGCAGGACTCGACCGCGGTCCAGCGGTTCGGCGAACTTACCGGTGCAACCGTGCTCCAGGTGCTGATCCCGCTGCTGATCGTAATGCTGGCCTTCCCGGCGTTCGCCTCCGAGCGCGAGCAAGGCACGCTGCGGCAGTTGTTGAGCCTCGGCGCGAAGCGAACGCACCTGGCCGCTGGAAAAGCGCTGGGCATCGCGTCGGCTCTGGGCGTGCTGCTCATCCCGGCCACCGCCGCCGGCGTGCTCGCGCTGTCGCTGGCCTCGGAAAACGGGATGATGATCGCCAGCGTGCCGCGCATGGCGCTGATGGGCGCGAGCTACCTGCTCTACTTCGCGGCGCTGCTGGCGGTGTCGCTGACGGTGTCGGCATGGGCGCGGTCATCGCGGCTTGCGCTGGTGGCGCTGCTCGGCTTCTGGATCGTCAACAGTCTCATCGCGCCGCGCGCGGCCGCCGACATCGCCAAGGCCGCGTTTCCCACGCCCTCGGCCTTCGAGTTCAGCCAACGAATGGACCTCGCGCTTCGGGACAACACCGACGAGGTGAGCGCGAGGAACACGAGAGCCGAACGGCTGAAGCAGGAACTGTTCCGGAAACACAACGTGTCGCGGATCGAGGATCTGCCGGTGGACTTCGGGGGGCTCGCGTTGCAAGCGGGCGAGGAGCACGGCAACGAAGTCTTCGACCGCTTTCATGCCGAGCTGTGGGACACGTTCAAGAAGCAGGAGTGGGTCCATCACGCGGCCTCGCCGCTGGCCCCGCTGCTGGCGGTCCGCTCGCTGTCGATGGCGCTGGCTGGAACCGACTTCGCGCAGCATGCGCACTTCGCCCGCGCCGCGGAAGAGTACCGCCGGGGGATCCAGCGCGAGATGAACCTGGACATCGCCTACAACGCGAAAAGCGTGAACGGCCCCTATCTCCGCGGGCGCGACCTGTGGGAGAAGGTGCCCGACTTCGCTTATGAGAGTCCCGGCGCCGCGTGGGTGCTCGAGAGACAGAAGCTGCCGCTGCTGTTGTTGCTGGCGTGGACCGGCGCGGCGATAGCGCTGGCGTGGATGGCCGTTGTGCGGCTGCGACTGGAGTAGGCGATGCTGTGGCAGATCATGCGACACGACTGGCGCAACCTGAGCGCCGAGCGCACGCTGTGGGCGGTGGCGGCGCTGCTGGCGGCGGCCATTGCGTACGGAGCCCACAACGGCGCGGCCTGGGTGCGGTTCCAGGCTTCGACTTTGGAGACGGCGTCCGGCGAGGAGCGCGCGCGGCTTGACACGGTGAAGCGCGACATCGAAGAAGCCGACGCCGGACGCGTGTCTCCTCCGGCGTTTCTCGACCCGCGAAGTCCCGCGGCGGTCGGCAGGAGGCTTGGGGTGCGATATGCGGCGATGCCGCCCGCGCCACTGGCTGCGCTGGCGATCGGGCAGAGCGACCTCTATCCGTACTATTTCAAGGTGTCGACCGGCAGCAGGGACACGTTTCTGAATAATGACGAGATCGAGCATCCCCTGCACTTGTTGTCGGGACGGTTCGACCTCGCCTTCGTGATTCTGTATCTGTATCCGCTGCTGATCCTGTCGCTTGGCTACAACCTCGTTTCCGGCGAGAAGGAGGCGGGTACGCTGGCGTTGACGCTTTCGCAGCCGGTGGCGTTGCGCACGCTTGTGGCGGGCAAGGTGGCGATGCGGTTCGCATTCGTGCTGGCACTGGCGGTGGTGCTCTCGCTCGCAGGGGCGATACTCGGAGGGGCCGACCTGATCGCGGACGGATCGCTCCTGCGCCTGGCTTTGTGGACAGCGGCGGTGGCGGGCTACGGCGCATTCTGGTTCGCGCTTGCCGTGGGAATTAACGGACTGGGCGGCAACTCGGCGATGAACGCAATGGCGCTCGCCGGGATCTGGATCGCGCTGGTGCTGCTGGTTCCGTCGGCGCTGAACGTGTACATCAAGGTGGCGCACCCGGTCCCGTCGCGCGTCGAGATGATCAACGCCATGCGGACGGCTTCGAGCGAAGCCTCCGCGCAGGGCAGCAAGCTGTTGTCGCGCTACCTCGAGGACCATCCGGAGTTCGCCGCGGAGAACACCAACCCGCGGGACTTCTACGTGGTTGGCATCGCCGTTCAGGACGAAGTCGAACGGAAAATGCGTCCGGTGCTGGCGGCGTTCGACGAGCAGCTCGACCGCCAGCAGGCGCTGCTGGACCGCTACCGGTTTCTCTCGCCGGCCATCGCGGCGCAGGCCGCGCTGCACGGCATCGCCGGAACCGGCACGCATCGCTACAAGCATTTCGTCGCCCGCGCCGGCGAGTTCCACGAGGAGTGGAGGACGTGGTTCGCGCGGCGCACCATCAAGGGCCAGCGGCTGACCGCTTCCGACATCGACGCGCTGCCTTCGTTCCGGTTTCGCGATGAGGGCATGGAGGCCGTCGCCGGACGCGTTCTGGCGGCGCTGGCCGGATTGTTTGCGGCGGCGCTGGTTGTCGCGGCGGCGGCGCTGGTGTCGCTGCGGCGGTACCGCGTTACCGCGTAGAACCGGGTCGCCGGCCCATGCCACACCTTCGAACGCTGGTGGTCGACGACGAACCAATCGCGCGGCAGGTTCTCCGCGAGGATCTCGAGGAGATGCCGGACGTGGAGGTGATCGGCGAAGCGGGCAACGGCGGGGAGGCGCTGGAGCGCATCGCCAGCGCCCGGCCCGACCTTGTTTTCCTTGACCTCCAGATGCCGGGACACGACGGGTTTCACGTGTTGTCGCACCTTCCGCAAGCCAACCCGCCCTGCGTCGTGATCGTCACCGCGTTCGATCAGCACGCGGTCCGTGCCTTCGAGACGGGCGCGATCGACTACCTGTTGAAGCCGGTGGGCCGCGAGCGGCTGGTGAAGTGCATGGAGCGCGTGCGGCAGCTTCGCCGGAGCGCGCAGGCGGTGGCCGAGAGCGTGGCGAGGCTTCAGGAGCTGGCTCCGGCGGAGGCGGTTGCCCGTGTGCGGAAGATCGTCGGCAAGCTCGGCGAGGAGTTTCACCTGCTGGAGGCGGGCGATGTACTCGCGTTTCAGGCCGAACGCGAGTTGGTCTGGATTCTCACGCGCAAGCAGCGCTATCTGGCGACGCAGCCATTGAAGGCGATCGCCGAAAAGCTGGCGCAGTCCAACTTCTCGCGCATCCACCGGAACGCGCTGGTGAACATGGATCACGTCGTGAAGATGACGCCGCTGAGCAGCCAGCGGTGGATGCTGACGTTGGTCAACCAGAAGGAGTTCATCGTCAGCAAGCGCCAAGCTCGCGCGGTGCAGCGGCTGCTGATCTGGTAACCGGTTCCGCTCGCCGCCGCCTGGCGTCCGCTCGCCGTCTGGATACGCCCGCCTGTCACTTTCCCAAGCCGGATCGCGCTGGTGGACGTTCATGCTGAGATTGAGATGGGCGCGTTGGGCCGGGACTTTGTCGAGACTCTGCGATCTCTCCGGCGGCAGCCGGGCTTCGCGGTTGTGGTGATTCTCACGGCGGCGCTGGGTATCGCCACCACGACAGCGGTCTACAGTCTCGTCTATTCGATTCTGATCCGGCCGTATCCGTATCACGAACCGGAGCGGCTGGTTCGCGTCGAGAGCGTGTACGTCAAGCAGGGCGGCGTTCGCAAGGGCTGCTCGCTGCTCGACATCGAGGACTACCGCCGCCGCGCGACGAAGCTCGTCGACATCGGAGCCTACACGAACTTCGACGCGCAGTTGCTCAGCGACGGTCCGCCGCAGGTCGTGGCGATGAGCCAGTTGAACCCGGCGGCACTGGCGATCCTCGGCGTGCAGCCGGCGACCGGCTCGATGCTGAAAGCGGAGGACGACGTTCCGGGCGGCGACGTACACAAAGCGCTGATCTCTTACGATCTGTGGCAGTCGCGGTTCGGCGAGGCGCCCGGCATCGTGGGCCGGACCATTCGCACGGACCGTCAGACGTTCACCATCGTGGGAGTGATGCCGCAAGGCTTCGGTTTCCCCGAGCGCACGGCGGTGTGGACTCCGATGGAAAGCTGGTACGCCTCGCTCACCGATCCCGACCGCCGCATCAAGCGCCGCGACGCGCGATGGTACGCGACGATCGCGCGGCTGAAGCCGGGCGTCACGGTCGCGCAGGCGCAGGCGGAACTCGACGCAGTGGCGGCGGAGCTCGAACGCGAACACCCGCGCGACAACGACGGCGTGCGCGTGGCGCTCACGCCGCTGCGCGAGTTCGAAGCGGGCAGTCTGCGTCCTTATCTGATCGCGCTGCTCGGAGCCGTTGGCTTCGTGCTGCTGATCTGCTGCGCCAACGT
>CAYPUQ010000411.1:0-5521 GCA_964413655.1 uncultured Solibacteraceae bacterium | reverse complement strand
GGTAGTGAATCTCGAAGCGCTTGTTCGTAATGAACAGGACCGTCACATCCTGCCCGGCCGTCGCGCCGTGTTCCATCACCATGCCTTCGGGGAACCACACGAAGTGACCGGGACCGAATGTGCCCTCGTTGGTCACCAGCGTGCCTTCCAGCACGTACATGCCATGGGCGCAGGGGTGGGTGTGGCTGGTGTTGATCACGCCCGCGGGATAGCGCACCAGCCGCACTTCCATGCCGGTCTCGGGGTCCTCGACGAGGTTCTTCCGGTACAGCGTCTTGCCGAGGTGCTCGTTGAACCGGCTCTCCCACGGCAGCGCCGCGGTGTCGATTGCGATGAGTTTATTGTCCATGAGCGCCCGTTCAGTACTCCCGTTCCGTAATCAGTTCGGTGACGCTATACAAAGCCCGCTGACAGGCGGATTCGGGGAAGGTCGAGATGATCGCCCGCGCGCGCTCGGTGAAGTCCTGGGCGCGGCGCCGCGCCTGGCCCACTCCGTCGTATCGCTCGAGCATCGGCAGGATGGCCCGCAGCGGAACTCCATCGTAACTTCCTTCGCGCAGTACAGCTTCCACCTGCGCCTTCTCGTCCGGCGTGGCGCGCCGCAGCGCGTAGATGAGCGGCAACGTCACTTTGCCCTCGCGCAGATCATTGCCGACGGGCTTGCCGAGAATCGATTCGCGTGCCGTGAAGTCCAGCACGTCGTCGACAAGCTGGAACGCCATCCCGAGGTTCCACGCGTAGTCGGCGAGCTTGGCCTCCACCGCTTCGTCCGCGCCGGCGACCAGCGCGCCGAGCCGCGCGCACGCCGAGAACAAGCTGGCCGTCTTACGGTCCACCAGGTCCATGTAGTCGGCCTCGGTGATGTCGATACGGCCCAGCCGCTCCAACTGGAGCAACTCGCCTTCCACCATCAACTGGGTGAGCGAGATCAACACGTCGAGGATCGTGAAATTCCGCTGCCGGAGCGCGATCTGAAAGGCCTGCATGTACAGCCAGTCGCCCGCTAACACACAGGTTTGGTTGCCCCACACGACATTGGCCGCCGGCTTACCGCGGCGGGTAGACGCCTGATCGATGACGTCGTCGTGCACCAGTGTCGCCGTGTGAATCATCTCCACTACGGCGGCCAGCCGGATGGCGTTGTCGTTCACTTCGCCGGTAAGTTTCGCCGACAAGAGTAGCAAGATGGGACGCAGGCGCTTGCCACCGTTGGCCTGCAAATGGCGAGCGATCGCCGTCACCGCCTGAACGGACGCGACAGACTCCAGATTGATCTCGCGCTCGACGCGCTTGAGTTCGCCGCTGACGAGTTCGCGGATCTCACGTGCTGTCAGCGACTGCCCGAGCCTGCTCAATCCCATTGAATCGCTCCAGTTTACCCGTTCGTCTCCAGCCAAGGCAAACAGACGCGGCGGAAGTTCGCGGTGGTTACCGCAGCGATCTCCTCGAAGCTCTGCCCGCGCAATTCAGCCAGTTTTTTCGCCGTTTCTACTACCAGCGCCGGTTCGTTGCGCTTGCCCCGGTGCGGCACCGGCGCCAGGTAAGGCGCGTCGGTCTCCACCAGAATACGGTCCGCCGGGACCCTTTGCGCGGCTTCTTGTACGTCCGGCGCCTTGGGGTACGTGACGATCCCCGAGAAGCTCACGTAGAAGCCCATCGACAGCGCCCGTTCGGCTTCGGCCGGGCCGCCGCTGAAACAGTGCATGATGCCCGGGAGTCCGGACGGCGCCCAATGGTCCGCGAGGATCGCGAACGTCTCGTCCCACGCGTCACGGGTGTGGATGATCACCGGCTTTCTCAATCTCCGGGCGAGTGCAAGCTGCGCCTGAAACACCGCGCGCTGCGCTTCACGGGGCGAATTGTCGTAGTAGTAGTCGAGTCCCATTTCCCCGATCGCCAGCACCTTCGGATGGCTGCTCAATTCTTCCAACCGCGGCAGCGCCTCTCCGTCCGCCTTGGCTGCGTCGTGGGGATGCACGCCCACCGTCGCGTACACGCGCTCGTAACGATCCGCCAGCCGTATGGCCGCATCGAACCGCGGCGGTCCCTCGCCGGTGCCGATCGTCATCACCGCCTCGATGCCCACCTCGCGCGCCCGTTCCAACACGGCTTCGCGATCCGGCTCGAACCGCCGGTCGTCCAAGTGGCAATGCGAGTCGATAATGGCTACGGCCGCCGCCATTACTTCAGTCTGGCTCCGGTGGGCACATCTTCGAGGAAGCCCGCCAGAATGGGTTTCCCGCCTTCCAATGAGGCCGCCACAATCATCCCTTCCGATGGGATGCCGCGCAGTTTGCGCGGTTGTAGATTCGCCACAATGACTACTTTTCGTCCAACCAGTTCTTCGGCCTTATAAGCCAGCGCAATACCGGCCACGATGCTGCGCGGCTTTTCCTCGCCGATGTCGACGTGAAGGTGGAGCAGTTTGTCGGCGCCCTTCACCGGTTCCGCCGACTGCACGACACCGACGCGAAGGTCCACTTTGGCGAAGTCGTCGATTGCGATCGGCGGACTCGCCGGCGGGCGCCCATCCTGCGCAGTCGCGGCGGGAGCCGGCTTCTTACCGAGCAGTGCGTTCTGCCGCGCGGTCTCCTCGACCTCCAGTTCGCGCATCCGGTCGATAGCCGGCTTGGCGTCGATACGCGGAAAGATCGCGTCACCCTTCGCCGTCGGCTGGCCGAGCGGAAACTCGCCGTACTTCAGTTGGTCAATGCGCTGCTCTTCGAGCGGCGCCAGAATGCCAAGCTGCTTCCAGATCTTCGCGGCCGATTCCGGCAGCACCGGCGCCAGCAGCACAGCGGTGACTCGCAAGACTTCCGCGGAAGTGTACAGTGTGGTGTCGAGCTTGGCCTGCGCTTCGGGGCTCTGATCCTTGATGAGCTTCCACGGCGCCTGCTCGACGATGTACTTGTCGACGGCTGAAAGCAGCGTCCAGACGCCTTCGAGCCCCTTCGAGAACTCGAAGTTCTCGAACTGCCGGGTGGTCTGCTCAATCGTCTCTCCGGCCAGCGCGGCGATCGATTCGGCCGTGCCGCCGTTCGGCGCCGGCACCATGCCCTCGCGATATTGGGCAATCATGCTGAGCGTCCGGCTGGCGAGGTTGCCTAGACCATTGGCGAGGTCCGAATTGTAGCGCCCCACCAACGCATCGTAACTGAAGCCGCCGTCCTGTCCGAACACGATCTCGCGCAACAGGAAATAGCGGAGCGCATCGACGCCCATTACGTCGGCAATGGGCGTGGCGCGGACGATATTCCCGCGCGACTTGCTCATCTTGTCCTGCTCGAACAGCAGCCAGCCGTGCGCGAACACCCGCTTCGGCAGCGGCCACCCGGCGGCCATTAGAAACGCCGGCCAGTAGATCGCGTGGAACCGGACGATTTCCTTGCCGATCAGATGCAGATCGGCCGGCCAAAGGTCCTCCCCATCCACCGCGCTCATATACGTGGTCAGCGCGTCGAACCACACATAGAAAACGTGAGGCGTCTCGCCCTCCACCGGGATGCCCCACTTGATGGTCGTGCGGGTGATCGACAGATCCGAGAGTCCCTGTTTGACGAACGCCATCACCTCGTTGCGGCGCGTCTCGGGCTGAATGAACAGCGGCTCTTTCTCGTACAGTTCCAGTAAGCGATCCTGAAACGCCGACAGCCGGAAGTAGAAGTTCTCTTCCGTGATGGTTTCAGTCGGACGCCCGCAGTCCGGGCACGGATCGCCGGGCTTCGCATCGCTGACATAGAGTTCGCAGGAAACGCAGTATTCGCCGGTATAGGAGCCTTTGACGATGTAGCCGTTCTCGCGGCAGCGCTCGAACAGTTCCATCACCTTCTTGTGATGGCGCGGGTCGCTGGTGCGGCGGAAGCGGTCGATCTTCAGGCCCAGCCGTTCCCACTGCTTCCGAAACTCGGCTGAAACCACGCCGGTGAACTCTTGCGGCGACTTCCCGGTCTCCCGCGCGGCGCGCTCGATCTTCTGGCCGTGTTCGTCGGTGCCCGTCGTCAACACCGCGCGGTAGCCCTGCATCGTCTTGAACCGGCGCACGAGGTCGGCCGCGATGGTCGTGTAGGTGTGGCCGATGTGCGGCGCCGCGTTGACGTAGTAAATCGGTGTCGTGAGATAGTACTTTTCCATTCGGCTCAGAACTCTTTCAGATAGGCGAAGCCGGCTTCGGCCATTACCTGCCGCAGCGGCACGCCGCTCTCTTGCGCCACCCGGCGGCAGTCTTCATACTCCGGCGCAAAGGCGCCGGACGCGCTCACCTTGACCCGCACTTTCCCGTGCGGCGTTTCCACTTCGATCACGCTCCGCGCTTGCACCCGGCGCTCGGCCGGGTACTGCCGCACACCGAGCGTCGACGTCTCGGCGAACACGACGCCGGCCAGCCGCTCGCTCTCTTCCGGCGCGGCGATCACTCGCAGCAGCGTGCCCGGCCGGCCCTTTTTCATCAGCAGCGGCGTAAGCGTGACATCGAGCGCGCCCTGGTCCATCAACCGCTCCATGGCGTAACCGAGCACCTCCGGCGTCGAGTCGTCGATGTTGGCTTCGATCACGGTGACGGTGGTCGTTTCTTTCGCGCCGCTCCGCTCGCCGGTCAGCACCCGCAGAACGTTCGCGTGGTCGGGAAACTCGCGGTCGCCCGCGCCGTAGCCGCTCGCGAGCAGCGTCATCGCCGGCGGCGCTCCGAATCCGCGCGCCAGCGCCGCCACGATCGCCGCGCCGGTCGGCGTCGTCAACTCCATCGCCGGACCGCGGGCGTACACAGGTTTACCTTCCAGCAGCCGCGCCGTGGCCGGCGCCGGCACCGGCAGCACGCCGTGCTGGGTATTGACCGTGCCGTGACCCGTGTTGACCGGTGAGCAATAAACCTCGCCGATCCCGAGCAGATCCAGCGCCACGCACGCGCCCACGATGTCGCAAATGGAATCCACCGCGCCTACTTCGTGGAAGTGGACCTTTTCGACCGGCACTCCATGCACGGCCGCCTCGGCCTCGCCGAGCCGCTGAAACACGGCGGCTGCATTTTGTTTCGCCCGTTGGCTCATCGCGCCGCCCTCGATCATTTTGAGTATCTGCGGCAGATGGCGGTGCTTTTTCGTGTCCTCGGCCTCGACCGTGAATTTGGACGCGGTCACGCCTTTGCGCTTCACCTTCTCCAGGCGGAAGACGGCCCCGGTGCCCAGCGAGTCGAGCGCCGCCGTGATGGCGCCGAAGTCCGCGCCGGCGTCGACGAGCGCACCGACCGTCATGTCTCCGCTGATACCGGAGAACGCGTCAAGATAGCAGATCTTCATTCGGATGTCCGGGGAGCGAGCGAATCGCGTTGATTCTTCATTATTTCACGCCGGCGCGCCGAGCCGAAACCTTGCGCCGGGCCGGGGACGGCGACTGGCCGGTCCCGGAGCCGGGACAGGCGGATTGGAGGGCGATTTCATTGGTTCGTTCTTGGTTCGTTTTTGGTTCGAATTCGGTTCGTTTTCGGTTCGTTTTCGGTTCGTTCTTGGTTCGTTCTTGGTTCGTTTTT
>CAYPUQ010000410.1:0-5575 GCA_964413655.1 uncultured Solibacteraceae bacterium | reverse complement strand
ACTCCTGGCCTTGTTCCAGGCCGGCATCGAGGATCCCGTCGGACACAATGGCGACGCGGTCGCCGGGCGCCAGCAGCACCACCCCAGCGCTCACGCCGATCACCGGAAACAGGCCAAGGGCCGTGGCGCCGGCGCTCAACCGCTCGATGCCGCCGCCGGAACGCACCAGCACCGGCGGCGGGTGGCCGCAGTTCACGTAGTGCAGCGCGCGGCGGGTTCCGTCGTAACGGGCGACAAACAGCGTGGCGTATTGTTCCGGCGGAGTGGCTTGGTGGAATTGCTCATTGACCGCGGCCACAAGGCGGGCCAGATCGGCGAAATCGGACGCCGCGCGGCTGCGGAAGCAAGCCTGCAGATGCGCCATGAGGATGGCGCCGGCGATGCCCTTGCCGGAGACGTCGGCAAGCAGGAAGGCACGGCCGCCGGGGACATCGAAGGCATCATAGAAGTCGCCCCCGACGGCGCCCGAGGAGTCCGAACGAGCGGCGACATCGAGCGACGGCAAGGACAGCCGTTCGCGCGGCAGCAGGCGAGCCTGAACGTGGCGCGCGATATCGAGTTCGCTGTCGCCGTGCCGTGCGCGGCGCTCCCCGAGCGCGGACGTCACCGCGGCGAGGAGGCGCGCGTTGTCCCATGGCTTGCGGATAAAGTCCGTCGCGCCCCGGCGCATGGCCTCCACCGCGAGTTCGATATCGCCCCAGGCCGTCATGACAATGATTGGCGCATCGCAGCCCCGCTCGCGGAGGGCGCGGATGAGTTCCAAACCCTCGCCACCGGACGTGGTGTCGCGGGTATAGTTCATGTCGAGCAGGAGGAGGCCGGCGGAAGAGAGCGCTTCGTGGCGCAGCACGGCCGCCGGCGAGTTGGCCGTGGCCACCCGGTAGCCGGACGAGCGCAGCAGAATGTCGAGCGCGAAGCAGACGTCCGGCTGGTCGTCCACGACAAGGATCTGGGCGGCAGCGGTTTCCACTTCAACCTCGGCGATCATGCCATCCGGGATTGCACGGCGAGCGCCAGATCCAAATTCCTGAAATCACGACGCCATGCCGCCTCGGAGGTGTCCGCTTTCGGGACGGAGTGTGCGGTGCGGTGAAACTGTGGCATGGTATTGGGATGCGACGCGCTTGGACGATTCTAATAGTTACGGCGGCGGCCTGGGGCCAGGCGCCTTCGCTTGACGTACTACGCCAGGCGGCCACCGAGATGACCGAAGGCCGGCGGAAGTTCACGCAGGAGGTGGTCGACTCGATCTTCAGCTTCGCCGAACTCGGCTATCAGGAGACCGAGACGGCGGGGTACGTCACCGGAATCCTTGAGAAGGAAGGGTTCCGCGTCACGCGCGGGTGCGCCGGAATGCCGACCTGCTTCGTGGCGGAGTGGGGATCGGGCACGCCAGTGATCGGGCTGATGGCGGACATCGATGGGCTGCCGGAGACGTCGCAGAAGCCCGGCGTCGCGCGGCATGAGCCGCTGATCGAAGGCGGACCGGGGCACGGCGAGGGTCATAACGCCGGGCAGGCGGTGAACGTGACGGCGGCGCTGGTGGTTAGGGCGCTGATGGAGAAACACAAGATTGCGGGAACGATTCGCGTGTATCCGGGGGTAGCCGAGGAATTATTGGGGAGCCGCACCTATTTCGTGAACGCCGGGATGTTCCGTGACGTGGACGTGATGCTGAGCAGCCACATTTCGAACGAGTTCACCGTCGGGCACGGGTTCCCGGGCGGCAGCGGGCTGGTTTCCACGCAGTTTACCTTTCGCGGCCAGAGCGCCCATAGCGCGGGATCGCCCTGGAGGGGGCGGAGCGCGCTGGACGCGGTGGAACTGATGAACATCGGGTGGAACTTCCGGCGGGAGCACATCCGGCCGGAGCACCGGTCGCATTACGTGATCACGCACGGCGGCGACCAGCCGAATGTGGTGCCGCCGGTTGCGAGCGTTTGGTATTTCTTCCGGGAGTGGGATTACGAGAGGATCAAAGAATTACACGGGGTAGGCCGGCGGATCGCCAAGGGGGCGGCGGACATGACGGATACGGCGGTCGAGGAGCGGGTGCTGGGAGCGGCGTGGCCGGGGAACTTCAACAAGGCGATCGCCGAGGCGGTCCACCGGAATATCGAGCAGGTGGGGATGCCGGAATGGTCGGATGAAGATCAGCGGCTGGCGCGGGCGGCGCAGAAGTTGATGGAGAGCCCGGCGGATGGGTTGCGAACCAAGGTGTCGCCGATCGTCGTGCATGACGGGTCGCTGCGCGGGGGCGGGAGCGACGATATTGCAGAGGTGTCGTGGAACCTGCCGACCGTGGTGCTGCGATACCCGGGCAATATTCCGGGAATGGTGGGGCATCACTGGTCGAGCGGGATCGCCATGGCGACGCCAATTGCGCACAAAGGAGCATCGGCGGGGGCGAAGGTTTATGCCCTAACGGTGCTGGATCTGCTATTGCGGCCGGAGATCCTGGTGGAGGCGAAGAAGAACTTCGCGGAGCAGACGAAGGATGTGAAATGGCAATCGCTGATACCGCTGGACGCGAAGCCGGATGTGGAAGTGTACCGGGAGAAAATGCAGCGGTTCCGGCCCCAGTTGGAGAAACTGCGGTACGATCCGCGGCGATACCCGACGTACCTGGAGCAGTTGGGAGTGAAGTATCCGGAGGTGGAGTAGAGCACCACCGTACTCTGGACGATGCGTCCGTCGCGTTAATTCCCAATGGCGAGGAGGTGCCGGCCGGTGCGGTAGTACCAGCGTCCGTCGACCAGGGCCGGGGTGGCAAGCACGCGCTCGTTTAGCCGGTTGATGTGCAGGAGCTTGAACTCGGGGCCGGCGGCGAGAACGAACGTTTCGCCGTCATCGTTGGTGAAAAATACCTTGCCATCCACGCCAATCGGCGAGGCGGAAAACGACTCCTTCGCCGCTTCACCGAGGCGGCCCTGCCACACCACCTTTCCAGTGGCGACCTCGTAACAAGTGGCGATCGAAGCCATATCGTTAATCTGGTACAGATACTTTCCGTAGACCAGCGGCGAAGGGATGAAGGGCGAGCCCTTGGGACTCTGCCAGACCACGTGAGTATCCGTGACGTCACCCGAACCACCGGGCCGGATCGCCAGCGTCGGACCGGCGCGGCCCGAGGGGCAGATCACTAAACCTTCTCCGACAGCGCATGTCGGCGTCACTTCCATGGTGGTGCCACGAACGCGCCAGAGTTCCTTGCCCGTGCCGGGATCGTAGGCGCGGACCCAGTCCTGGCTGCTCGTGACGATCTCGTCCCGGTTGCCGGCGCGGATGGCGATCGGCGAGCCCCAGCCGATCTTCTCTTCCCGCGGCGTGTTCCAGATCACCTTGCCGGTCTTCTTGTCGAGCGCGGCGATAAAGGAACCGTCGCGCTGGTCCTGGTACATGATGATCCGGTCCTTGTAGAGCAGCGGGGTGCCGCCGGGGCCGTGATAGAGCGTGATGACCCCGAAACTGTGATGCCACACCTGCTTCCCTTCCAGATCGACGGCGAGGAGGCCGGCGTTGCCGAAGTAGGCGTAGACGCGTTCGCCATCGGTGATGGGGGTCGAGGAGGCGTAGGTATTTTTGCGGTAGATCTTCTCAACCGGCGCCTCGGGCGCGGAGGCACGCCACAGGAACTGCCCGTTATCGCGGCGGAAGCAGAGGATCGAGCGCCGGCTGCCATCCTCGGAGGCGGCGGTTATGAAAATGCGGTTGCCCCACACGGTGGGCGATGAGTTGCCGCGGCCGGGGATCTCGACCCGCCAGAGGACGTTCTCTTTATCGGACCATTTGTCGGGATAGCCGGAACCTTCCACCAACCCCTGACCCGATGGTCCCCGCCAGCGGGACCAGTGGTTGCGCGCTTCGCCGTCAACCTCGATCATGCGAACCGATCCGGGATCAACGGCCAAAGCGGCTGAAACGAATAACGCCACAGGAAGAATAGCTTTCCGCATCGGAGCCACCTCTCCTTCCAGAGTGGCTCAAAAGAGCCGGCCGGCGCAAAACCGGCGCCAGGCGCGTTTCGGATCAGAAGGCGATGGAGAACCCGGCGGAGAGTTCCAACTGGCGTAGACGGCCGCCGCCGCGGAAGCCACCCGTCGCGACATCCTGGTCGAAGAAGAGGTTATAGGGCTTGCCCGTGAGGTATTCCCGCACGTCGAGGCGGAACAGGGTGTTCTTCGTGGGGAAGAGCTTGATGCCGCCACCGTAGTTGGCGCCGTAGTTGCGGTGGCCGGCGCCGATCCACTCGGGGAAGTCCGGCGCGCCGTAACGATGGGTTTGGGCGCCGACGGCGATAAACGGCCGCCACCGTTCGCCGGCCGGCATGAAGTACATCAGGAAGTTGTAGAAGAGCTGATCCACGTTGACGTCATCCTGGCGGGAGACGCGGACTCGATTCTCGTCACGGGGATTCGCGCTCAGGGTGGCCCGGCCGCGAACGAAGCCCAGTTCGTGGCCATAGTAGCCCGGCGTGTTTAGGGTAATCCGAACTCCGAACCCCTGTTTCCCTTGCAGCGTGGTGTTCTCGCCGTCGCGATCCGACGACTCCAGGGCGCCGAGGGGGGCATCGGAGATGCGATGGTAAGCGCCCAGCGCGCCGACCTCCCAAGTCTGCGCGAAAGCGGCTCCGGCGAGAAGAATAGCCGCAGAGCCGTAGCGGATGAATTTGAATCTGAGCATCTTGTTTCTTGATCGTGGCAGGACGAATGCCCGCGTGGACCCTTGTCTACAGTATTGTAAACGGATGCGAGGCCCTCAGCGTTTCTTCAGGCTGGGGGCGCCGCGGGACGGCGCGCCGACCAGGCTGAAACTCACTTCCACGTTCACCGACGTGGCCGCGGGCTTGCCGTCGGATGTGGCGGGGCGGAAGCGCCACAAAACAACGGCCTCTCTGGCTCGTTCGTCGAGACTCGGGTACAGCGACCGGAGCACGCGCGGATTCGACGGAACTCCTTGTTCATCGATATCGATGCGAAGCTGGACGGTCCCCTGCACGCCTTCCCGGCGGGCGTCCTCGGTATAGCCCGGAGAGACGCGGCGAAGGAGTACTGGTTGCGTCGGGGGAATCCGCGGGGCCAGCTCGGGCTTGGCCTCCGGCTTGACTTCCACCACCTGCTGCGCCGGAACCGGCGGCGCAGCTTCTACCTTTGGTTCGGGCTTCGGCTCGGCCGGCTGGGAAGCAACGGGCTGGGGCGCCGTTTCGGGTGGGGGCTTCATTGGAGAGGGCTTCGCGGCGACCGGCTTGGGTTGAATGGGTTTGTTCTCGATGGTTGGTGGAGGGGGCGACTCGACCTTCGGCCGCGAAGCCGTCTGAGATGCGGCTTTCGTGTCCACGGGCTGTCTTTGCACCGGGAGCGAGACCGGCGAACCGGCCGCGGGCACTGGAGCTGGATCTGGAGCAACTGCTGCCGCTGGACTTGGCTCGGAGACAGGCGCCGGCGGCTCGCCTTCCGCATCGGAGGACCGTGAGGTGAGCAGAACGGTACCGGCCGCGATGGCGACCACGAGCGCGGCGGCGCCCGCGCCGGCCAGCCACTTGGTGGCCGAAGGCGCGGCGGATCGAGGCGCGGGC
>CAYPUQ010000409.1:0-5579 GCA_964413655.1 uncultured Solibacteraceae bacterium | reverse complement strand
TTTGACCATTACTCGTTTCGATGCCGAGCGGCCGGCTAGAGATGCACGCCCGCAACCGCCAGGAACCGGCGGCTCTGCTCCCACATCCACCCCGTGACGTTCAGGAGCTGATGATCGGAGTCCAGGGCGTGCAGTTCCGCAGTGGGCGTCCGCCGGACAAATTCCTCAGACAGGCCGATGGGCACGACGTCATCGTGGCGGCCATGAAAGATGGCAATGGGCTGGCTCACTCTCGGGTAGGGATCGTAGCGGCCGGCGTCTTCGAGCAAACGATAGCCGACTCGGGCTTCCCGGTTCTCGCCGTAGTGGAACACGGGCAGCCAGTTTGTCTCCTTCCACCGGGCGGTCTCAACCGGGCCCAGCCGCTCCACCCAGCGCCGCGCGAAGTCAAACGCGGGCGCAAGCAGGATCAATGCCGCGGCTTCCGGGTGGGCCGCGGCGTAAAGCGCGGCGAGATAGCCGCCCATGCTGGAGCCGAACAGCACGGCCGGCTCGCCGGCCAGGGTGCGTTCGACGACGGCGAGTTGCCCGGTGATGGTCAGATTTTCGAAGCCGCCTTCGACCAGGTCCGGAATCTCGAGGCTGACGCCGACTTCGGCGGCGCGCTCCGCGAAAAACCGCGCCTTGCTGGAGGAAGGGCCACTAGCGAAGCCGTGCAGGTAGACCAAGCGCGGTTGCGGATTCATGGTTGGGGTGTCGCGGGCGCGGCCACGTCTTCCTCTGCCGTGAACTTGATCTCGGCCTCGACCGTAAATCGCCGGAAGTCCGAGTACTGATACAGGTTTTCCATCAGCAGATCTTCGCCGGCGCGTTTCACCAGCCGGACCGATGCGGGAAGGAGCAAGCCGTGGGCGCTCCGGCGGTAATCGACGTCGGCGGTGTAGGCGATCTCCCGGCCGTCCTCGCCGGTCGTGGCCGCCACCGTCACGCGCAGCGGCAGCGCGTCGCGTTTGCGCACCCAGAGGACACCCGAAAGGCCGATGCTCTCCATCCGCCGCCCCTGGTAGAGCCGCAGGTTGTCCGCGCCGGTCTTCTGCCGGTAGTTGACGGCGTAGACCGGATCGGCGCCGAGCATGGCTTCGCCGGCGAAGGAGAAATCATAGTTAGCAATCATGCGCGGCCGGAACAGCAGGATGATCTGCGCAAAATCGCTGGCGGCGCCGGCCATGCCATGCCGTTCGAACTGCTCGAGCAGGCGGCGGCGTTCGCGGTCGTCGTCCGAGGTCATTCCGAGGGCCAGCCGGGTGCGCGCCTTCTCGCGGTTCGACACTTCCTTGCCATCCACCGAGACCACCTGGCGGAATTCGCGTAAGGCGCTGGGATCTTCCTTCAGGGCGGCAAATCCATACTCGGACACAATCTCGCGCGTCTGGAATGTGACCGGGGGCGGGAGTTCGGCGGCGCGTCCAATTCGGGGGCGAAAGCGCGGCGGCGGCTTGCGGGACCGGTGCTCGAGCACCTCCTGGCCAACCACTTTCACCGCTTCGCGCTGGAACACTTCGGCCTCTTCGGCCACCCGCGCGAGAATCGGCTTCAGATCGACGGATTGGGCGACCAGAGTCCAGGCGGCGGCCAGCACCATCGGGACGAGCCGCGACAACATATCTTCAGTGTAGAGACTTCCTTTGTTGAATTCGTTCTCGCGTAGAGACAGAATGAAGATGGCCCCTAAATGCACGAGTTGATTCAGTCCTGGCAGGGAACCAACCTGTTAGAGACGGTGTTTGAACATATTTCCGATGCGCTGATCCTATACGACAACAATCGGAAGATCGTCGGCGTCAATCGGGCAGCGGAAAAACTGTTTGCGATGACCGCCGACGAGATCGTCGGGAATCACTGCAACGAGGTCTTCCGTTGCGCGGTTTGCGAACCGAATTGCGGCGTTCTCGTCAGCCTGAACCAGGAACACGGCAGTCCGAACGGCACCGTGCGGTTGCGAACCCACGCGGGCCGCGAGCGGCTGGCGGTGATTCGCACGTCGACGATAGCGGATAGGGACGGCCATATCCGGGGGTCCATCGCGACGGTTCGCGACGTGACCGAGGAGACCGAACCGCGGCAGGGCGAGGTGATCGGCGAATCGCAGGCGATGCGCGAACTGATGCACTTCGTGCGGCGCGTGGCGGCCAGCGAAGCCACGACGGTGCTGCTGGAAGGCGAGAACGGAACCGGTAAGGACCTGATCGCCAAGACGCTCCACTACCAGAGCGTGCGGCAGGCCGAACCGTTCATCGCGATCAACTGCGCCGCGATTCCGGAAACCCTGCTTGAAAGTGAATTGTTCGGTTACGAAAAGGGCGCGTTCACGGACGCGAAATCACAAAAGAGAGGACTGTTCGAACTGGCCGATAAGGGCACGCTATTTCTCGATGAAATTGGCGAAATTCCGCTGGTGCTCCAGGCCAAGCTACTGCGCGTGCTGGAGGAGCAAAACTTCCGGCGGCTGGGTGGGCTGAAGGACATCCAGGTCGACCTGCGTGTCGTGGCAGCCACGAACCGCGGACTCCGCGAGGCGGTCCAGGAGCACGCATTCCGGCAGGACTTGTACTTCCGCCTGAACGTCATCCACATCGTGATTCCGCCGTTGCGCGAGCGCCCCGAAGATATTGTCCCACTGGCCAGCTTTTTCATCGAGCACTACAACCGGAAGTTCAAGCGGCAAATCGAAGGCTTAACACCGGAAGCCGAACGAATTTTGCTGGCCCACGATTGGCCGGGTAACGTGCGCGAGGTGCGCAATGCCGTCGAGCGGGCGATGATCCTGGAAGAGTCGTCGCGGATCCGGCCGGAGAATCTCCCGGTATCGCTGAACCGGGCGGTAGGCGCGCCCACGCCGGCCAACCCCGCGATGCCCTTGCCCGAAGGCGGACTGTCGTTGGAAGACAACGAACGTCTGCTTCTCCAGCGCGCGCTGGAGAAGACCAGCAGGAATCAAACGCAGGCGGCCAAGCTGCTGAAAATCACGCGCGACACCCTTCGCTACAAGATGAAGAAGTACCAGTTGAAGTAAGGACGGACCGCCGGCGCTGTTGATATAGTGATCGGCATGAGACCGATCTGGACGCGCCGTGCTGTGCTCCGCGCCGCTTCGCTGACCGCGGTCGCGACTCCCCTTTTTTCCGCTCCGGGCAAGACCACTGTCGAAATCCGCGGTGACGCCTTCTGGGTGAACGGTAAACCGACTTATCCGGGCCGTACCTATCAGGGCATGAAGATCGAGGGCCTGCTCATGAATTCGCGGATGATTCAGGGCATCTTCGACGACGAAAATCCGGAGACGGTCGCGCGTTGGAAGTACCCGGACACCGGAAAGTGGGACCCCGAGCGGAACACGCGCGAGTTTCTCGCCGCGATGCCCGAGTGGCGGCGGCACGGGCTGATCGGGTTCACGATCGGCCTCCAGGGCGGCAGCCCGGAGGGCTATTCGAAGGCGCAGCCGTGGCGCAACAGCGCTTTCGCCGAGGATGGCTCACTCAAACCGGCGTACATGGCGCGGCTGAAGCGCATTCTCGACCGCGCCGACGAGTTGGGCATGGTCCCGATCATCAATTACTTCTACTTCGGGCAGGACGAGCATATTCGGCCGGCAGCGATTCCCGCTGCCGCCGAGAACGCTACGAAGTGGCTGCTCGAGCAGGGATACCGCAACGTCATCGTGGACCTGGTGAACGAGTGCGATAACCGCGCCTACGATCAGGAGGCGCTGAAGGCAGCCAATATTCACACGCTGATCGATCATGTTCGTTCGATCCGGGTGAACGGGCGCAGCCTTGCGGTTGGTACCAGTTTTAACGGCGGACGTTTGCCAACGCACGCGGTGGTCCGTGCCTCGGACTTCATCCTCCTGCACGGCAATGGTGTCAGCAATCCGCTGCGAATCGCCGAGATGGTAGAGATCGTGCGCCACATGCCCGATTACCGGCCGATGCCGATCCTGTTCAACGAGGACGATCACTTCGATTTCGACAAGCCGGTGAACAACATGATGCAAGCCGTCAGCCGGTACGCCGGGTGGGGCTACTTCGATCCCGGCAAGAACGATTACAACGACGGCTATCAATCCGTGCCGACCCGCTGGGATCTCAACAACGAACGGAAGAAGGCGTTCTTTGCCCTACTCAAGGAAGTGACGGGTGGCTGAATCGCTGCGCGGCGGAATCGCCGGTTGCGGCTTCTTTGCGCAGTTCCAGATCGATGCCTGGAAGCGGATGCCGGACGTCGAACTGGTGGCGGCGTGCGATCCGGATGTAGCGCGAGCTCAGGCAGCGGCGGCTCGGGCATACACGTCGTTAGAGGAGATGCTCGACCGCGAGCGGTTGGATTTTGTCGACATCGCCACGCGGCCGGAGACGCATCTCGCGCTGGTGAGGCAGGCGGCCGCGCGCGGCATCCCGGCGATCTGCCAGAAGCCGATGGCGCCGTCGTGGGCGGAGGCGGTCACGATGGTGGATGCGGCGGAGCAGGCCGGCATTCCGTTCATGATTCACGAGAACTGGCGCTGGCAGCCGTGGTACCGCCAGGCTGCGCGGCGGATCGGGGCGGGCGATATCGGCGCGCCGGTTACCTACTGTTTCCGCATGAAGAAAAAGGACGGCCTGGGGCGGGACGCCTATCCGGCGCAGCCATATTTCCGCGACATGCCGCGGTTGCTCATCTACGAAACGCTGGTTCACCCGATCGATACGGCGCGGTTGATTCACGGGGAGATCAAAGAGATCTACGCGCAAGCGCGGCGGGTGAATCCGCTGATCCGCGGCGAGGACCAAGTCTACCTGATTTTGACGCACGCGAGCGGGATGACCGGCTGCATCGACGGCCACCGGTTCACCGACCTGGCCCCCGACAGTCCGCCGCTCGGCGACGCCACGTTCGAGGGTGAGGAGGGGGTCCTGCACGTCACGGCAACCGGCGATGTGGAGGTGAACGGCAAGGTCGCGTGGAAGAACACCGTGACGGATGGCTACCGGGGCGACAGCGTTCTGGCCACCCAGCGGCACTTCGCCGATTGCCTTCGTTCGGGAGCGCCGATGGAAAGCGGGGGCCGGGAATACCTGAAGACAGTGGCCTGCGTCGAAGCGGCGTACATCAGCCTGGAGCGCGGCGCGCGCGTTCGCGTGGATGAGGTGCTTCCGTAACCGGAGCGGTCCGGCAGCCGCCCAGGGCACGCGGCCGACTGGGCGCCGCGCCGGGGCTGCGCAGGCCTCCGGCAGGATCGACCCGGATCGGGGGATGGGTGACGGGAAGGGTCGCCAACGAGGTCCGACCGGCCAAGGGGGACGCGGCACGGGCGAGGACCGGTTCGTTTTTGGTTCGTTTTCGGTTCGAATTTGGTTTGTTTTCGGTTCGTTTTCGGTTCGTTCTTGGTTCGTTTTCGGTTCGTTTTTCTCGGTAAATCTTTTGTTTTGATTTATTTATTGGTTTGTTTGATCTTATTTTCAACGATTTTCGATTTTGCGGGCGCTTCCCTGCGAACAAGAGGCGAAGGAAAAGCCTCACAGCCGATAGCAGCAGCGCCAATGCCGGGACCGCTGTGAAAATGGCCATAAGAGTTACTCCTGGCGACAGGATAACGAGGC
>CAYPUQ010000408.1:0-5588 GCA_964413655.1 uncultured Solibacteraceae bacterium | reverse complement strand
CGCAACGGCCGCGCGCGCGTGTGTGCCGCTGCCTGAAACCGTGTTCCGCGATCCGCCGCGCGCCGCCGGCGGCGGAGACGCACCGGGCTCGGAACTCCCCGCCAGGGAAGCGAGCGCCTCTTCAATGGAGGTTAACCGCCCGGCGTGAATCAGCCGCAGCAGCCCCATTTCGAGGTGAAGCCGCGGCTGGAGCGAGTACTGCAACTCGCGATACAACTCCAGCGTCAGGCGGAGAAACCGCGTCAGGTCCTCTTCGCTGAATCGCCCCGCCGTCTCCGCCAACCGCTCCTGCTCGGCGTCCGAGGCGGCCACCAGGCGCGTGCCCGCGCCGGCCACCTTCACCACCAGCAGATTGCGGAAGTAACGCGCCAGTTCACGGCAGAAGTGTTGCAGGTGACGGCCGTTGCGTTCCAGTTCCTGCACAATCTCCAGCATTCGCTTCGAATCGCCGGCATCGAGCGCCTGAGAAACCTCGCCCAACGACTCGAGCGAGAACATGCCGAGCAGGTCGCGGACCTCGGCGGCTCTTAGCGTGTCGCCACAGCAGGCGATCGCTTGTTCCAGCGCCGACTGCGAGTCCCGGACGCTGCCCTCGCCACATCGCGCGATAACCGCCAACGTCTCGGCATCCGCCGCGATTCCTTCCTCCCGGCAGATCCGCTCCATCAGCGACACCACCTCGGCGAACTCCACCGACCGGAAGCTGAACTGTTGGCAGCGTGAGGCGATCGTGGTCGGGATCTTGTGCGACTCGGTGGTGCACAGGACGAACACCACCCACTCCGGCGGCTCCTCGAGCGTCTTCAGCAGGGCGTTAAACGCTTCGTTGGTAATCTGGTGCGCTTCGTCGATGATGAAGACCTTGTAGCGGTCGCGCGCCGGACGGTAGCGGACGTTCTCGCGCAGCTCGCGCATCTCATTGATGCCGCGATTCGAGGCGGCGTCGATCTCGATCACGTCCACGGAATTGCCGGCGCCGATCTCCTTGCAGGCGGCGCACTCGAGGCACGGCTGCTTCGTCGGCCCCTTTTCGCAGTTCAGACAGCGCGCCAAAATGCGGGCGACAGTTGTCTTGCCGGTTCCCCGCTGGCCGGAAAAGATGTAGCCGTGGGCGATACGGCCCTGCGCGATCGCGTTCTCGATCGTCGTGCGGACGTGCTCCTGCCCCACCAGTTCGTCGAAGTTGAGCGGACGGTACTTCCGGGCAATGACTTGGTATGGCTTAGCCGCTGTGACTTGCGTGCCCACGGGTAGGAAAGCGCCAGGCCCCGGGTGATCCGCGGCACACAGAATGGGCCACTACCGTTGCTTCCTTCCGGACCTGGCGGGGTTCGCGGCTTTCCGTTGCACGGAGCCCGGAGCCTGACAACCCACTATGCTAGCACGGTGCGCGATAGACCCCGAACATCGTCTCCCCGCGCAAACGGCCCGTTTCCAGATACTGGCAGTCAAGTTGCCAGATCCAGTCCAGAATGGCCCGGTCGAGCGGCCGGAGGAGATCGTAGTTGGGCCCGTACATCGTATCGAAGAACCGGCGGCACAACGCCAGATAGGCGACAAAAACTTCCTCGCGGAAGTGCTTTCGCAGCAGCGGCAGAATTTCCTCTGACCGCGCGCATTCCATTCCGGCCAGGCTCGTGTCGGACTCCCAGATGCGCTTGTCCACCCACTGACCCGGGTAAGCGGTGTGGTTGACCCGGTATCGTTCCGGCAGGGTCGCCCAGATGGTGTCGACCAAGCGTTTGGTCTCCGGCCACATGCGGTAGCCGTTCCGGGTGATCACTTCGACTACTATCAGTTCGCCGCCCGGCGCTAGCGCGCGCCGAATTTGCTCGAACAGGCGCTCCAACTCCACGAGATGGTGCAGCGAGGCATGACAGAAGACTACGTCGAAAGCCCCGGCCGGCAGCGCGACGACGTTCAGATCGGCTGCCTCGAACTCAACCGCCAGTCCCTCGCCGGCGGCTTGGCGCCGGCCGCGGTCGAGCAGTTCCGCATTCAGGTCCATGCACGCGATCCGCGCCGCCGGCGCCTCGCGGGCCAGCGCCAGTTCCACTCCGCCCGGTCCGGAACCGAGCGACAGTAATCGGACTCCGGCGCGAGCGGTTAACCGCCGCACCAGATGTCCGAAGAGATCGTCGCCCGTCTTGGCGCGGATCAGTTCCCCGGCCCGGCGCTGCACTTCTTCCCAGACCGGTGGCGCGGGCTCGATCAGCCGCGGATCGCCGTCGAAGGTATCGGTATAGTGCTCAATCTCCTCGGCTACGTGCCGGTCGTAACCGCGCTCGCCGGGGCGGATACGCGAGCCGGCGTTCCGCAGCCGCGCCCGCAGCAGGTGGTAGCGGTGCCGCAGCCGCTGGATCGCGCTCATGACTCCGCCTCCTCAACCTGTATCGTTCGAGCCTCTGTCATGCTACAGTTCTAAGGTTATGGCAACCCGCAGTGTCAACAAGGTCATTCTCCTCGGGCACCTCGGCAAGGACGCCGAGACCCGCTACACGCAGTCGGGGGCGTCTGTCGCGAACTTCACCCTTGCCACCAACCGCCGCTGGAAGGACCAGCAGACGGGCGAATGGAAAGAGGAAACCGACTGGCACAACATCGTGTTGTGGCGGGCGGAAAACTTGAGCACGTACCTCACCAAGGGCAAGCAGGTGTACGTGGAAGGCAAGCTGCGGACCCGTTCCTACGACGACAAGGACGGTAATAAACGCTACGTCACCGAAGTGGTGGCCGACGACGTTCTGCTGCTCGGAGGTCGCGGCGATAGTCCTCCGGAAGGCTACGATCAGGGCAGCCAATCCGCTCAACCCACCCGCCAGCAGAGTGCGCCCGCCCGCAGACCAACTGCCGCGCCCGAACCCGAGCAGGACTTCGGCAGCGCCGGCATCACTGACGACGACGTGCCGTTCTAAAAAATGTGGCGCACGCACTCGTGCGTGCCACGTCGCCAATCCTGGCGACGCCTGGTTGCGGTTTCAATGTCGGACGACGACCAAGCGCAGCTTGGGGGCAACCCGCCTGAGATCTTCGGCGTCGCTGGTCACGACGGCCTATTGGGCCCTTTGGGCACAGCGCATCGTGCGCGCCAAACGGACCCTCACCGAAAAGAAGATTCCGTTTGAAGCGCCGCGAGGTCCGGAGCGCGCCGAACGGTTGGCGTCCGTGTTGGAAGTTGTCTGCCTGATCTTCAATGAAGGCTACTCGGCGAGCTCCAGTGAGAATTGGATGCGGCCCGCGTTGTGCGAGGAGGCAATGCGGCTGGGGCGCATTCTCGCCGGGCTTGCGCCGGGCGAACCGGAGGTGCACGGACTGGTTGCGCTGATGGAGATTCAGGCTTCACGCTTGAAAGCGCGCGTGGGACCTGACGGCGAGCCGGTGCTGCTGCTGGAGCAGGACCGCTCGCGCTGAGGCGGGCTGTTGATCCGGAGCGGGCTGGAGTCGCTGGAGCGAGCCGAACTACTGGGCGGCGCACACGGTCCGTACGTCCTGCAGGCCGCCATCGCAGGCCGCCACGCACGGGCGCGCACGGCGGAAGCGACGGATTGGTTGCTTATCGCGGATCTCTATGCGGTGCTGCACGAAGTGGTTCCCTCGCCGGTTGTCGCCCTCAGTCGCGCGGTTGCCGTCGGCATGGCGCATTCTCCCGCGGCGGGGCTCGCGCTCATTGACGAGTTAGCCGCGGAGCCTGCGCTGGGAAACTACCATCGCTTGCCCAGTGTGCGCGGCGATCTCCTGTTCAAACTCAGCCGGTTCGTGGAGGGCCAGGATCGAGTTCGAGCGGGCTGCATCCCTGGCGGCGAATGGGCAAGAGCGCCGGATGTTACTGCGGCGCGTTCAAGCCTGTTCCGCGGAAGTGCCGAGCCAGTAAGGCTGCGGAAGTCGAAAAAGGGGGAGGTTCACTCCCCCTTCTCCGCGCCGATGGTGATCAGCCGCTGGAGCAGCGTGTCGAATCCGCCGTGGATGGTGATCCTGTCCACCTTCTCGGCGACCTTCTCCAACGTCTCCAGTTCCTTCAGCCGCACCAGCAGCGGGTTGTCCTCCATCAGGCGGGCGGTGTTGAGCAGCGACCGCGTGGCCGCCGTCTCTTCCCGCCGGCGAATCAGGTTGGCTTGCGCCTGCTTCTCTGCCGTCACCACCTGGTTGAGGATCTCGCGCATCTCGCCCGGTAGGATGATGTCCTTCAGAGCGATGCCTCCCACATGGACGCCGAACTCGGCCATCGCGGCGCGAACGGCGGCGGCCACCGACTCGTCGATGTCCACCTTCTCAGCCAGGATGGTCTCCAGCGTCCGCCGGCCCAGCGTCTGGCGCACGGCGAGCTGAAGTGTCCGGTACAGGTGATCCTGCACGTCCTTCACGCTTTGCGTGGCCTTCACCGCGTCGGTGATGCGGAACTCCGCCCACACATTGACACGGATGGAGACCTTGTCCGCGGTCAGGATTTCCTGACCCGGAATCTCGATCGTTTGCAGACGCAGGTCGGCGACGGCAAAGCGCGGAACGGCCGCCGTGGTCCAGAACAGGTAGGACCCCGGACCATAGATACGGACGAAGCGCCCGTCGAGGAACAGCAGTCCCGTCTTCCCGTCGTCCACGGTTCCGGCCAACACCGGCACCGCAGGCCGGATGCGAGCCAGCGCTGGCGCCAATTCCATCGGGACCTCGGGGTTGGCCCGCGCATCGATGACGGTGGCCGTCACCTCGACCGGCCCGCGCCAGAACAGCACACGGCGGCCCGGACCGACCACGCGGTTGAACTTGCCGTCGAAGTAAACGACTGCCACCTGCGCGTCGGTGGTCTCCACCGTAACGAAGTTATGCGCGCAGACCTCGGGCCGCTGGGTGGCGAGATAGCCCGCCCAGTCGCTTGAGAACTCGACTTCACCAATGTTGGACCGCTCCAGTTCCACCTCGCCGGGCAGGGCCCACAACCACGCCACACCCGGTTCGAGAATGCGCTCGAAGCGCCCCTTTCGAATTAGCAGTACGCGCTCCCGGTCACCTACCAGGACGCGCCGAAATAGAAACACAGGAATCACCTCACTTTCAGAAAGATTTGTTTTGCAGGTAGACCGGACACCGTTCCACGGCTCCTCGGCGGGCATGCCCCACAGCCCGGCGCTCGCGGCCTTCGGTGCTCGCCGCCGCGGCGATACGGCTGCTTGTGGACAACGAGGCCTTGAGCGTAAAGCGGCCGGGCAGTTTCAGGGAATGCGCAGGGCGTCGGGACCGCTGCCGGAATCCGGCGGGAACGGCATCCGGCTACTGCAGTGCGTGCGGAAGGCCGTTTTCACGGCTTGCCTGGATTGCGGGATTCGAACCCGCGACTTACAGCTTAGAGGGCTGTTGCTCTACCAAACTGAGCTTTATCCAACGGGGCAGGAGTCGCCGACGGCCGCCGGTATGCGGTGCTTCAGGGAAGCCGCACCAGCGAGGCGTTTCGAACCTCGACTATAGGCGATCATCAGCGGAAAACCTCCAGCACCGATTATGCCAGCACTTTGACGTGGGTGTCAATAAGAAAATGAGAGAGCGTGTATAAAATGTGCGGATGGGTTACAGGTTCGAGTGGGACCAGAAGAAGG
>CAYPUQ010000407.1:3625-5602 GCA_964413655.1 uncultured Solibacteraceae bacterium | reverse complement strand
ATCTTCGTGTTCGGGATGTGCCCGATGGCGACGAAGAAGCCGTCCACTTCGCGCTCCGAAGTCTCGCCGGTCTTCACGTTCTTGAGGCGCACCCCGGTCACCGAGCCCTTCTCGACGTCGAAGATGTCGTCGACCACCGTGTTGACGATGAACTGAATCTTGGGGTGGTTCTGCGCGCGGTCAAGCATGATCTTCGAGGCGCGAAACTCCTCGCGGCGATGCACAATCGCCACCTCGCTGCCATAGCGGGTGAGGAAGAGCCCTTCCTCCATGGCCGAATCGCCGCCGCCCACTACCATGATCTTCTTTTCCTTATAGAAGAAGCCGTCGCAGGTGGCGCACGAACTGACGCCGTGGCCGATGAGCTTCTGTTCGTTCTTGAGTCCCAGCCAGCGCGCCGACGCGCCGGAGGCGACAATCAGTGTGCGCGTCTCCTCCCATTCGCCATCGATGTTGATGCGGAAGGGGCGCTTGGAAAGGTCGGCTTCAATCACCGAGCCGTGCCTGAACTCGGCGCCGAACTTCTCGGCCTGCTCGCGCATGTTCTGCACGAGGACCGGGCCGTCGATCCCTTCCGGAAACCCGGGGAAGTTCTCCACCAGCGTCGTCAGGGAAAGCTGGCCGCCGGGTTCGTGGCCGCCGATCACCAGTGGTTTCAGGTCGGCACGGGCGGCGTAGATCGCCGCCGTGTTTCCGGCGCAGCCGGAACCAATTATGATGACGTTTCGCATGGGTTGTGGGGAGGAGCGGGGGCCGCTAAACCTACATGCTAGCACGGGGCTGCTTTCCGGCCGCGATGTCGCATAGAATGCAGACATGTCTACAAAAATCTCCCGGCGCGACTTTTCCAGGCTCGTGGCGGCAACTCCAGTTACGGCAGCCGTGGCTTCCGCCGCGGAGGCCATGCCCACGCGCACGCTGGGCAAGACCGGGTTTCAAGCCGGCATTCTCGGACTCGGGGCGCAGCGCATAGCCGACCGGCCGCTCGAACAGAGCGCGGTCGACCGGCTGCTGGCCGAGGGCATCGACAACGGCATGAACTACATCGACACAGCCCGCGGCTACGGAACTTCCGAGGAACTGCTCGGTCCGGCGCTTAAGGGCCGCCGCGATCGCGTGTTCCTGGTATCGAAGACGCGGTCCAACTCCTACCGCGAAGCAATGCAGGACATCGAGCAGGGCCTTCGGCTCCTCCAGACCGATCGCATCGACTGCTACCACCTCCACAACATCTCCCGCGACGACCGTTTCCCGGACCTCGGCCAGACCCTCTCGGAAAAGGGACCACTCGGCGCACTGATCGACGCCAAGAAACAAGGCAAGATCAAACACATCGGCTGCACGTCGCACCTCAAACCCGCCCGCGTGCTGGAAGTGTTCGCGACAGGGCACATCGACGTGTTCATGTGTACGATCAACTTCGTCGAACGGCACATCTACAACTACGAGGAAACCGTTTTGCCCGAGGCACGGCGGCGCGGAATAGCTGTCATCGGGATGAAGGTCCTCGGCGGCCCGACGGATGGCCCGAAGCCGCGGCTGGCTTCGCCGGAGGATTACCAAGCCACGCTGCGCTATGCGTGGAGTGTGCCGGGCGTCGCCGTGGCGATCGTCGGAATGCGCAGCATCGAGGAATTGCGCCAGGGGCTGGATGCGGCGCGGAAATTCAAGCCGCTGAGCACGGTCGAACTCAGCCGCCTGGCGGAGCGGGGCCGGCTGATGGCGGCTCAGTGGGGACCGTTACGCGGGCCCGTCGCCTGATTGCGCGGCCGTGACCGCTGCGCCGGGCCGGACCTCGATGCGAATCCGGCATGCGCCACGATTCGGTTCCGGCGCTAGTCCGCGGAGCCCTGGTACTGGCAACAGACGCCGGTCTTGTTGATGAGCAGGCAGGGCCTTCGAAAGCCTCGACCATGGCCTGAGGTGCCGCGCCGAGGCGGTACCGAAACACGGGGTCCGCTCCGCCGGGAATCTGCG
>CAYPUQ010000407.1:0-3525 GCA_964413655.1 uncultured Solibacteraceae bacterium | reverse complement strand
CCACGGCGCTTCGCGCCTTGAGAAGATGGCTGAGGCGTGAAACTCTACCCGCGAAGGATCTTGTGCATCAAGAACAGCAGCAAGGTTCAAGTTCACGGGTGAACCAATCGGCCTGGGCCTCGTAGATGCAAATGCCCCCAAGGACGAAGTAGTCTTCCGCGGGATTGCGGGGTGAGCCCGCGTGATAAATGGGACCAGTGCCTCCTTCCTCAATGTTCCGCTGACCGCGAAAGGCGCCCGCCCCGCTGTACAATAGCAGCCTATGAAGAACCGCTTCCTCGCAAGCTTTCTCGTGATATTCGCCGCCGCGAGCCTCTGGGCCGGCGACTGGTTGACTTTCGCCGGGGATCCGCAGCGCTCCGGTTGGGCGCGCGACGAGGAGGTCCTCAACGCTTCAAACGTCAAGAATCTCAAGCTCGAGTGGAGCCTGGAACTCGACAACCCGCCGCACGAGATGTACTCGCTGACCGTGCCGGTGGTCGTGAATCCGGTCATCACGCCACGCGGCTTCAAGGAACTGGCTTTTGTCGCGGGGACCAGCGACGTCTTGTACGCCATCGACACCGACGCGGGAAAACTGTTCTGGAAGAAGCAATTCACCACCCAGGGCGCGACCAACCAGCAGCCGCACTGGCTCTGCCATGGCAAACTCAATGCCACGCCTGTGATCGATAAGCGCAACCGCACGGTACACGTGCTGACCAGCGACGGGCAGCTTCATTCGCTGAACCCCGTGAACGGGGAGGATCGCACTCCGCCCAAACAGTTCACGCCGCCGTTTGCAAAGCCGTACAGCCTGAACCTGCACGACGGCATCATTTACGCCGTGACCGGGCAGGGTTGCAGCGGCCAGAAGAACGGCGTGTTCGCGATGGATCTCAACGATCCCGAACGGCCCGTGCGCGAGTTCCGTTCGACCACCACGGGCGGCGCGGGCATCTGGGGCCGCGCCGGCGCGGCGATAGGTTCCGACGGCCGGGTTTGGGTGGAGACCGGCGATGGGCCGTACGATCCGGCCAGCGGCAAATGGGCCGACACGTTCCTTGCGTTGAAGCCGAAGACGCTTGAACTCGCCGATTACTACACGCCGGCCAATCGTGCCTGGATTACCAAGAAAGACCTCGACATGGGCTGCATCAGCCCGGTGGTCTTCCCCTACAAGAACTGGGAATTGGTGGCTGGCGGCGGCAAAGAAGGCGTGCTGTACCTGCTGGACGCGAAATCGCCGGGCGGCGCCGACCACCGCACGCCGCTATTCCGCAGCGACCTGATCACCAACGAGGACGTCGATTTCGCCGGCCGGGGCTTCTGGGGATCGATCTCAACATGGGAAGACGACGAGAAGACCCGCTGGCTGTATCTCCCGGCATACGGTCCGCCGGCCGCGACCGCGCCGAAGTTTCCGGTCACGCACGGCGCGACGCCGAACGGAAGCGTCATGGCGTTCCGCATCGCCGAAAAGGACGGCAAGCCGTATCCCGAAGCGGCGTGGATGTCGCTGGATATGGCCTACCCCGAGCCGGTAGCAATCGCGAACGGAGTCGTGTTCGCGCTGGCGAGTGGAGAGTATCTGCGCCAGGTCGACGATTCGGGGCGGCTGCTCTCCTCGGCCGAGCGGATCGAGAAGCACACCGGCAACGCGATTCTGTATGCTCTCGACGCGAAGACCGGCAAAGTGCTGTACTCGTCCGGCAAGGCGATTCCAGGGTGGGTTCACTTCGGGGGACTCGCGATTGCCAACGGTCGCGTCTATGTCGTGACGCAGGACTCGAAGGTCCACGCGTTCTCGACGGGCGAAATGCCGTGAGGCGGCTCGCGGTGGCGCTCCTCACCACGGCGGCGCTGTTCGCGCAGTCCGCGCCGGAGCTTCCCGCACCGGTGCGCGCCGCGTTGAATCAGGGGTGTCCCGGTTGGCGGCTAGCGCCAGTGGCGCCGCAGATCGAAGATTGGTTTCGCGGTTACCGGCTCCCGTACCAGCCGAACTTGGCCACCGGCGACTTCAACGACGATGGCCGGCCCGACCTGGCGGTGCAGATTCTCTGCTCGCTGGCCGGCAAGCCCCGGCAGTTGGTATTCGGTCTGGTGGGGCGGGCCGATAGCGGCTACCAGATGTTTCCGCTGGCGAACGACGCGCCCGATCCGTTCACCTTTCTCATCGTTTACAAGAAGGGCGAGAAGGACTTCGACTTCGAAGCGATGAAGCCGTTCCGTTACGCGTCCGACTCGCTGGGACTGCTGTACTTCGACCGCACGGCGCTCACGTTCCGGTGGACCGGCAAGGGATTTGAGAAGCGGGAAGCGCCGGGCGACGAAGAGGTGGAAGCGGCGGCGATCGAAGCGGCCGAAGCGCAGCCGCGATAGCACGGGTGGCTACCGGAGCCGCGCAAGCCGCTCGCCCGCTTCGCGGAGCGTCTCTTCCTTCTTGCAGAAACAGAAACGGATGAGTCGCCGGCCGCGCGCGGGATCGTCGAAGAAACTGGAGCCTGGCACGGCGGCAACGCCCATTTCCTCGATAAGGTGCTTCACGAAGGCGGTGTCGCTCGGGAAGCCGAACCCGCCGATGTCGCACATGATGTAGTAAGCGCCGGCGGGCCGGAACGGGTGGAGGCTGGCTTGTTCGAGCAGGCCAAGGAGCAGGTCACGCTTCGCCGTGTAGTCGCGCGCCAAGTCTTCGTAGTAGGACGCCGGAGAGTCCAGCGCGAGCACGCCGGCCTGCTGCAGCGGAGCGGCCGCGCCAACGGTAAGGAAGTCGTGTACCTTGCGGATCGAATCCGTCAGGTCGGGTGGCGCCAGCACCCAGCCGACGCGCCAGCCCGTCACCGACCACGTCTTGCTCATGCTGTTGACGAGGATGGCGCGGTCGCGCATGCCGGGCAACGCCGCCATCGGCGTGTGCCGCGCGCCGTCGTAGAGGATGTGCTCGTAGATTTCGTCGGTGATGACGAGAGCGTCGAACTCTTCGCACAGCGCGCCGATGTAGGAGAGCTCTTCGACTCCGAAGACCTTGCCAGTGGGATTGTTCGGCGAGTTGAGGATGATCGCTTTGGTGCGGGGGGAGAATGCGCGGCGCAACTCATCCGGATCGAAGGTCCACCCGGGCGGGTGGAGCGTCACCAGCCGGGTTTCCGCGCCGCACAACAACGCGTCGGGGCGGTAGTTCTCATAGAACGGTTCGAAGACGATCACTTCGTCGCCCGGATTGGTGACGGCCAGCAGCGAGGCGATCATGCCCTCGGTGGAGCCGCAGCAGACCGTGATCTCGCGTTCGGGGTCGAAATCGAGGTTGTACCAGGCGCGATACTTGCGGGCGATCGCGTCGCGGAACGGTTTCGCGCCCCACGTAATGGCGTACTGGTTCACATCGGCGGCGATGGCGTCCGCGGCGGCTTGCTTCACGGCGGCCGGGGCGGGGAAATCGGGAAAGCCCTGCGCGAGGTTTACGGCGCCCAGTTGCACGGCCAGCCGCGTCATCTCGCGGATGACGGATTCGGTGAATCGCGCGGTGCGGGCGCTGTGGAAGCGGGG
>CAYPUQ010000406.1:0-5609 GCA_964413655.1 uncultured Solibacteraceae bacterium | reverse complement strand
CTGGTCTGCGAGGCGACGCGGCGCTCCAAGGCGGCGCTGACGCGATGCGTGGTGGGGCTTCGCAACCCGGGGTCGATGACCCGCTGCTGCGGGGGCGTGTCGGTGCGAAGAGGAATCTGCGCGCCGGGGGGGGAAGGGGAAATTGACGAAAATACTCGAGTGCGCGTAGGGCGAGTTGAGTACGCCAAAGTCGAAGAGACGCTGGAAAAAGCGGTCCGTATAGATGCCCCACGCCGCACGGAGCACCATGTCACCCTGGCGGCCCGGATCCCAAGCAATCCCCACTCGAGGTTGAAAGTTGTTGAGATCGGAGTTGAACAACGGACGTCCCGGTGCAACGCTGAACATCCCGTTGGCAGTCTGTCCGAAGGTGAACGGGTTGATGCCGGGCACAGGCTGGCCCGCCGGATCCACGGCGTAGAGATTGCCCTGATAGTTGCCGACCACGGCAATCGGTAAAGCCGGGCTATAGCGGAGGCCGGCGTTGATGGTGAGACCCGGGCGCCAGCGATAGTCGGCTTGCCCGAAGTACTCCTGTTCGGTGGCGCGCCAGCCGCGCTGCGGCGTCCTGGGGCCGCCGTTGATGCCGTAAAGGGTCGTATTCAGGTCGGTCACGATGGCCTCGGGTTGATCGGGACGCGCGCCAAGATATCCGTTCGGTCCAACCAGTCCCGTGAATTGCATAAACGATGCGTTGCTGACGAGAACGTTGTTGATCAGCAGGCGGCGGAGATCCAGCCCGGAGCGAAGCGTAAGGCGGCCGCGGGTCCAGGCGTGCATCAGCGAGCCCTGCGGCACCGTCTGGTTATCCATCAGACCAAGCGAGCGCGGGATGACGACGGGACTTAGCGTCGTACCGTTGGCGCGAAACTGAAGGCCGAGTTGTGCATCGACACCGAAGTCGACCAGCGCCTTCTCGATCGGGTCGCGCGGCGAGTCGAAGATGCGCGAGCGCAGCAGACTGGCGCGGCCTTCCAGCGTCTGCGTAGGATTCAACACGTAGACGAACTGCGCCGTGCCCGACTGCCAGCGCCGGCGGCTATCTTCGATGACCCCGGCGACGGCGCGCTGATTGATGCTGGCGAAAGGTTGGGCGAAGGCGTAGCGGACGTTGATGGAGAGGCGGTCCGAGAGGCGATGGTCGGTGCGAATGAGAGAGGCGTCCTGTGAGACGTCGCGCGTGTTGGTGGTGGAAAGCAGCACCGAACCAGCCTCCCCGTCATCGAGGCTCATGTTGAACAATGCCGCCGGGAATCCCGCGCCAATCGCGGCTGTACGCTCGACCTGCGTCAACGGACTGAACGATCCGGCTGGATTCCCGGTGGGCGGAACGACACCGCGATCGATGTAGAAGATGCGCATTAGACGTCCGAACTGTCCGGGCATCAGGTTCAGCAGGTCCGCGTTCGGAACGGTGGCCGAAGCGGTCTGCTCCAGTTTCTGGCGGAAGCCTTCGTAGTTGCCGAAGAAAAAGTGCCGGTTTCTCGAGATCGGCCCGCCCACAGTGCCGCCGAACAGGTTCTGCTTGAAGGGCGGCGCCACGCTGCGCCGCGAGCCGTCGTTGGCGAAGAACGGACCGTGATTGAAGAAGTCCCGCGCGTCGAGCCTGTTGTTGCGCAGGTAGTGATACAGGGACCCGTGCACCTCGTTCGAGCCCGACTTGGTGATGATGTTGACCTGCCCGCCCGAGCCGCGGCCAAAGGTCGCGTCCGCGCTTGACGTGATGATGCTGAACTCCTGGATCGCCTCCGTCGAGACCAGGTTGGGCGACGCGCCGTTGAACTCCGCCGCCCCGCCGCCGCCGAGCGAGAGGCCGTTCGAGCCTCGCTCGTCGTTGGCCGACGATCCATCCACTGTGTAGGAGTTGGCGACAGGACGTGCGCCGCTAATGGATGGGTTATTCGGACTCCCGCTGGCCACGCCGGGAGCCAGCAGCACGAGCCGGGCGAAGTTTTCGCCGTTCAACGGCAACTCGCGGACGCGCAGCTCATCGACGCGCCGCGCGATTTCGACGCGCTGCGACTGCACGATCCCGGTGTCGCCGCTCACGGTGATGAACTCCGCGGTTTCGCCCAGCGCCAGCGTGATGTCGGCGACGCCCGACTGGTTGAGCGCAATGTCGATGCCATCGATCGCCGTCTTGCGGAATCCCGGCTTCTCGGCGGTGAGGCGATAGCGCCCGGGAGTAACACGCGGGAACTGATACGCGCCGCCGCCGTCGCTCGTGCCCGTCGATTCCCCTCCGGTCGCTACGCTCGAGAGCGTGACCACAGCGTTTGGGACGCCAAGTCCGCCGGGATCGAGCACGCGGCCCCGTAGCGATCCATGGATTGCGGTCTGCGCAAGCGTCACGCTTGACGATACAGCGAGCGTTAGAAGCAAATTCCTGAGGGTCATTGTCCGATTGTGGGCAACGATGCCCCCTCGATCCTTTCTGTTTCTCGCAAGTGGGCGATTCATCTGGGCAGGCGGCCAGCTCTCGCGGGTAAGCGGGCGAGACTGGACGCCGAGTAATACGAACCCGCTCATCGCCATAAACCGACCGCTTGCCGCCGTTTCCCTGCCGCCCGTTATCCAGCGCTTGGCAGAACGCCGAGTCCACGGTTACAAAGGAGATACCGTCAGGAGCGCAGATTGATCCGCGACCTTCGCCATGGAATTCGATCGTTCGCGCGGACTCCATTGTTCGCCGTTACCGCGATCGTCACGGTCGCGCTCGGTGTCGGAGCCAACACCGCGGTCTTCAGCTTCGTGAGCGCCCTCCTGCTGCGGCCTCTACCCTTCTCCGAGCCGGAGCGCCTGGTCCGCATCGATTCGGTTCGGGGAAACGAGATCGGAAAACTGACGCCGCGCGAGTGGGAGGAACTGGACCGCGACACGGATCTGTTCGAGGGTGTCGCAGCCTGGTATCCGAGCCAGTACAACGTCACCGGCGCCGGGACGCCCGAGGTTCTCACGGCGTGCATGACCACGGCGAACCTCTTCCGAGTGCTCGGGGTGAATCTGGTCCACGGATCGAGCTGGGAGGAAGGCACGCACCGGGACCGCAATCCGGTTGTCGTGCTCAATCACGAAGTGTGGAGGCGCCGGTTCGGCGGCGACCCTTCGATTGTCGGCCGGACCCTGCCGCTCGACTTCTCCAGCTATGAAGTGACGGGCATCGCCGCACCCGGCTTTGACTTCCCCGGCAGCATGGACATTTTTCGCGCCGCCTATCTCGGCAGCGCGCAGAACTGGGACGTGCGCAGTCTGTTCGTAGTGGCGCGCCTCCGGCCGGGCGTTTCGCTCGACCATGCGCGGCAGCGGCTTGCGCTGTTCGGCGATCAGATGAAGCGCGACTATCCGAAAACAAACGAGGGCATCGGGTTCGACGTGCGGACGCTACGCGACGCCTATGTTGGCGAGGTTCGTCCCTACCTGCTGCTGACGCTTGCGCTGGCAGGACTCGTGCTCGTGGTGGCCTGCGGCAACGTCGCGAACCTGCTGTTGTCACGCGGCCTGGCCCGGAGGAAGGAACTCGCGGTGCGGACCGCCCTGGGCGCTCCGCGCAGCCGGCTCGTACGCCAGTTCCTCGCCGAGGCCGGTGTTCTGGCGGCGGCGGGAGGCGCGGTGGGCGCCGGACTCGCCTACTGGTGGATTGGCCTCATGCGGACGTGGTTCCGAGTCGAGCTGCCTTCGTGGATGACGGTCGAGCTGGATGGCCGCGTGCTCCTGTTCGCTTTGATGGCGACGCTGGCGGCAGGCGTCGCGGCCGGCGTCTTCCCGGCGTTCCTGCTGTCGGGAACCAGCGTCGAGGCCGCTCTCCGTGAATCGAGCCGCGGCTCCTCCGGCGGACGCGGATCGGCTCGCGTGCGAAACGCACTGGTTGCAGGGGAACTGGCTCTAGCCGTGACACTGCTTGTTTTCGCCGGGTTGCTGTTAAAAAGCTTCTGGGCGCTGCAACATACCGGACCGGGTTTCGAGCTTGGACCGGCGCTCACGTTCCGCACCGACCCGCCGTGGGCGCGCTACAACCAGGTGGAACAGACGGCTCCCTTCTACCGCCGCGCTCTCGAAGAACTGAGCGCGATCCCCGGCGTCACGGCGGTCGCCGCCAACCACAGCCTGCCGCTTGCGCTGAACCAAAACTACGGGAAGCCAACCATCGTCGTAGAGGGGCAAGGCGCCGATGAGCAGTTGCACAATCCGTTTGTGAACGTGCAGATCGTGAGTCCTAATTACCTTCAGGCGATGGGCATCCCGCTGCGCGAGGGCCGGACCTTTCACGACGACGACCGCCCGCATACCGTGCCTGTGGCCGTCCTGAGCCGCCCGCTGGCCCGCCGGCTGTTCGGCGACGCAAGCCCGTTGGGCCGCCGTGTGCAACTCCCCGGCCAGCTCTCCGCGCTGAACGAATCGAACACGTCGTGGCTTCAGGTCGTCGGAGTGGCCGAGGGTGTCCGGAGCGAGTCTCTCACCGAGGAGCCGAGCCTCGACATCTATCTTTCCAACCAGCAACACTTCGCCGGCGACACGTACTTCGTTCTGAGAACCAGTCAGAGCCCAGCCAGCCTCAGCGCCGCGGTGTCTCGCGCGATTCAACGAGTCGATCCCGAGCAGCCCGTCTTCGACATCCGGCCGCTCGAGCAGCGCATCTACGACACGGTATGGCAGCGCCGCATGGCGGGTTCGCTCGGTTTTTGCTTCGGCGCGCTCGCCCTTTCGCTGGCCGCCATCGGCGCATACGGCGTCCTTTCTCATGTCGTATCGCAGCGAACGCGGGAGATCGGCATCCGGCAGGCGCTGGGATCGTCGCCCGGCGGGGTTTGGTGGATGGTGGTCAAAGAAGGGCTTGCCCCAGCCCTTGTGGGCCTCGCTGTCGGCATCGCGGCCTCTCTGATCGCGGGCCGGTTATCGAGCCGGTTCCGGTACGGAGTGTCGGGCCACGACGCCGCCGTCTACGCAGTCGTCTCACTTTCCGTGGTCGCTGTGTCCATTGTCGCCTGCGCGCTCCCCGCGTGGAGAGCATCGAGGGTGAGCCCGAACGTCGCACTCACGTCGGAATAGTTCTGTCACGGACGAAGACCGCAACGGTTTCCGGGTGGGATGACAGCGGCATCGGCCCGGGGCAAGCGGCTGGCGTGTTACCGTAGTGAGACCCCCAAGAGAATCGACGCAGCAGGAGGCTCCGGATGACGACACAGGAAGTTGCAGATACACTTGTGAAGCTCTGTGCGCAGGGCAAGTTCGACGAAGCAGCCGCGAAGTTCCACTCGCCCGAGATCGTGAGCGTGGAAGCACTCGCTGCGCCCGGACAATCGCGGGAGGCGAGAGGCATCGCCGCAGTCAAGGCGAAGGGCGACTGGTGGGTCGCCAACCACGAGATCCACTCGGTCGGCGTTGAAGGTCCGCTTGTGGCCGGCTCCCACTTCGCAGTGACGTTCAAACTGGATGTGACGTTCAAGCCGGAGTCGAGGCGAATGAAGATGGAGGAGATCGCCGTCTACAAGGTGCAAGGCGGCAAGATCGTTTACGAAGAGTTCTTCTACTCTATGTAGGTTTCGCCGGTGCCGGTGCGAGCTACCCGCGAATCGCTCGCCGAATCATCGCGATCTGGCCTGCATGATACA
>CAYPUQ010000405.1:0-5617 GCA_964413655.1 uncultured Solibacteraceae bacterium | reverse complement strand
CTAGCGGCCGCGCGACGAGTCTGGCGGCTTACTCTTCCTTCTTCTGCGCCTTCTCGATCACGGTCCGGGCGAAGTAGTTAGCCACCGCCGCCTCGTTGCGGGCAACTTCGAAATATGCCGCCTTTAGAAGCTGATCCTTGCGGTTAAGCAGCGTCTCGCGAATGTTCTGCTGCACGCGCGGATCGTTGAGCTCGCGCTGGCCGGCCGGTTCCTTGGAGATCAGGCGCAGGATGCTATAACCTTCCGCGGTACGGATGACCGGCGAGATCTGACCCGGCTGGAGCGTCATCACCATCTTGCGCAGCTCCGGGTGCGCCTGCTCCAGCGCCGAAAGCGGGATGAAACCGATGTCGCCGCCGTTGGCAGCGCTGTTCGGGTCCTCGGAAAAGTTCTGCGCGATCATGGCGAAGTCCTCCCCCTGCCGCAGCCGCGCCTCGATCATCTGCACTTTCTGCCGGGCCTGCTCCTCGTTTTGGGCTTTGTCGCTGCGCAGGTTGCGCACGTTCGGATCCGGTTGCGGCGTCACCAGAATCCGGGCGAGATGCACTTGCGGCTCGGGCAGGTTGAAGCTGGCCTTGTTCTGTTCGTAGAACTCGGCAACGTCTTTGTCGCTGATCGCGATGAGCGACGTGATCTCCTTATTCAGCAACTTCTGCAAACTCAATTCGCGGCGAAGCTGGGAACGCAACTCCTCGACGGTGATCTTCCGCGCGTCGAGCTGCTTCTGAAACTCTTCCGTCGTATATGGCGCCTTGATCTCGGTGTACTTCGCCTCCACGTCGGAATCCGTCGCCAGCAGGCCGAGCTTTTCGGCGCGTTGCAGCATGATCTCGCCATCGATCATGCCGCGCAGCACTTCGAGTTTTTGGAGTGTCGCCTGATCGTCGCTGGCTTCCGACGCCGGAGTTGGAAACTGGAGACGGAACTGCTTGTCCAACTCCTCGTGGGTGATCGAGCGCCCGCTGACCACGGCCGCCACGTTCTCCGGCGGCGCCTTCTTGCACGCGGCCAGCAAGCAGAGCGTCGCGGCGAGGAGAAGAAGAGCGCGGCTGAGTGTCTGCATAAAACCCCTATCTTAGGACTTTCGGAACATGATACCCAGTTCGCGAAGCTGGCGTTCGGGAACCGGCGCCGGCGCGTCGCACATGAGATCGGTGCCCTTGGCCGTTTTCGGGAACGGGATCACGTCGCGAATCGACGTCTCGCCGGCCAGCAGCATCACCAACCGGTCGAATCCCACGGCCGCTCCGCCATGCGGTGGCGCGCCATATTCCAGCGCGTCCAGCAGGAAGCCGAACCGGCGGCGCGCTTCGTCCTCGCTGAAGCCGAGCGCGGCGAAGACCTTCGACTGCACGTCGCGGCGATGGATACGAATCGACCCCGACGCCAACTCGACGCCGTTCAGCACCAGGTCGTACGCCTTCGAACGGCAGCCGGCCGGGTCGTCGGTCAGTTTGCCGATGTGTTCGTCGAGGACCGACGTGAATGGATGGTGCGCCGCCATCCAACGGTTGTCTTCCTCGTCCCACTCGAACATGGGAAAGTTCACCACCCACAGAAACCGAAAGTCGCCCGGGTCGAGCAGTTGGTGGCGATCGTTGTATTTCTGTCCGGCGAACAGGCGCAACTGGCCGCAGGCTTTCAGAACCGTCTCGTCCGGACGCTGCCCGGCAGGCTTCTCGCCCACGCCGGCCAACAGAAGCGTGTCGTTTTCACCGGCTCCGGTCCGTTGGCGGACTGCCGCCATGGCTTCCGCGAAATCGCGCTCCAACCGCTTCGGATCGTCGTAGACCCGCAGGCCGCGCTCCTGACCGTACGCCTTCAACTCGTCGCGATCCTTGCGGCTCAGCGGGCCGGTTTTCGGCGTTAGGATGGCCACCAGCGGCATGCCTTCGGCTGTCAAGTTGGCGCCGGTGAACAGATCGTTAACAACGTGGAATGGCGGCAGCCGCAGATCGGGCTTGTCGATCCCGTAGGACCGCATCGCCTGATCGTAGGTCATCCGCGGAAACGGCAACTCCAACCGCTTGCCGGTGAGGCCGACGACCCGCTGCATCAGCGGTTCAATGGCGGCAAACACGTCGTCCGGCTGTACGAACGACATCTCCAGGTCGATCTGAGTGAACTCCGCCTGGCGGTCGGCGCGGAAATCCTCGTCGCGGAAGCACCGGACGATTTGGAAATACTTGTCGTAGCCGCTGACCATGAGAAGCTGCTTAAACAACTGCGGCGACTGCGGCAGGGCGTAGAACGTGCCCGGCTGGGTCCGGCATGGAACCAAGTAGTCGCGCGCGCCCTCGGGCGTCGACCGAGTCATAAACGGTGTCTCGATCTCCAGGAAACCCTGCTCGTAGAGCACCTGCCGGGTGGCAAACGCCGCTTGGGAGCGCAGGATCGTATTGCGCTGCATGTGCGGCCGGCGCAGATCGACATAGCGGTACTTCAGCCGCGTCTCCTCGCTGACGTCCACGTGCTCCTCCATCGGGAACGGCGGCGTACGCGACTCGTTCAGGATCCAGAGTCTCTCCGCCACGATTTCGACCTCACCGGTGGGGATGCCGGGGTTGATGTTTTCCGCCGAGCGCTTCTCGATTGTGCCCTCGACCGCCACAACGTATTCGGGCCGCAGCAGTTCGGCGCGGGCATGCACGGCGGAATCCGCTTCGGCGCGAAAGACAGCCTGCGTGACACCTTCGCGATCACGAAGGTGGATGAAGATGACGCCGCCCAAATCGCGACGCCGGTGAACCCAGCCCATGAGCAGCGCACGCTGCCCGTCATGGGCGGCGCGAAGTTCACCGCAATGATGGGTGCGCTTCAGATCGCCCAAAAAATCCAGGGGGACTTGTGTACCGTTGTTACTCATGCAAGGGGGAATCGCTGTTCCAATTCTTCGATGCTAACCTGAATCTGCTCGCCGCTGGCCATGTCCTTCAGCGCGTACCGGCCGGCCTGCATTTCGTTCTCGCCGGCGATCAGCACGAATCGCGCACCCAGCTTGTTGGCTGTTTCCATTACGCGCTTCAGCTTCGCGTCGGGTCCAAGTTCCACGCAGACGCCGCGCCGCCGCAGGCGATGAGCTACCGCGGCGCAGTGTCGCAGCGCCTCCGCGCCGAGCGGCGCGATGTAAAGCTCCAATACGCGGTGGTGCGCGTCCGGGCGCTTTTCTTCGAGAGACATGACGAGGCGGTCCTCGCCGATCGAGAAGCCGATGCCCGGCGCAGCGATCTTCGAACCCAGATCTTCGGCAAGCCCGTCGTAGCGGCCGCCGCCGAGCACGGAGTTCTGCGCGCCCAGCGCGCCATGCACGAACTCGAAGGTCGTCCGGGTATAGTAGTCCAGTCCGCGAACCAATCGGGGACGCACCGTGTAGCCGATGCCCCGGTCGTCGAGCAACTGCCGCACCGTGGAGAAGTGTGCGCGGCACTCTTCGCAGAGGTGGTCGAGGATTGAAGGCAGCGACTCGATGATGGGCTGGTCCCCGGGAACCTTACAGTCGAGAACGCGAAGCGGATTCGTGCCAGCGCGGCGCTGGCAATCGCCGCACATCTTTCCCGCCACGTCCACCAATCGCTCTCGCAGGGCCGCGACGAAGACGGGCCGGCATTTCGAGCAGCCGACGCTGTTCAGCAACACCTCGAAATCGTCCAGGCCGCAGCGCGTGAGAATCTCGCTCACCATCTCGACGACTTCGGCATCGACAACCGGCGACGGCGACCCAATAGCCTCGGCGCCGATCTGGTAGAACTGCCGGTAACGCCCCTTCTGCGGGCGCTCGCGGCGGAACATGGGACCGATGTAATACAGCTTCTGGATACCGGGCTGCTGATCGAGCCGGTGCTCGATATACGCCCGGATCACCGACGCCGTGGCCTCGGGACGCAGCGTCAGCGAGCTGCCGTCGCGATCCTCGAAGGTATACATCTCCTTGGTGACGATGTCGGTGTCCGCGCCGACTCCACGCGCGAAAAGCTGCGTTTCCTCGAAAACCGGCGTGCGGATCTCCTGGTAGTTATAGGCGCGCAACACCTCGCGGGTAACACTTTCGACATGGTTCCAGACGGCGCTGGACGGCGGCAGAATATCCCGCGTGCCCTTGACGGCGCGAATCAAGACGGCTCTTCCCTGTAGTGCTGGCGCAGTTCGACGTAGTGTTGCGCGTTCACCCGGAACCGCTCCTTTTCCCCTTCGGAAACCGGACGGCGGACCTTGCCCGGCACGCCCATCACAAGGCTTCCGGAGGGAACCTCCATGCCCTCGGGAATCAATGCGCCAGCGGCAATCACCGATCCAGCGCCGATGTTCGCGCCGTTCAGGATGATCGCGCCAATGCCGATGAGACACTCGTCCTCGATGACGCATCCGTGCAGCACCACCGAATGCCCGACCGTCACGCGGTTGCCTATCAGCAGCGGGTACAAGCCGTCCTCGACGTGCAGAACACTGTTGTCCTGAATGTTCGTGTCTTCGCCGATGCGGATATAATTCACATCGCCGCGAAGCGTGGCATTGCACCACACGCTGGCGCGCTCGCCGACGGCCACGTCGCCAATCACCTGTGCACTCGGATCGATATAAGCGGACGCGGCCACTTGCGGCAGGGCGCCGCGAAAAGAACGGATCATGCTGAATGGATTGAACTTTTCACTTTAGCACAGGGCGTCTGGAAAGACTGTTAGCATCGGGAGAGCGGTAAGTTTGTGCGGCCCTTGAAAGTGTGGGCAGCGACGCTGCTCATGGCGCTTCCCTGCCCGGTCTCCGCGCAGGAGGAAGTCCCGCGCGAAACGATCGACTGGGCCGTCGCGATGGGTGACCGGTTTCGCAAGATGCAAAACCCGGTCGTCGTATCGCACGCGCTGGCGCGTCTGGCGGGCACGGTATGCCCGCACGACCCGCTCGCCGCCTCCACTCTGCTGCGGGAGGCGTTCGCCGGTCTCGACCGTCTGGACGATCGCGTGTTCTCCGGACAAGGACCGGTGCTGCCAGTGGCGAGCCTCGCGAGCCTCTGGAAATTACTCGCCTCCACAGCGAGCGATTGCGACCCGGACCTCCTTCAGGCTGTGGACAACGAACGTATCAGGGCCCGGCTGGACGAAGAGAGGCGGGAGGCCAATTCCAACATCGCCCGTGCCCGCGGCATGATCGATACGCGGCCCGATCGGGCCGCGCAACTCGGCGATTCCGCCCTCGCTTCGGCCGATCCGTCGACGTTCAACTTTCCGGCGTTTGGGCTATTCCTATCCGAATTGCGCGAGCGCGCCGCCGACCTCGCCGACGATCTCTTCCCGAAGGCGCTCGACCTCGTTGCTTCCGCTCCGGCGCCGAGCCCGGGGCTGTTGTCGGAACTCGGCAAGTACCTTTTCGTCGCTTCGGACCTGAGGGAAGGCCCCGACAAGAGATACCACCAGAGGACAACATTGATTGGCGGTTCGGAGATCGCGGACCTGATTGCCATCCGCCACAGCGCCAACCCGGACGACATCAAACTGTACATCGAGTCGGCGGTAAGGGTATTGGCCTCCGCTGGAAACCCGAGTTACGACTCTCTGACCGCCTACTCGCTGGGGTTCCAATTGCTGCCGAAGACGCCCGCGCGGGCGCCCGAACAGGCGGAGCG
>CAYPUQ010000404.1:0-5645 GCA_964413655.1 uncultured Solibacteraceae bacterium | reverse complement strand
ACGTGGCCGCCCGGTGAAAAGGCGCAGATTCTGAAAATGGAGTTCAGGAACTTAGTGATGCTTTTCCGGGGATTGACTCTTCTGCGGACGTATGCGGGGGCGAAGCCTGCATTGTTCGGACCAGAATCCCGGTTTGGCTTCTGGAGCAGACGCGACGACTGGGCGTTACGGAGCAAGCCTTACTGGCGGCGTATCCCTCCCTCCGGGCCCGGTTCTACGCGAACGAAACATCCCACTTCCGGTGGTAGTGGAGTTGCCAGGCTTCGACGTGCTGACGTTTGCCGCCACCCAAGGCCGAATCCTCTTGTCGCACAACCGTCGTCATTTCCTGCAGCTCCACCGGCATCGGATGGAGAATCATGCGGGCATCGTCCTTTGCACGGTCGATTCGGACTTCGGAGGACAGGCTCAACGAATCCACGCGGCTGTGGCAAACGTGTCCGACATGCGGAACCAACTGATCCGAGTGACACACCTACGCCGGGGTCAGCGGTTCGTTGAACTGTTCTTCTTGAGCCTCGATGGGTTCGGGGGCGGGTTCGACGAGTTTGCCGATCCAGTTGGCCCAGGCCCAGAAGAACGCGGTGGAGGTACTGAGGCATCCGGCGACGAGGCCAATATCGCGGGGGTCGACGTATTTGGTGGCGACCGAGGCGGCAGTGAGCGAGAGCAGCATGGTGACCTGCAGCATGCTTTCGACGGTGGTGAAGACGCGGCCGCGGTAGTGGTCGGGCACGTGGGTCAGCAGCATGTTGCGGTTCAGTACGTTGTTGGCGCCCATTCCGATGCGTGACAGGACGATGAAGACGATCGCCCAGGCAAGCGTGGGCGCCTGGCTGAAAAAGATGTAGCTGAGGCCGTGGAGCAGAAACAGTAGCGTAATGGCGTGCTTGTAGCCGCGGAAGCCGAGCGTCCGGCTGAGGCGGTGCGAGAAGAAGCCGCCCGCGACGAGGCCGAGGCCGGCCGATCCCCAGATCCAGCCGACGCCGGCCGGTCCGCGATCGAACACGACCTCGCCGTACAGAGCGAAGAGGATCTGCGCGGCGCCGCCACCGGTGGCCCAGCCGACGCCGGCCATGCCGATGGCGAAGATCAGCGGTGTGCGCCAGACGTAGCGGAGTCCTTCGAGGTGATCAGTCCAGAAGCGCTTGTCGGGCGCCATTTCGCCGCGGCGGGGGTGCGGGCGGAAGTGGCCCGTGCGCGCTTCGAGCCGGGACACAGCGACGGCGCTGAGCAGGAACGACGCCGCGTTGATGACGAAGGCCCAGGCGTAGCCGAACTTCATCGCGCTCATACCGCCGAGCATCGTTCCTATGGACAGGGTCAGCCAGGCGGTGGTTTGCGTCAGCGCGTTGGCGGTGTGCAACTCGTCGGCGGTGGTGATGCGCGGCAGGATGGCCGAGCGGCCGCTCGTGAAGAACGGCGAGCTGAACGTCAACAGGCTGCTGAGCAAGTAGAGCAACCAGCTCGCGGGATAGTGAAGTGTCAGAAGGAATCCGAGGGCGACCACGCCGCGAATCACGTCGCTGGCGACCATGATCTTCTTGCGATCCCAACGGTCCAGTAGGACTCCGGCGAGTGGCGCGGCGGCGATAGACGAGATCGTGCGAGCGAGCATGACGCCGCCGACGGCGAATCCGGACTCGTCGACGCGCAGGGCCATGCTGAGCACGGCGATGGTGTTGAAGTGGTCGCCGGCCTCGCTGACGATCTGCCCCAGCCACAGGTTGCGATAGTTGCGGTTGAAGCGGAGCAGAGTTATGAAGGAGGTCAATCGGCGGCTCCCAAGTCCTCAGGGTAACGCGGCTGGTAGTTTCTACCGGGAACAATGCTTGTAATACGTTGAGAACGTGGAGCGACGGTGGTGGCAAGTGGATTGCAATCAGTGATCATAGGCCGGTTAGGCCGGCCGCGGGCGAAGGCGCCCGCCCAACATAGGAGATGCGAAGGAGGGTTCGATGCTTTGGCTGATTTTCTGTATTCTGCTGCTGATGTGGTTCGTCGGGATGGTGTCGTCTTACACGCTCGGCGGTTTCCTGCATATCCTGCTAATCCTCGCGATTGGCGCGATTCTCATTCGGGTGATCCAGGGACGCAGGCCGGTCTAGCGGTTCAGAGGTTGAGTTCGGCGCGAACGGACTTCACGCCTTCGACCATGGCGCGGAGTTTGCGCCTCGCGGCCCAGCGCGCGGTTTGGCTGAGGCCGCAGTCGGGCGCGAAGGAAAGCCGCTCGGGCGGCGCGAAGCGGAGGCAGCGCCGGACGCGCTCAGCGGCATCCGTGACGGTCTCGATGTAGTAGCTCTTGACGTCGATGATGCCGACGGAGACGTCGAGGCGTTCGGCGACTTGCGCGATCAGTTCCAGTTCGGCGAATTCGCGGCTGGCCATTTCGAGGTGGATCTCGTCAACGTGGAGATTCAGGAAGAGCGGGAACATCGGTGCATAGCTGCGTGGGCCGACGGCGCGTCCCTTGAAATTGCCGAAGCAAAGGTGCGTGGAGAGACGGCAGCGGCCGGCGACGGGCTCGACGGTGCGGTTGAAGATGTCGACGAAGCGCGCCGGGTCCTCGCGATAGGCGTAGCAGGACATGGACGGTTCGTCGACGCAGATTTCGCCGCAACCGGCATCGACGAGGGCTTCCAGTTCGGCGCGCACAAGCGGCAACAGTGCTTCGGTGACGGCCCAGCGGTCCGGGTACTGGCCGTCGGGAATCAGCCGGCCGCTCAGCGTGTAGGGGCCCGGCACGGACATTTTCAGCGCGGGTCCGGCAGGCGCCAGGCGGCGGAGGCGGGCGAATTCGTCGAGGCAGCCCAAGCCGCGAGGCGCGGCGAGCGTTCCGATAATCCCGTGCTTACCGCGCTGGTCGTGCGCGGGCGGGCCGAAGCGGCGGGGCGGTTCCGTTTCGAGCGCGATGCCTTCGAGGAAGGCGTAAAAGGAGAGGTTGAAGTCGAAGCGTGTCTGTTCGCCATCGGTGATGACATCGAGGCCTGCGGCGACCTGGTCCATGATGGCGACCGTGGCCGAGTCGTCGCGCATCTCGGCGATGTCGTCGGGGCCGAACTGGAGCAGGTGCCGCGCTGAGAACTCGATCCAACCGGGAAATGGGTAGCTGCCGATAACGGTAGTTCGCAAGGGCCGGGGTTGCATACTTGGTTCAGGGGCTGACCGCCCAACCTCCATCCACCTTCAGGATCTCACCCGTAACGGGCGCGGACTCCGGCGACAGCAGGAACAGTGCAACCCGCGCCACTTGCTCGGGTTCGAGTATACCGCCGGCAAGCGGCTGCTTCTTACGAATGAACTCCTGGATGGCGGCGTCCTCTTGAGCGCGGCGGCTCATCGGGGTTCGCACGAGGCCCGGCGCGATGGCGTTGATGCGGATGCGATGCGGCGCGTAGTACGCCGCGCCGCTCACGGTGAGCGCTTCGATAGCTCCTTTCGCCGCGGCGTAGGCATGGGCGGCGAAGTGCGCCGGCTCGGGATGAAACGCCGTGACACTGCCCATGTTGAGGATGGTTCCGGGCCCGGCGCGGTCCATCCAATGCGCCAGCGCGGCGCGCGACATCAGGAAGAGCGTGCGGAGATTCGAGCGGAGCGTTTCGTCGAAGCCGGCGGCCGAGCACTGATGCCACGGGCCGTCGCCGAAAGGCCGGCCGCTGACGCCGGCGCAGTTGAAGAGCGCGTCGAGCCCGCCGAGGCGGTCGAGCGCGGCGGTGAAAGCGCTTTCGACGGCGGCTTCGTCGCAGAGATCAGCATGAAGATCCGCCGTTTCGTCGAGCCCGATGGTCGTCGCAGCGTGGCCGGCCTGGCGGGCGAGATCCACCGTGGCCGCCGCGATGCCGGTGGAACCTGTGATGAGGAGCCGCACGTTAGTAGCGCACCCGCACCCATTTCTTACTTCGCATCGACTGGTAGCCCGCGTCGAGAATCGTGTTGACGATGTAGCCGTCGTCGTAGGTTTCGCGAGGTTCGGCGCCGTCGCGCGCGCACTCGACGAAGTGGCGCATCTCGGCCTGGTAACCGTAGGCGAACGCTTCCTCGGGGAGGGGGCGGGTCCAGCCGAAGTCGATGTCGGCTTTCTCGATGACGTAGCCGGCCGGGTTGGGCGTGAACGACGTGATCGGCGTGCCGCGCGTGACGTCGGTGAAGATCGAGCCGCCGGCGCCGTGGATTTCGTTGCGGAGGTCCAGGCCGCCCTTGGTGGTCCAGGACAGTTCGCAGTGGCCGATGCCGCCCGAGGCGAACTTGAGGACGAGCAGCGCGTTGTCCTCGCCAGCAGTCTTCTGGTGGTGGACGAGCCGGTCGCCCCAGGCCATCACTTCGACCACCTTGTTCTCCTTGCCGAAGAAGTAGCGGGCCGCTTCGACGCAGTGGCAGGCGAGGTCGTTCAGCGCGCCGCCGCCGGTTTTCTCGATGTCCCAGAAGTGTGGGCTGTGCGGGCCGGAGTGCGACTCGCGCGAGCGCACCCAGAGCACCTGGCCGATGCCGCCGCGCTCGACGATCTCGCGCGCCTTCACCACGCAAGGGGCGAAGACCTCGGTTTCGGCGTAACCGTGGAGGCGGCGGCTTTTGCGCGCAGCGTCACGCATCTGGCGGGCTTCGACCCGGTTGCGGGCGAGCGGCTTGGTGCAAACCTGGTTGCGCCGCGCCGCCGCCAGTTCGAGCGACACCGGGAGGTGGACTTCGTTGGGGAGGGCGATGATGAAGAGGTCTATATCGTCGCGGGCAATGGCTTCGGCGAGTTTGGTGGTGTGCGCCGGTATGTTCCAGCGTCCGGCGAAGGTCTTCGCGCGTTTGGCGCCCCGCGAGTAATTCAGCACGACCTCCTGGCCGTTGACGTTGGCGAGTCCCTGCAAGTAGAACTCGGCGACAAAACCTGAACCGAGCATCCCAATGCGTATTGTCTTCATTGACAACTCCTATTCGTAGAGGTGGCGCAGCGAGCGCCGGTAATCTTCGTAGAACCGCTCCAACTGCTCGGCGGCGGTGGCATGGCCGACAAACTGGTGCGAGGGCAGCAGGGTCGGCTGGAAGCCGCGGGCGAGCAGGCGCTCGGCCGTTTCGCAGCGCAGCATGTTGACGATCATCGCGCCGGTGACGGTGGAGGCAGGGCCGGTTCGCCATTCGAGGCCGGGCAGTTCGAGGACGCAGTCGCCGGGCGGGCACTGGTTGTCGATGAGGAGGTCGGCGTAATCGGTGAGTTTCTTTCCGGAGGAGTGTCCCGAGGGCGCGGTGTCGCAGTGCTGACGCGAGACGATGGCGACGACCGGCAGGCCACGCGCTTTCGCGCCGGCGGCCATCTCGACGATGACGGGCCGGATGCCACTGGTGGAGATGATAACGAACGCGTCATTGGGGCCGAAGCGGAATCCCTTCAGGATTTCCTCGGCGTAGCCTTCGTACTTTTCGAGGTGGAGCGGGGCGCGGAGGCCGTTGGCGCCGACGATGCTGGCGTGGTTCGAGAGGGCAAGTTCGACCAGAGCGACCCAGCCGACGAAGCAGCCCTGGCGCGGCGTCATTTCCTCGCACATCATGCGCGAGTGGCCGTTGCCGAAGAGGAAGATGAGGCCTCCTTTGGCGATGCGGTCCGCGCAGAGATCGGCGGCGCGGCGGATGTTTTCGGTTTCTCGTTCCTTGAGGGCATT
>CAYPUQ010000403.1:0-5645 GCA_964413655.1 uncultured Solibacteraceae bacterium | reverse complement strand
CCCATGCCGGCGTTTCAGTCTTCGCCGATGTCTTCGCGCCAGAGATCGGGATGGGCTTCGATAAACCCGCGCAGCATCTGGACACATTCGGCTGAGTTCAGGTCGATAACTTCGACTCCCGCCTCGCGCAGCCAGTCGACGCCGCCGGCGAAGTTCACCGATTCTCCAACGACGACGGTTCCGATGCGGAACTGGCGGACCAGCCCACTGCAATACCAGCACGGCGCGAGTGTCGTCACCATGATCTTGTCGCGGTAGCGGCGCTGGCGGCCGGCCTTGCGGAACGCGTCGGTCTCGGCGTGAACCGAAGGGTCGTCCTCCTGCACGCGGCGATTGCGCCCGCTCCCCAGCAGACGGCCGTTGGCGTCGAACAGCGCCGCGCCGATCGGGATGCCACCCTCGGCCAATCCTCGCCGCGCTTCCTCGATCGCGGCCCACAGCATCGCTTCGTAGTCGAGATCCGGCATCGCGTTTACCCGCTCTGGCGGACGAATCGCAGCGGGCGCACCGACTTCAACCGGTAGTCGTGGACGAACTCGTACATCACCGTCCACACCGCGCCGCCCGAATAGGCGAACAGCAGTTCTTCGATCGGGATGCCCGCGATGGAGATTCCGAGCAGGTTGACGTGGTTGTAATAGCGCTCGATGAACTCGCTGTAGAGCGCCAGGAAGTAGGCAAACAGCAGCGCGTAGACTACGGTGAACACCGCCGCCCCGCGGAGCATGCGCCCGATGAGGTCGCGGCGGACAATCGCCATCACCACGGCGCCCACTACAAAAGCAACCACCATGTTGTAAATGGATTTTGCGGGCCATACCAGTTCCAGCGCCACGAAGATCACGACGATAACCACCAGCGGCTTATACCGGGGAACCGCAACCACGGCGCGCATGCGCGCGAGCCGCTGGTGAAACATGATTTCGGAGACGCCCGACGCAATGCCGCCGACCGCGGCCGACCAGACGACGTCCTCGATGGAGATGCCGATTCGCAGGGCGAGGTCGAACAGCGAGGGCGGACTCCAGTATTCCGGAATGAAGAGGAATCCGGTCGCCGCGAATGGCGCGGCCAGGAGGCTGCCCCAGACCATCTGCCGCCGGTGCCGCGGGCCGAAGATGTAGAGCAGGAGCCAGGCCACGACGAAGATGAGAGCACCCACAAGGTAGGCGTATTGGTAGTCCGGCATGGGACAGCGCCGCTATCATACAGCAGCCGCGGTTCAATATGCCGCCGGCCCTGCTACATTCAGAAAGATGTCATTGATGCTGGAAGAAATCCGCCAGCAGCCGGCCGTCCTCGAAAAGACGCTGGGCCAGGAGTTGCGGGCGGTGGAGAAACTGAAGAAGATTCTCGAATCCCGGAGGCCCCGATTCATTGTGCTGGCCGCCCGCGGCACCTCCGACAACGCCGCCCAGTTCGGACGCTACCTGCTGGAGGTGAGCACGGGTATCCCCGTCTCGCTGGCCGCTCCTTCCATCTTCACCCTCTACGAAGCCTCGCTCGATTTTCGCGATGTGTTGGTCGTTGCCATTTCGCAATCGGGTGAGTCCACCGACACCAACCTGGTGCTCGAACGCGCTCGCGAACAGGGTGCGCTGACCGTTGGCATCACGAACGAGACTAAGAGCACGCTGGCCGGAATCGCCGAGCATGTTTTTTTCGTCCGGGCCGGCAAGGAACGAAGCGTCGCCGCAACCAAGACTTATACCGGCCAATTGTTGATGCTCTACCTGCTGGCCTACGCACTGGGCGCTCCGCTCGATGTGGACGATCTCCGCCGTGTCCCGGCCTGGGCCGAAGATGCGTTGAAATTGGAGCGCGAGATTGCCGCCCGCGCCGGACGCTACCGCTTCATGGATCACACCGTGGTTGTCGGCCGCGGTCTCAACTACTCCAACGCCTTCGAGTTCGCCCTCAAATTGATGGAGACCTGCTACGTGGTGGCCGAGCGCTTCTCCTCGGCCGATTTCCTCCACGGCCCCATCGCCATGGTCGAGTCCTCGTTCCCGGTCTTCCTGTTCACACCGTCCGGCGTGACGTGGCCGGCGATGCAAGAAATGCTCGACCGGCTGCACCAGATCGGCGCCGAAACCATGGTCATCACCGACCGCTCGAACCCGGAAGCCCTCCAGCGGAGCTTGCGCACAATCTGCATCCCGGCCAAACTGACGCATCGAAGCAAGCTGCCGGCCGAGGTCTACACACTGATCCCCTACATCATTCCTGCCCAGCTATTCGCCGCCTGCCTCGCCGCGGAAAAAGGCCTGAATCCCGATCACCCCCGCTCGCTGTCGAAAGTGACGCGGACGTTGTAGCGGCCGGCGGCTTCGGCGCTACCGTCGCGCCAAGGTGCCGGGCTCCCGTGGAGCTGCCGAAACGCCGTGGAGCCGCTCCAGTTGCCGGACCGCCCTGTCGAACATCTGGTCGCTGACGTAGTTGGACCGGTGTTCGCGGCGGATCTGCTCCAGAATGTCACGGCTCTCGGTGTACCAGCGCACCGCCTCGGCACGCCGGCCTAGCGCCAGCGTGGCATCGCCCAACCACAGGCACGATTCGGCCACCTCGCCCTCGGCGCCCGCGTTCATCGGATTCTCCGCCGACAGAATCCGCCGGATCTCCAACCCGTGCTTCAGGGGTTCGAGAGCCTTCGCAGCGGCGCCCGACGCCAGCAGCGTTTCCGCTTTGCGCGTCAGGGCTGTCGCCAACAAGCTGCGCGCCCGCGCGTCCTTGGCGTCCGACTTCACGATTTCATCGAGAACCCGCGCCGCCGTGTCGTGTTCCTGCAAGGCAGCCGGGTAGTAGCCGACCTTGGCCAGCGCCATCGCGTAGCCGTTGCGGTAAACCGCCAGCCGCGACCGTTCGATGCTGTTCGCGGGATTGCCCTTGACGATCTCCGTCTGATACTCGATCGCCTTCCGGTAGTACGTCAACGCCTCGCCAACGTCGCCTTCGTGCGTCAGGATGCTACCGATGCGGGCGTACGCTGTCGCCAACCCCGACCAGTCCTCCACCGACGTATTTTCTTCCCGTACCAGTTCCTCGAAGATCTCCGCCGCCTTCTGCCGGTACTCGATGACGTGCGGCCACTCGCCAAGCTGCGAGTAACTTCCGCCCAGGTCCATGTAACTGGAGGCCACCAGCCGCCGGTACTCCCGGTTGCGCGGATCATTCCCCAACAAGGCCTCGCGAATCGCCAGCGCCTTCCGGTCCAGCTCGAGACCCCCACCGTAGTCGCCGGCCACTTTCAGGACGCCCCCCAAGCGGACATAGATGTTCGAGAGTTCCCGCTGGTAGCCGGGATCGTCCGGATGCGCCGCCGCAATTTGCTCGTGGATCGCCAGCGCCTTCCGGTAGCTGTTTAACGCGTCGCTCGTGCTGCCGACGTTTGCCATGCGCGGGTGTCCCTGCACATCGCCCATGTGGAGGTAGGCCATCGCTAGCTCTCGTTGGAGCTTCTCGTCGCCCGCGGATTCCTGGCTCAGGCTGTCCAGGTAACCGAGCGAGCGCTTTACCAGCAGGTTCCTCACCTCGACCGTGCCCGGCAGGGTCGCCAGCTTGTCGTCGAGCTCGAAAATGATCGAGTTGGCCATGCGCCGCATTTCCTCGAATCGCTGCTCGGCCCGCAGCCGCTCCCGGTTCGCCACGCTGGCCTCACGCCACGTCGCCGTAATGCCGCCCAGCAGCGTCACCAGTACGAGCGAGGCCGCGACCGCAAATGGCCGGTGCCGCCGCGCGAACTTCCGGACGCGATAGCCCATCGAATCCGGCCGCGCTAGCACCGGAATCCCGTCGAGGTGCCGTTGCAGGTCCGCCGACAACTGCTCGGCCGATTGGTAGCGCCGCTCCGGATCGAGGTGCATCGCCTTCAGGACGATGTTGTCCAACTCGGCGTCCAGCTTGCGTTGTGGCGCCGCGACTACACTCGGCCGCGCCGGCGGAGATTCGCCTATCTTCCGCAGAATATCCTCGACCGAGGCGGTCTTGAACTCGTAGGGCCGCTTCTCGGCCAGCAGCTCGTACAGGAAGATGCCGAGCGAGTAAACGTCGCTCGCCGTCGTAATGGCTTCGCCCCGAAGCTGTTCCGGACTTGCGTAAGCCGGCGTCATCGGCCGCATGCCAACCGTCACCGTCATGCCCCCGCCGAAATCCGGATCGAGGAGCTTGGCGATGCCGAAATCCAGCAGCTTCGGCTCGCCGGCCGGCGTCACCAGCACGTTGCCCGGCTTAATGTCGCTGTGGACAATCAGGTTCTGGTGTGCGTAATGCACCGCCGCGCATACCTTCTGGAAGAGCCGGAGGCGCGCACTCGTGGATAGCTGCCGCATCCGGCAATAGACGTGAATAGGAACGCCCTCCACGTACTCCATCACCAGGTACGGCAACCCGTCCGCGGTGATGCCGCCGTCGTTCAGGCGGGCGATGTTCGGATGGTTCAGCCGCGCCAGGATCTGCCGCTCAATCCGGAACCGGCGCAACAGGAACTCCGAGATTACGCTGCGGCGGACCACCTTCACCGCCACCTGCATGTGAAATTCGCCGTCGTGGCGCACGGCCCGGTACACGGCGCCCATCCCACCCTGGCCGAGCAACTGCTCCAGCCGGTAAGCCCCAATCACCTCGCCGATCAAGAGGTCGGCCGGCTCCTCGTTCGGCATCGTCATGTCAAGCGAGTGAGCCTTCTTTTCGAGGAAATCGCCCGCTTCCTCGTACGAGGCGAGCAGCGACAGCACCTCCTGCTCCACCTCGGGCTGGCCCTCGCAGGAGCGCGCCACGTACGATGCGCGATCCTCGTCACCCAGTTCCAAGGCGGCGTCCAGGATTTCCTTGATCTGCTGCCACCGCTCGGGCGTCATCCTACTGGTCCTTCTTACTGAGTTGACGAAACAGCCAAGCCTTGGCGGCCACCCAGTCGCGCTTCACCGTCGAAGCCGAGACTCCGAGCGCCTCGGCGGTCTCCTCCACGGAAAGACCGGCAAAGAACCGCAGCTCCACAATCTTCGCCTGCTGTTCGTCGAAATTGGCCAAATCCTTGAGCGCCGTGTCCAGCGCCACGATCTCCAAATCGCGCCCCGCCGGCACTCCGATCGCTTCATCGAGCGACAGTTTGAAAGCGCCGCTGCCGCGTTTGGCGGCCAAGTGGCCGCGCGCATGGTCCACCAGAATCCGCCGCATGATCTGTGCGGCGATGCCGAAAAAGTGCGCGCGGTTTTGCCAGGCAATATCCTGTTGTACGAGACGCATGTACGCTTCGTTCACCAGAGCCGTGCTCTGTAGCGTGTGATCGGAACGTTCGCGCCGCAGGTAGCTGCCCGCCAACTTCCGTAACTCGTCGTAAATTACAGTGTTAAGCTGCCCGTGGGCTTGCTGGTCCCCATCCCTCCAGCGCTGGAGTAGTTGCGTGACGTCTTCGGCGGTCATGGCCCTTCTAAAATTGACGTTCCTCTGGTCTTTTTGTAGTGATTCCCGCGCGTGTCTTTATTGAGAGCATACACGGGTCCCTCCGATCCATGGTAGCGCGCTCCGGCGTGCGGCTATGGCAGGATGGTCGACCGGTGTGCTGTCCCGGTGACGGGGTCTGGCCCATCCCCCTGGTCCTCCTCCCCGACCCCGTCCCGACCCAAACGCGTTCTCCATTCAGGCCT
>CAYPUQ010000402.1:0-5649 GCA_964413655.1 uncultured Solibacteraceae bacterium | reverse complement strand
CCGCTCTTCCCCCTTCAAGTCAAGCGTTTCTGATAAGATGTGCGATCGTTCCCGTTCGCACCGGTACGATTCTGGAGGTCTTGCATGCTCATACTCGCCGCGATTCTGGCCATTCTTGTCTACGGCATGATTGCCGCCACGCTCGGCACCCTGCTCCCCACTCTTTCCGAACGCTTCAGTCTGACGCCCGAGCAGAACGGTTGGATTGCCCTATCCCAGGGAATTGGACTCACCCTCGCGTCGATTTCGGTGGGACCGCTGATCGACAACAAAGGCAAGAAGATGGGTTTGCTGCTGGGCTTGTCGCTAATCATCGTTGCGCTGTTCGCGCTGCCGAATTCCACCGGCTATGGAATGATCGCCACCCTGATGCTTGTGCTGGGTCTTGGTGGCGGCATTATCGTGACCGGCGCTAACGCGCTGGTGAGCGACATCGGCGGCGAGCGCCGCGCGACCGTCCTGAACTTCCTGAACTTGTTTTTTGGACTCGGTGGGTTCCTCACGCCGTGGTTTTACGCCAATGTGCTCGGCGGGAATGCGATCCACCTGTGTTACCTGATGGCAGTACTGACAATCGTCACGCTGGGCGCCCATGTCATCGCGCCCATTCCCCCGCCGACAGGCGAACGCGGGTTCAAGACCGCGGAAGCCGGCGCCGTGCTTGGGCGGCCGGTACTGTATCTTTTGGCACTGCTTCAGTTCTTGTACGTCGCCTGTGAGGTAGGTATTTGGAACTGGCTGCCGAAACATCTGACCGGTCAAAATATCGACGAGGCGACGGCGATGAATACGCTCGCCTACGGCTTTGCGCTGGGTTTGCTGCTGGGCCGCGTAGCTGTCGCTCCGGTTCTGATGAAAATTCGCGCGCAGAACGTCACTCTGTGCGCGGCGATCTTCATGGCCATCACGACTTACATCATGCTCCAGACCACGGACCCCCAAATGGTAGGTATCGCCGTCTTCTGTGCCGGGCTCGCGATGGCTCCAGTGTTCCCGACCACGCTCGCGATGGTCGGCAACGCATTCCCGAAAATGACCGCTACGGCGATGGGCATTGTTATCACATCGGGCTGGATCGGCCTGGTGGTGAGTTCGCCGATTATCGGCCAGATCGCGGGCACCGACCCGGCCGGCCTCAAGACTGCTCTGCTGATCTTGCCGGTCTTCTCGGTCCTGATGGTAATCGTCAACCTGGTGTTGCGGCCGATCCTGGCCAAGCCGGCGGTGCAGTAAGCCGGTACACTGGGAAGATAGATGCGGTTTGTGCTGTTGCTGGCCGCGCTGGGCGCCGCTCAGGCCCAGGTGCGGTTCCTCGATGACGTTTATCCGGCGCTTGAGAAGGCGGGTTGCCGAGGATGCCATACGGTGGAAGGCGTCGGCTCGACCACCCGGCTGCAGTTACCGGAAGAGGGCGCAACCCCGCTAGAGGTTCGTGCGTTTGGCGAGTCGCTGCGGCGATTCCTCGATGCGGAGGCGCCAGAACGGTCCCTCGCGGTGCAGAAGCCGACGGCGCGGGTTCCCCACGCCGGCGGCAAGCGTATCGAGCCGGGCAGCGATACCGAGAAGATCCTCGTTGCGTGGATGAGAGACTTGGCAGGGCGGCCGGCGGAGAAGATCGAGGTCGCCGAACGGCACGCCGCCGCCGAGGAGCGCCGGGTCCTGCGGCGGCTGACGCATTCGCAGTATGACAATACGGTGCGCGATCTGTTGGGCGACGCCACGGGACCGTCGCGGCAGTTTCCACCGGAAGATTTCATCGACGGCTTCAAGAACCAGTTCGAGGCGCAGAGCATCACGCCGCTGCTGGCGGAGGCTTACGGCGCCGCGGCGGAACGGCTGGCGGGGCGATTCCAGCCGCTGGCGTGCAAAGGGGAGCGGTGCATCGGCGACTTCGTGCGCGACTTCGGCGAACGGGCGTTCCGGCGTCCCTTGACGGAGAAGGAACAGCAGCGCTACACGGCGCTGGCGGCCTCGGCTTGGGGCTACGAAGATGGGGTCCGGCTGGTGGTGGAGGCGATGCTGCAATCGCCGGCGTTCCTTTACCGATTGGAATCGGCTTCCGGCGACGAGCGGCGCTATGCGCGCGCTTCGCGATTGTCCTACCTGCTGTGGGACACTATGCCGAACGCTCGGCTGATTGACGAGGCTGAATCGGGCCGCCTCGACAGCGCCGAAGGGTACCGGGAGACGGCGCGCCGGATGCTCGACGATCCGCGCGCAAAAACGGCGCTCGACGAGTATGTCGCGCAGTGGATGCGGTTCGACCGCGTTCTGACGATGGTGAAAGAACGCGCGTCGTACCCGATGTTCACGCGGGAACTGGCGGTCGCGATGACCGAGGAGACGCGGCATTTCGTGGCGGACCTGGTGTGGAACGACCGCGACTTCACCGCGTTTTTTACGGCGGACTACAGCTTCATCAACGCCGACCTCGCCAATGTTTACGGCATGCCGGCGCCGGCCGACGAGTTCACGAAGGTCGCTTATCCCTCAGAGTCGGAACGCGCCGGCATTCTCGGCCAAGCCACATTCCTCGCGCTGACCAGCAAACCGGCCGACACCTCGCCGACCGCGCGCGGCCTGTTCATCCGCGAGCAGTTCCTCTGCCAGCAGGTGCCGCAGCCGCCGCCGGGCACGAACACCAATCTGCCGGCCCAGAACGCCGACCGCCCGTTGACCAACCGCGAGCGCGTGGGCATACACCTGTCCAACCCCGGCTGCGCGAGCTGCCACAACCTGATCGACCCGATCGGTTTCGCGATTGAAAAGTTCGACGCCGTCGGCCGCCGGCGCGAGAAGGCCGTCATTACGATTCGGCCGGAGGACCGCCGCGGGGAGCGAAAGCGGGTGGAGTTGGATCTCGACGTTTCCGGCGTCGTCGCTGGCATCAAGGACTCGGAATTCCAGTCGCCGGGCGAACTCGGCGCGATTCTGGCGCGCACGCCGCAGTGCCAGGATTGCATCGCCCGGCAGTACTTCCGCTATGCGATGGGCCGGAAGGAGAATCCCACGGACCGGGCGGTTTTGGATAGAATCTTTATAGACTTCCGAAACTCACAGTTCCGCTTTCGGGAACTGATAGTCGCGGTGGCGCACTGGACGGAATTTCCGCCAGCGCCGTAGACAGATTGGGAAGCGATCAAGCCGATGCTGACAAGACGAACTCTCCTCAAAGGACTTTCATTCGCCAAACTGCCGGCCGTGCTGGCACTGCCGCCGCTCGAAGCGATGTTCAATCCGCGCGGCTCGGCTTACGCGGCCGAGCATGGGCCGAAGGAGATTGAGAACCGTTTTGTCGTCTGGTTCAACGGCAACGGCATTCCCGAGAAGTACTGGATTCCCGAAGAAATGGGTCCGAACTACCGCATGACGCCATGTCTCACGCCGCTGGCGCCGTTCCGCGAGCACTTTCACATCATCACCGGGCTCGACAACCCGGCGGCGCGGCTGCCGGGGCCAGGCAACGATCATCACCGCTCGATGAGCGCGCTGGTGACGGGTACGCAATTCACGGGACGCGGCGCGGGCGGGCCGTCGATCGACCAGGCGATCGCAGCGAAGGTCGGGGGTAGTTCGCGATTCCGCTCGCTACAGATCGGGGTCTCGCAGGAGTCGTTTGGCGAGAGCGTGCAGAGGAATATGAGTTGGTCGGGCTACGACCGGCCGCTACCGCCGGAGATGCTGCCGCACAAGCTGTTCGACCGGCTGTTCGGGCAGCGCGAGATGGGCTGGGTAAACCGGAAGCGGAGCATCCTCGACACGGTGCGAGAGGATGCGCAGCAACTGAACCGTGATTTGGGCCGTTCGGACCAGCAGACGCTGGCCGAGCATTTGGATTCGGTGCGCGACGTGGAGCGCTCGATCGCAAGCCTGCCGCCGGAGTACTACAAGGTCGACGAGCCGCAGTACGACGGCGATATGAAGGATTGGCCGCGGATCGCGCGGATCCAGTCGGACCTGTTGGCGCACGCCTTCGCCACGCAGCAGACGCGGGTCGCGAGCTACATGCTGACCAAGTGCCAGGGGCTGGCGCGGTTTCCGTGGCTCGGCTACACGGCGGCGCGTCACCACGATTACACGCACCAGGACGGCAAGGCACCGGGCGCGCGGACGCCGAACGGGCAGCGCATCATGCGCGACATCTGCAAGTGGCACGTGGAGGAGTTCGCGTACCTGCTGGGGCGGTTGCGCTCGATCCGGGAAGGCGAGAAGACGCTGCTGGACCGTACGTGTCTGGTGTTCGTTCACGAGCACGCCGAAGCGAATGACCACAAGAACAGCGGGTTGTCGGTGATCGTGGCCGGCCATGCCGGGCGTCTCCGCACCGGCGAGCATACTCGCGCGACAGGCACGATCGGCGATCTGTACCTGACGCTGGCCGACGACATCATGGGTGCGGGGCTCGGCAAGTTCCCGAGCGCCGAGCGCAAGCTGACTGACATCGTGCGTTTCTCCGCGGCGTGATCTCCCCGCCGCAGGTTCCTCGGCCGCGCCGTCCCGCTTCTCCTGCGCGGCGCGGACGAGCCGGTCCGACCTTCCCTATAAGATCGTCGGGTTCAACGGACGGCATGCTGCGCATCGTGGGCGAAGAGTAGGGCGACGACGCTTCGCCGCCGGCCGGGGGGAGATCCTGTTCCGGAGGCTGGAGCTTCATCCGCCGCGGTAGGGGTCCTGGCGGCTTTAGTTAAATTGGCTTCAGGAGCCTCCCAAAAAGCAACAGGCAGGGGTTTCACGATTGTACTCACGGTGTCGTTATGAGAAATTGCCGCGAAGAGCGGCGAACTTGCGCGAATCTATTTTCCGTACAGCAGCATGCGCCCTGCCACGAGGAGCAGGAATAGGCCGTAGATCTTCTTGATCAGATGGGGGGGGAGTCCCAGCATGATCTTGGCGCCGAAGATCGCCCCGATCAGCAGGCCTGCTCCCACGAGGATGGAGGCCCGCACGTTAACATGACCGGCGTGGTAGTACTGGATAGCGCCGAGCAGGCCGACGGGTGCGATCAGGGCGCCGAGGCTGGTGCCGATGGCTTGCAAATCATACATCTTGAATATGAACATCAGCGCCGGCACGATGATCAGGCCGCCGCCGATGCCGAACATGCCCGAAGCGACGCCCGCCACGAGTCCGAGAAGCAGTAATCCGGCTGACCACATAGCGACCTACTGTAGCAGATGGCTCGGGCCGTAATCCCCAATGGGACGAATTTCGTCTTATGGTAGTGATGGCAGTGATGGCCGATCCGCTCACAGCGGCCGGACGCGTACCAGAGCCGGTCCACGGCGACTTTCAGGCTTGGGTGGCCGCTGAACAGGGCCGGATCTTCCTGCTGTGCCTGCGGATGCTCGGCGACCGCGATGAAGCGGGCTCGGCGGCGCAGGACGCGTTTCTGAAGGCGTATCGCGCCCTGGAAGGCGGGCGGACGGACGTCGAAGACCCAGCCAGGTGGCTGACGCGGGTCGCCATCAACAGTTGCGTGGACCGGCTGCGCAGCCGGTCGTGGAAATTCTGGCAACGGCGATCGGCCGGCCGGGATGAGGAGACGATTCTGTCGATGGCGGCGTCGGCCAGCCCGGATGCCGAGCGGCGGATGCTCTCGCTCGAGATCCGGCGGCGGCTCGCGGAGTCGATCGGACGGCTGTCGGCCCG
>CAYPUQ010000401.1:0-5751 GCA_964413655.1 uncultured Solibacteraceae bacterium | reverse complement strand
CAGCACACCGGCCAGCGCGGATTCGGCGGCCGCTTGCTGCAGCCCGAAGGACTCTGCCGCGCGGCGGGCACGCAAAATCTCGAGCCGGGCCTTCTTCTCCTCGATCGGCAGTTCGCGCCCGTCCTCAACGCGCTGTTGCACGACGGCGAGCACCTTCGCGGCGCTTTCCGCCTGGCGCCCGGCTACACCCGTATTGCGCGCGGCCCGCTCGGCGTCGAGAAACAGTTGCACGGTGCGGGCATAAGCGCCGGTTCGCCGCTTCTCGGCGGCATGCTCCGCGCCGCGGGCGCTCTCCCGCGCTTGCGCCACGCGGTACTGTTGCGGCCGGTTCAAAACGCTGGCCACGCTCTGCGAACGGAATATCGACGGCGCGGCGCCATCGATACTCATTGGAAATCCAGCCGTGTACGCCGCGCCGCTGCCTACATAGACCTTCGGAATGAACGGGTCGCGCTGGATGGCGATCTGCAACTCGCCGATCCGCTGATCCAGGCGCGCAATCAGGATGTCGGGGTTCTGCCGCTCGGCGGCATCCAGAACCTGGCCGAGCGTCATTGTGTGGACCTCGGCGCAAGCCAGCGCTACCGCCAGCAGCGCCAGTGCCAGTCTCATGAGGAGGCCTCCGGTGGAGTTCTCAGAACTGCTCGATCTTGGTGATGAATCCGCCCGCCAAGCCGGCTACCGCGTTCTGAAAGTGGTTTTCGGTGATGGGATAGTTCGACGACTGGGTTCGCCCGGCGACGTGCACCCGGCCCTCGCTATCGATGGTAAGGCCGAAGCAGACATCGATACTGTTACCGCCAATGTAGCCGGCTTGGCGAATCGACGGCCCCGGCGGATCGAAGGTGTTGAAGGCTACCAGGAAGCCGTCGCCGGCGCCGCCGTAAGTCCGCTGGAGCGGGTCGCCAACGATTGGAAAATCGCGGGACAGTGTGTACCCGGTGATGTAGACCAGCGGTCCATGCACGGCCAGCGCGTACGCGACCTCTGCGTCGCCGCCGCCCAGCAGGCTCGCATAGCCGATATCGGGGCCTCCTTCGCGATCCAGATTCACCCGGACGATGAACAGGTCGCTCCGCCCGGCATTCGCCGATTGGTAGCCGTTGACGATCGGGAAGTCCTGCGAGAGCGTGTAGCCGGTGAGGTACAGATAGCCGCCTTCGCCGAGTTTGGCGTCGGTCACCACGTCCAGATCGCTGCCACCGAAGTAGGAGCCATACAGCAGCGCGTCGAGGCCGGGCCGGGCCAGGTCAACGCGAACGAAGAACCCGTCGCCGCGGTCGGCGTAGAAGTCTCGAATGGAGCCCAAGGTCACCGGGAAGTCGTTCGACATAGTGTACCCGGCGAGAATCAACCGGTCGGGGCCTTCCACAATCAGTGCGTTGATGACATCCGTGCTGTTGCCGCCGAGGAACGAATTGTACGTCAGCCCACCCTCGCCTTCGACGTTTTCGTCGATCCGGGCGAAAAAGGCGTCCCAGCCGCCACGATTGGCCGCCTGCAAGTTGCCGCTCATGCGGGGCAACTCAAGTGACGTGGTGAAGCCGGCCACATAAAAGATCCCGTTCTCGCCGGGTGCAATGACCGTCGCCACTTCAAACCGGTCGCCGCCGTAGAAACTCGAATACACCAGTCCGTCGTCGCCCCAGGCATTTGTGTCGACTTTGGCGACGAACGCGTCCGAGTCCCCGCCGGGCAGGTTCTGAAAGGCTGCTCCGGCCACCGGCCAGTCCGATGAGTTGGTCTCGCCGGCGAGGTAGACGAAGCCGAGCGCATCGATGGCCATTGCGTTCACACGGTCGTTAAAGACACCGCCGAGATAGGTGGAGTAAAGGAGCGGCTGGGGGTTCGAGGGGTTCGGGTCCAACTTGAGAACAAAAACGTCGGTCCCGCCTGTGCGTTCGTTTCTGAAAGCACCCTCCGTGGTCGGCAGAGCGGGCGACGTGGTGTTGCCGGCCACCACGATGTGGCCCTGCGAGTTCGTGCCGATGCCGATGATCTCGTCGTAGGCGCCGCCGGTGAGGTACGTAGAATAGACCAGTACGGGGTCGATGACAAGCGGACGGGTGGGGTCGTAATCGCCGAGTTCGAAACTCACCTCGCGGCCGTGAACACGATAACGGCCCTCGACGGGAACGCGTGCCGATGCCACTTCCTGATAGACGACCGGCCGCACCTGCCGCACTTGAGTCTTGCCGACGCGCAGGATCAGGTCGCCGTTGTCTTCCATCCGGATCTTGCGTGCGCCGTCAAAACGAAGGCGGATTCGATCGGGGTCGGCGCCCGGCGCCACGACAAAGTCGTACTCGAGTTGGCGGCCGGTGCCGTAGTAAACCATGTCGATGCCGGGATAGACGTCGTGATAGTGGACCTTCCGATAGTGCGGCACGCCGGTGCGCCACTTCCGCCGGTCGTTGCCGAGGAAATAGCTGCTGCGCGAAGTCATCTGGTCCGCGCCTTCAATCCGGGGATTCGGACTGGCGTCGCGGAGCGACATGCGCAGGACCTCGGCGCGCGGCGGTCCTCCCTGCCGTGGAACCGACAGCGCCAGCACCGCCTCTTGCGGCATTAGGAAGAGGCTGTAACCCGGCGCCTGCGAGAAAAACTTCACGCTGTCGTCCATCTGTCCGTCGTTGGGCAGGAAGAAAGACGGTTGGGCGTGCAACAGACCTCGAGCACGCTTCACCTGATCCGGAGACGGTTGCGCCGCGGCCGCTGGAGGCCGCGCTTCGAGGCCGGGCGGCACAATCGGTCCGATATTGCGGCCCGTCGGCGGCGCCGCCTGTATCGTCAAAACCCCAGACAAGAAAAAAGTAAGGCAGATGAAAAACTTCATTGAACACACGTTGGACTGTCGAAGCCGGACTTCCGTTTCAAGTGATCGGCTTAGGAATCCGGGCCAACTTCCTATTAAACACGATCAGCCGGCCCTCGCGCGCGAAAGCAGCTTCTCCGCGTCGCGCCGCGGGGGATCGTCAGGGGTCAGCGGCGACCGCAGATAGCGCTCCAGCAGCGACCGGGCCTCGTCCAGATTGCGTTTTAGCCGGATCAGGATCTCAGCCCGGGCGTAAAGAAGCCTCGGGCTGTCTGGCGCCACGCCCGCGGCCTTGCTCAGAGCGTCCTCAGCCTCGGCGGTGCGCCCGCGCCGGGCGTGGAAGCGTGCGAGTTCAATCCAGCGTCCCTGTTTATCCGGCTCCAGTTCCGCCGCGCGGCGGAGATCGGCCTCGGCGCGGGTGTAATCCTGGCGCTTCTCCGAGAGTCGCGCCTGCGCGAAATGGCCCTCGGCCTGGTTCACCGAAGCGATCTGTCCGGCGATTCGCACCGCCTTATCCATCCCGCCGCCGAGGATGCCTGGAGCTTCCATGTAGTATTCCTGTAAGTCGTTCAGGGCTTCGAGATTCGCCGGGTCGAGTTCGACGGCCTTTTCAAAATGCTGGCGGCATCGCGAGGCGTGGCTCGGAGCCGTGAGGAAGCTGGACGTCTCGGCGCGCCGGCCGTAGGCGCGGCCGAGCCATAGATGGTACTCGGCGTTACCGCCCGAAAGGCGGACCGCCAGTTCCAGGAACTCCGTGGCATTCTTGTAGTTGCCCAGGAAGTAGTGACTGCGGCCGGCCAGCGCCAGCACTTCGGGATCGCGCGAGGCCTTCGCGTTCAGCGCCGCCAGCGCGCCATCGAAGTCGCAGCGATCATAGCGCCGCTTGGCTCCGGGTAAATCGGCGGCCCACAGCAGTGCCGGAATCAGCGCGGCGGTAATCTTCAGCAAACGGAACACGTCTATTGGGTATAGTATGCTGGAATTGAAAATACACCGGATGGTGTCCTGGAGGTCTTTTTCAATGCGGTTGCAACTTCTCGGTAAGATGTTGGGCCTCGCCGCCCTGTTGATTGCCTTCGCGGCGTCTTCGGAAGCGCAGACTGGCGCCATCGCGGGCAGAGTGATCGGCCCCGACGGGCAACCGTTGCGGGATGCGATGGTTTTCATTACGCGAACCGACATCCGCGGCAATTACAAGGTCAAGACGAACAGGAAGGGCGAGTACTTCCACGCCGGTCTTCCGCTCGGCCAGTACGAAGTGAAGCTGGAAGTGGGCGGCAAGGAAGTTGACACCGTCCGCGGCGTGCGCACCACGCTCGGCGATCCCACCGAAGTCAACTTCAACATGCAGGAGTTGATGAAGCGCCAGCAGGCGATGCAGCAGGCGGCTGAAACCGGCCAATTGACCGAAGAACAGAAGCGCGAGATGACGCCCGAGCAGCGCGCCGCCATGGAAAAGACGATGAGAGAACGCTCCGAAGCGTTGAAAAAGAACAAGGTGCTGAACGACATGTTCAATACCGGCATGGCGGCCATGGAGGCGAAACAGTGGGATCAGGCGGTCGATGCCTTCTCAAAGGCCGGCGAGATGGATGCCAATCAGCACGTCATCTGGGCCAACCTCGCCGAGAGCTACGTCAATCTTTCCGCCACCAAGCCGGTCACCGAACAGGCGCCCGTCCTCGACAAGGGGCTGGAAGCATGGCAGAAGGCGATCGACCTGAAGATGGACGATCCCGGCTACCACAACAACTACGCGCTGGCGCTGGCGAAGGCGAAGAAGTACGAAGAAGCCGAGGCGGAACTCGGCAAGGCGGCCGCGCTCGATCCGACAAAGGCGGGAACGTACTTTTTCAATCTGGGCGCGGTGCTCGTCAATACGGGCCAGCTCGAACCGGCCGGCGCCGCGTTCAAGAAAGCGATCGAAGCGGACCCCAAGCACGCCAATGCCCAGTATCAGTACGGCGTGTACCTGATGTCGAAAGCAACGGTTACCCCCGACGGCAAGGTGTTGCCGCCCGAGGGAACCAGGGAAGCTTTCGAGTCCTATCTGCAAATTGAGCCGAACGGCCCGTTCGCCGACGGCGCGAAGGGCATGTTGCAGACAATGGAAGGCACGGTAGCAACGGAGTACACGAATCCGGACGCAAAGAAGGGCAAAGGCAAGAAGCGGTAACTGGGCGCGGCAGGCGCGCCTTAGCGGCCGGCGGACAGGCCCCGATCGGAAATGGTACGCACGGTCCTCTATCTCCTGGCTACGGTTTTCGTTATTGCGCTGCTGCGCGGCGTGATCGGCCTCATCAGCAAAGGTGTGGCCGGTCTCTTTGACGAAGAAGCGCGCGCCGCCGGTTCGGGATCGTCGCGGAAGGGCAGTTTCGGTGGGGAGTTGCGGCAGGATCCGGTCTGCGGCACCTACGTCTCCACCCAGTCCGCGCTGACGAAGACGATCGGCGGTGAAACGCACTACTTCTGCTCAGCCGGCTGCCGCGACCGGTTCAGCGTCAAGGCGAGCTGACGTACCCACCTGTCTACAAACGTGACGGTTCGCCCCACCATCGCGGGCCGCTTTGGCTAGAATTGGCGGTGCGATGGCGTTCGATCCGGTGGTGTTCATCTCCTCGACTTCGGAGGATTTGAAGGAGTATCGGGAGCAGGCGGCGGCCGCGGCGAAGGCGATGGGGTTCTCGCCGCGGATGATGGAGTACTTTCCGGCCGAAGGACAGACACCGACGCTGGAAGCCTGCCTGGAGAAGGTCGCCGAGGCCGAAGTGGTCGTGGTCATCGTGGCGCACCGGTATGGGTGGGTGCCGGATTGGCCGAAGAATCCCGACGAGAAGAGCATTACGTGGCTCGAATGCGAGCATGCGTGGAATGTCAACAAGCGCCGGGCCGGGGACGGCGACTGGCCGGTCCCGGAGCCGGGACAGGCGGATTGG
>CAYPUQ010000400.1:0-5767 GCA_964413655.1 uncultured Solibacteraceae bacterium | reverse complement strand
TATTTACCCTCTTGGTCCCTCCAGGGTCTCGATTTCTCCGGTTAAGGGCTGGACATTTCTCTCAGGGTTCGCTACCCTAGAACTGGCATAGGAGCATCTGCGGTGGCGAACCCAGGAGACAGCAGCGGTTTCCGCTGCGGCGGCCGGATGTTCGCGGCCTCCGAGATCGCGTTGATTTGCGAGGTTGTCGCCACCTGTGGGGGCCTGAGTCGAAAAGAACTGGCCAACACCATCAGCGAGTTGGTGGGCTGGACGCGCGCCAATGGTTCGTTGAAAGAAGCCGAATGCCTCATGCTGCTGGCGCGGCTGGAAGCGCAGGGACGGCTCCGGTTGCCCGCGAAACAGCAGACGCGACCGGTCGGGTCAGTCACTTCGATTCCGCACACGGACGCCGGCGAAGCGGGCGTGCCGCTGAGCGGGCGCGTGGAAACGTTTGCCCCGGTGTGCGTCGAGCGGGTGGCGGACGCGGGGGCACGGCAGCGGTTTCGCGAACTGGTCGGCCGCTATCACCCCCTCGGCTACAAGGTGCCGTTCGGCGCACAGCTCCAGTATCTGGTCTGGATTAGCCGGCCCATGCCGACGGTGGTCGGCGGTCTGCAGTTTTCCAGTGCCGCGTGGCGGATCCAGGCCCGGGATCGGTGGATTGGGTGGGACGAGGCGAACCGCGCGCGCCATCTGCCGCAGGTGGTCAATAACAGTCGGCTTTTGCTGCTGCCCTGGGTCCACATCCAAAATTTGGCCAGTGCCACGTTGGCCCGGGCACTCCGGCGCTTGCCCGCCGATTGGCAGGCCCAGTACGGTGTCACGCCGCTGCTGGTGGAGACCTTCGTGGACCCGGTGCGCTATACCGGCGCTTGTTATCGGGCGGCGAATTGGGTAGAGATTGGGGAGACCAGCGGGCGCGGCCGGGATGATCGCCAGCATCGCCGCCATGGCACGCAACCCAAGCGGGTGTTCGTGTATCCCCTGCGGCGCGATGCGCGGGCGCGGCTGCGGGGCGAGTTGAGTCCATTCTGAAAGGGCGCACAGGTGCTGATCGCAACACCGGGGAGGTTGGGCGGCAAACGGACCGAATGTGGGACGTGGCGTTCTTGCCCACGATCGCGAGGCTGCTCGCTGCGCTGCCATCGGATATCCAGACGCCGTTATTCCCGGCGACGATTCAAAGTTCGGTCGGATGACCTCGCGTTCTGCAATTCCACCCGCGCAGACTCCGGATCAGCGGAGGCCCGGCAGATAGCGCCAGCGGGTCCGGAGACGGTATTGGCCGAACTCGCTGGGAAACCTTTCGGCGAGTTCGGCTTCCTCGGTTGCGATCCGGAGTTCCGATCCCGCAAGGTAGAATGCAACCGCAACGGCGAGTCTCAGAACAGAGGACGCGAGCAAGCCGGTGGCGAGTAACATCGCGAGAAACGCGAGATAAATCGGGTGCCGGAGCCAGCGGTAGGCTCCTTGGGTGACCAGGGTGCCTTGGCCGGCGTTGCGGGGTGCTGAGCGGTTTGCCCAAACAAACAATGCCGCGCCGAGTGGCGCGAGGGCCAGGGCGGCAGCCAGTTCGAAAGTCCGCGGGCGGAGCGGCCCCTCGGGGAGTGCCAGCGTTATCGGAAGAGCCGACACGGCTTGCAGCAGGGCGCCAGCGACTACCGGTACGGTGACGAGGAACGGGGTCTTGGCCTCTGCGCTACGCGCCGGAATCGCTCGTAGGAACGCTGAGATCGCAAACACCAGCCAAGCAGCGAGATATGTGAAGTACGCGGCGATCCTCAGAGGTTCGATAGGCATCCATTAGTTTCATCGGCGAATTCGCCGGAATCCGACAGAGAACCGGTCCGGGAGTAGCACGGCGTTCGAAGACATTCTCACCGCTCGCTGGAACATGCGCCACGTCAACGAAGCCTAAGTCCACTTCTCAAGCCTACCGGCTACGACCCGCTCCGCAACCCCGACCCCGAAATCGAGAAGCGGCACAAACGCTAATGTCCTACCGCCGGATGTGGCAGCACACCTGGGAAAAGGCCTACGCCGAAATCCAGTGCCGCCGGGACTACGAAGCCGGTTGGCCGCCCAGGAAGCTGAAGTGGCCCCCGAACAAGCCTCGTCTCCCAACCCCGAGAGCGATTTACAGAAATGAACCCAAATCGTGACAAGTGCCAACGAAACCAATCAAGTAGAGCCAGACCCGGCACTGCTAACGGCGCTTGGTCCCGGACAGAATTCGGACCTGGCCGCTCGTAACGCCGTAAGGGGTAGGCTTTGTCGGGATTCCACCGGGATTTACTTCCCCTTTACAATTCCAAGCCCCGCGCAAAAACCCGCTTAACATCGTCCAGTCACACTGGAATCGACAAGGAGACTGGAACCATGAATGCCGCCCTGCTCGATATCCGACGGAATCCCGCGACGGTCCGAACGGACACGGCAGTACTTCCGCCGCTTCCCGCGGCCGAGTCGCGCTCCCGCCGTAAGCTGTTGCTGGTGGGGTTTGCTCTCGCCGCGATTGGCGCGGCGGCCGGCGGCTGGAAACTGTTTTCGACGCCGGCGGCGCCGGCCTACTCGACCGCCGAAGTGCGCCGTGGCGATCTCGTTCGCACTATCTCCGCCACCGGCCGTGTTCAGGCTGTGACCACCGTGCAGGTGGGCTCGCAAGTGTCGGGCATCATCGCGGAACTGCACGCCGACTTCAACAGCCGTGTTACCAAAGGACAGGTCCTTGCGCGGCTCGACCCGTCGCAGTTCGGGGCGCAACTCACGCAGGCGCGCGCCAGTTTCCAGAGCGCGCAGGCTCGCGTGCGATCCGCTGAAAATGGCGTTCTGAGCGCGGACGCTTCGGTCGAGGCGGCGCAGGCCAATCTCGTACGCGCCGAAGCTGTCGTCCAGGAAGCCAAGCGGAACTATGAAACCTCCAAAATGCTCGTCGACGAAGGCGTGGCCGCAGCCCGCACGCTCGATACGCTTCCCGCCACAATTACCCAGGCGGAGGCGCAGCGGGGTCAGGCGCTGGCACAACTGAACCAGGCCCGCGCACAGGCGCTCTCGGCCCGGTCGCAATTGGAGCAGGTGCGCGCCGAGGCTCAGCAGTCGGCGGCGTCCGTCGAGGTGGCTCAGGTGAACCTGGAGCGCACCATCATCCGCGCGCCCATTGACGGCGTCGTGGTGGAGCGTAGCGTCGATATCGGGCAAACCGTCGCGGCCAGCCTGCAAGCTCCGCAACTCTTTCTCATTGCCAACGATCTGACGCAAATGCAGGTGCTCGCCGATATCGACGAGGCCGACATCGGACAACTCAGCGCCGGCGGCAAGGTCTCGTTCACCGTCGACGCATTCCCGGCCGATACCTTCCAAGGCCGTATCTCGCAGATCCGCCTGTCGCCGATGACCGTTCAGAACGTGGTCACCTACACCTCCGTGGTCGACGTCGCCAATCCGAATTTGAAGCTCAGGCCGGGTATGACGGCGAACGTTACCGCCGTGATCGACGAGAAGCGCGACGTGCCGATCGTGCCAAACACCGCTTTCCGCTTCCGTCCTCCGGATTCCGCCGCAGCAGCGCCCGGCCCGGCGCGGCGCGGAGCCGAAGTCTGGGTAGTCTCCGCTGAGGGGTTGAAGCCCGTGCGTGTAAGGACAGGCGCGACGGACGGCATCAACACCGAGATTCTGGGCGAGTCGCTCCAGGAGGGAGACCGCGTCGCGATTCCACAACAGCAGCAGGCCACGGCCCGCGCGGCCGGCACGCCGGCAAGTTCGCCGTTCGCGACCGGAGTGAGACCGGGAGGGAGACGCTGATGACACACACGGCAAAACCTCCCGTGATCCAGTTGGACCGGGTACACAAGGTGTACGACTCCAGCGACATCCGCGTCCACGCGTTGCGCGATGTCTCGCTTGCCGTCGAGCGCGGAGAGTTTCTCGCCATCATGGGCGCGTCCGGCTCCGGCAAGTCTACCCTGATGAACCTTCTCGGCTGCCTCGACCGTCCGACGCGCGGCACGTACTTGCTCGATGGTGTTGACGTTTCCCGGCTCTCCAAAGACGATCGCGCCGGCATCCGCAACCGGAAACTAGGCTTCGTCTTCCAGGGGTTCAACCTGCTCCGGCGCACCAGCGCGATCGAGAATGTCGAGCTGCCGCTCATCTACGCCGACGTTTCCGCGGACGAGCGGATTGCGCGCAGCCGGCTGGCTCTCCAACTCGTCGGCCTGCTCGACAAGGCCGACAGCCACCCGAACCAGCTTTCCGGCGGGCAACAGCAGCGCGTGGCGATCGCACGGGCGCTCGTTAACGATCCCAGCCTGCTGCTCGCCGACGAACCGACCGGCAACCTCGACACGCGGACCTCGACCGAGATCATGGGATTGTTCCAGCGTCTCAACGACGCCGGCATCACGATTGCGCTGGTCACCCACGAACCCGATATCGCCCGCTATGCCCGGCGGATGGTGGTGATGCGCGACGGCGAAATTATCCTGGATCAGCCCGTGCGGAACCGGAAGTCTGCCGCCGAAGAACTGGCCGGCGCAGCGCCGCATGTCGAACTTGAGGAGGTACTGCAATGATTCTTCCCGTGTTGAAGATCGCTCTCCGCGCGCTGGCGCGGAACAAGGTCCGCTCCATGCTGACCATGCTCGGCATTATCATCGGCGTCGGGTCCGTAATCACCATGGTGAGCCTCGGACAAGGAGCGCAGCAGCAGGTCCGGCAACAGATATCGAGCATGGGGACCAACCTCCTCATCGTGACCTCCGGCAGCCGGACCAGCGGCGGCGTCCGTGGCGGCGTCGGCTCCGCCACCCGGCTGACTCCCAGCGATGCCGAGGCAATCGCGCGCGAGGCAACGGCCGTCGCCTCGGTTAGCCCCAGCATCACCACCTCCGTCACCGTCGTCTCCGGCAACCAGAACTGGACCACGCGCGCCGAAGGCGTGGACACGGAGTTTCTTTCGATTCGCGGCCGGGATGTGACCTGGGGCGAGTTCTTCAGCGAAACCGACGTGCGGACCGCGGCGCGGGTAGCCGTCATCGGCCAGACCGTCGCCGGCCAGCTCTTCCCGGCGTCCGAGCCGGTCGGCCAGACGATTCGCGTCCGCAATCTGCCCTTTCGCGTCATCGGCGTGCTCTCGATGAGAGGCCAGAGCCAGATGGGCCAGGACCAGGACGACGTTTTACTGCTGCCCTACACCACGGTGATGAAGAAGCTCCAATCGACAACCTACATTCAGACCATCTATGTGTCGGCGGTGAGCTCGGACGCCACCGCGCTCGCTTCGGAAGAGATCGCGGAGGTACTGCGCGCGCGGCACAATATCCGCCCCGGCCAGGAAGACGACTTCACCGTACGCAACCTGACGGATCTCGCGGAGGCGGCGGAGCAGAGCGGGCAGGTGATGACGATGCTGCTGGGCGGAATCGCCGCGGTGTCGCTGCTGGTGGGCGGCATCGGCATCATGAACATCATGTTGGTGTCGGTGACGGAGCGGACCCGCGAGATCGGCATTCGCATGGCGGTCGGCGCCAAGACGCGCCACGTGCTGAACCAGTTCCTGATTGAATCGGTTGTGCTGGGTCTGATGGGCGGGCTGGGCGGAATCGTCACCGGTGTCGCTCTGTCCTACGGACTCTCGCACGCTTTCGGCTGGCCGCAGTTGATCTCGCCGGTAGCCGTGGTGGGCTCGGCGCTGTTCTCGATGGGAATCGGAGTGTTCTTCGGCTACTACCCGGCCCGCCAAGCCGCCGGGCTCGACCCGATCGAAGCGTTACGCTTCGAGTAGCTC
>CAYPUQ010000399.1:0-5768 GCA_964413655.1 uncultured Solibacteraceae bacterium | reverse complement strand
TCGCTCGAGTCGTCTCCGGCCAGTTGGCGGCTTGCCGCGAGGCGGAGTGCCGGCCGCTCCTTTTCAGTCCGTTTCCTCTCCCCGATATCTTCGGACCTCATGCTTTTCAGCCCATGGGATGAGATGTTGCGGACGACCTCTTCGCTATTGTTCTCCTGGTTCTTTGCATCACGCGTAACACACCACGCGGCCTTCCGCGAAGCCATCGACTCGCCGTACTCGCCGCGACCCACACGCGACGCAGCCACAGGGCATGCGAGAGCCGGTGTGGCGAGAGGCGATTCAACACGTTCCAGACTATTGGTTGATGACCCCGGCCGGATCCGTCCGCAGGCGGCGGCCGGGCCACTCCAGCCGGAGATCCGCCGACACCTCGTCCAGCATCTCGACGGTAGCCGCCTTCTGCTCCAGCGCAAACGCTGTGAGCAGCAGATTGTCGCAGATCGCGTTGATTACGCGCGGGATGCCCTGCGCGCGGACATGGATTTCGCGCATCAACTCCACCGGGAAAACGGTATTCCCGCTCAATCCGGCGGTGCGGAGCCGGCTTTCGATGTACTCGATGGTGTCATATTCGACGAATGGCTTCAGCGCGTAGCGCAGCACAATCCGCTGCTTGAGTTGCCGTAATCGGTGATCGTCGAGCTTCCTGTCGAACTCAGGCTGTCCCGCCAGGATGATCTGGAGGAGTTTCCCGTCGCGGTTCTCCAAATTGCCAAGCATTCGGATTTCCTCGAGGACATCCCACTCCAAATTGTGCGCTTCGTCGACCAGCAGCACTGTGGTCCGGCCGTGGTTTAGCTGCTGCACCAGTACCTCGTTCAGGCTGTACAGGACCTCCGTCTTGGAGTCCTTATTGCACTGCAACTCCATGTCCATGGCGATCATCTGGTAGAACTCGGCCGGCGTGACGCGCGAATTGAAGATGTAGGCGAACTGAATGCACTGGGCGTAGAGGTAGTCGCGCAGGCATTCAAGCATCGTCGTCTTACCCGTGCCGACTTCTCCGGTCAGCACCACGAATCCCTTGCGGCTCTGCACGCCGTAGATCAGGTTGGCGAGCGCCTCCTCATGCTGGCGGCTGCGGTAGAGAAACGCGGGGTCCGGACTGAGGTTGAACGGGTTGTCGCGGAACCCGAAAAAGGCCTGGTACATGGATTATCGTCCGAGCGCGCGAAGGAACGCGTCTGCAAACTAGCATGGCACGGCCGGCCGCGCCGGATCATCCCTTACCCAACAAGGTGCTCGCCGGGAAGGCTTTGTATCGCGGGAATTGCCCTGGCCTATTCCTTAGGGGCCCAGGACTCGCGCTCCATGGCCCAGCTTCCGTTCGACTGCCGGATCATAGTGATTTTTCCGCGCTGTTCCTTCCCGTCTTCGATCCCCGAGGCGATGAGAATGGCCTTGTCGCCGGTTTCCGTCGTCTTGAGAACGCGGATGTTCTTCGCCATCATCGCCTGGACCATCTTCAGGATCTCGGGGAAGTCCGGCGTGTCGATCATCTCCCGGCGTTCCGGCGGCGACATGGCGAGTAGCTTCGCCTTGTCGCCCTTGCGGACGGCCTCGATGAAGGCGAGATAGGCCTTTGCCGACGAGGCCTTGGCGGCGGCCGCCGTGTCAGCGGGCGTTGGCTCAGACTCGATGACGCGCGGGGCCACGTCGGCGGCGAACTTGACGTCGAACGCGTAGGTAGTATCGTCAAGCTTCCTGGGCTCCTGGACCATCGTGCCCTCGATCCGCTTCTCCGTAAAGACGGCCAGTTCCTTCGCCGAGTCGAACGTGCCCGACATGCTGATGGAGCCTTCGTAGGCGTTCGACATCAGGATATACGACCGGTTCTGGCCGTCGTCCGTGAACTCAACCTTGAGACCATTCACTTTGCCGTCCCGGTACAGGTCCATCAACTCACCGCTATCGAGCACGGCCGAGTCCGGCACGGGATTGTCCGTCAGCAGCAGTAGTGTGGCTTCTTTCTGCTTGTCGGTCCAATCGACGATGCGCGTCGCCTTGGCGTGCTTCAACTCAAACGTCTTCCCCTCTATCGTCATGGTGCCGGACGCGCTTCCTTCGGCGGCGGCCAGTAACGCCGGCAAGACGGCGATCGCAATTAGGTGCTTCATATTCACTCCTCCGTTTTCGCTGAAAAGAAGATATGCGACAACGGCGAGAATAACCGGTCAGGAAACCGTCAACACGCCCCAACCGGGCAGCGCCGCCGGCTGATTGGCGAGGAACACCACGCGCCGCGTCTTGGGGAAGGGAAGCCCACTCTTGATCGCCCGGGCGTAGAAACTGAGCTGGCCCAACAGACCGCGGTAGAATTCGTCCTCCGGTTTCGGCCACGCCGTCTTCGAGAAGAATCCGCCGCCCCAGCCGATGCAAAGCAGGCAACCGTTGCCGGCTGAGCGTAGATCGTCGAGCCGGGCATGGAGGGACTCGATCGATGCCTGGACCCCGGCCAAACCCGTCCATTCGGCGTAGCGCCGGTGAATGGCCAGCAACTCGGCCGCATAGCCATTGGCGGCGGCGAATAGCCCGGCGCGGTCCACGGGCCGGCTCCACCGCAACGCTTTCACCGTTTCCTCGCGCCGGTAGAACTCGCGCTCGCTCCAGGTGCCCTCAAACTCCGTCCCCGGTACCGCCATCTCGGCGAATGCGGGCGTAGAGTCCTCGACGCGCTGCGGCGTCGTCGCGCCGCGCGGACTCTGTTTCCATCCCAAGGCGTAGGATGCCGTCGCGCCGCCGCCGGCGTTGCGGCCCACCAGGACCGCCGTCCGCAGCATGAAGATCTTCAGCGACGAAGCCGGTATCGGCCCCGAGTCCGACAAGGCGAACGGCTTCAGAACGTCGTCGCCCGAGCGCCCGAGGAACTGCATTTCCCACGACTGGGCCGGCCGGCGCAGAGCCCGTTCCGTCGTCGCGCTCTCGGCAATGGCCCGGAGGCTTTTCTCCGACGCGCGCGAGGCCATCAGCGCGGTGCGTAGGGCGCCCCGGACGGCGCTGGCCGCTAGAAACGGACCTTCGTGCGTGCTGGCGAAGACCGGAATGTGCAGGCTCTCCGCCCGCAGCCTGTTCCAGTACGCCGTATAAGCCGGATCCTCGAAGGGAATCCGCCGGCCGGCGAAATTCTGCGCGAAGCCGCCCCACGAGGCAAAATCCAGCTTCTCGGCCCGGCGAATCTGAGTCAGGTAGTTGTCCAGCCGCGGACCCTTGGCCAAGAGCTTGAAGATACGCCGCTGGTCCAGAACGTTTACCTGGTCCTTCCAAACCATGTAGTCGATGGGCGACAACGACGACCCGTCGCCGACAAGCAGTGGAGTGAGTGCTTCGAACCGGTACCTCATGCGTTCACCCTCCACGGCACCGGCACCGCGACAGCGAAGCCCGCCCGGTACACCGGATGCGGAAAACCCTCCGGCGCCACGTCGACGGCGCGTCCGGCCGGCGCCTGCCGCGCGAACAGGACCGAGCCCTCACGCACCATTCGCAGGAGCCGTTTCGGGGCGCCCCAGCCGGATGGGCTTTCAACACGCCCGCCGCGCGCCGCCAACGAATAGCTGCCCCGGCTCCAATTCACTTCGTCGGACGGCGCCGGGCTGTATAGGGATAACAGCCAGTACGTTTGAAACGTTCCGGGCTCCGGTTCCGTCTCGACCGCCGGCGCTGCTTCCTCGTATGTCTCACTCACCGCTTCCATCGCCTCCGCCGGTTCCGCCATCGGTATATCGCCCGCGGGTTCTTCGTCCGCCGCCAACACGGGCGCCGCCTCAGCCGACGGCGCGGGTTTCGGCAACTCCGGCAGTGGCTCGGCGACGAGCCCGCCGATGGTCGCCCGGCGCAACTCCACGATCTCGCAATGGCCCCAGCCGGCCGACCGCTTCGCCCCGAACCCGGAGTCGACCAACCAGCGGAGTGCTGCCTGTAATCGCGGCCACCACGCCGCTATCGCTTCGGCATCGGCGAACTCGACGGAGAACCACAACCCGGCGTTCGCCGCGAACTCCACGCAAGCGGCCTGGTGCGGCACGGCGAGGCCGCCTCCGCTGACACGATCCACCGCGGCGGCGGAACGTAACGCAAACCGGAACGGTCCCGCCTGGCCGGGCCGGCGATGGCGTGAAATCAGGCAGCCGCTGGCGCCGTCCACTTCCCAGCGGTCTTCTTCGAGCGGCCGCCCGCCCAGCAATGAACGCATCACGTCCAGGGGGATGAATCGCGCGCCGGAGGTTCGCATCCGGCCCGCGCCCATCACCGGCCAGTGCGTGCGCGGCGGCGTCACGTAGAGGTGCGAGTCCATCCATGGGAACGCCGAACTGAAGCGCGCCACGGGGACATCGCGCCGCGCGGTCGCATCCAGCCATTCGTCGAGTGCGCCCAGCCGCAGCATGGCCGAGCACACGGCGGCGTACAGCGAATCGCTGTGATAAATGTCGCCCGACTGGCTCGGCGCGCCGTTATCGGGGCCGATCCGCCATGGCCCGCGCGGGCGCAGGCGCACGATGTAGCCGTTGGGCATGGCTATTCGGTCAGCGTGCTCGCGAAGGACTCGCCGTTGGCAAGTTGCTGCAAATCGCCGACGCTCGCGCCGGTCAGCATTTCCGTTTCGGCCGCGCCGATGGCGTAGTAGTTCGCGCCGCGCCACGCCGCGCGGATGCCGGAAAGACGCACCCGGCCGCTGCCGCGCGAACCGCCGCCGCCGAGTGTATCGTCTTCGAGTAAACGTAGCCCTTGCGCCAGGGTCGCAAGCAGCGTCTTATCCTCCTCGCAAAGAACGTCGAGCACCATGCGGACCTGAAAGCGGGCGCCGGCCGGCACACGCTCCAGCGTGCGCGGATTCGCTTGCGAGGTGATGCGGTCGATGGCGTTCTCGCTCTTCACTTCGGTCAACTCGTCGTCGAGATTCTCCCGCATCGGCCCGGTGATGCTGTCCAGGTCCAGCGGCGCATCGTAGACCGTCAGCCGCGCCGGACTGGCGGTGTTGCTCTCGATCTGCTCACCCGTGACCTTCTCCATCCGGCCCGGATTCCGTCCGAACAGCAGGCAAATTTCGTCGTCCGGCCGGTCGCTTTGATGAATGCGCACTTCCTGCCCCTTGCGCTTGGACAAAAAGACGAGCTCCGAGGGAATAGCGAGTCCGGAAGCTTGTTCGAGCAGCGCGCGAATGCGGCCGCGCAGGGAACTGCCGGGCACATAGGGGCGGCCGAAGGCGTCCTTAACCACCGGGTTGTCGGCGCCGCCGATTTCCAGCGATCCCTTGCCCGCGCCAATGTGCAGGCCGGTCTCGCAGTGCAGGGTCGCTTCGAGGATCAGTTTCCCGGCCAAACGGAGCTCGGTTTGCTGAGTATGAGCGCTCATGTTGCCTCTTATCGGTTACTCGTTGTAGGCGACGATCGCTTCGAACAGGTCGCGGAAGCGTTCGTAGCCGCGGGGGTCGTTCTTGCGCGTCACCTGCAGCAGCAGCCGTTCGAGTGAGTCGAGGCTGCGGAGCGAGTGGCGCGCGATGGTGTAGGCGAGCCGCGCGCGCAGCATCACGAAGGCGTGCTGGCGTTCGGACTCGGGCGTCCGGCAGGCGCGGCGAACCGCGTTGTAGAAGCGGCGCAACTGGCTCTTTGTGCCGGAATCCATGTCGCGCATTCGATTGACGACGACGTGCGCCTGGTTGTCCAGGTACAGGCTGTCGTTGATCAACTTGTCGAGGTCGATCTCCGGCGGGCCCTCAAACCGGCCGCCGCGGTCTCCGCGGTCGCCACGGTCGCCGCGCGGTCCAC
>CAYPUQ010000398.1:0-5788 GCA_964413655.1 uncultured Solibacteraceae bacterium | reverse complement strand
TTCGGAACTAACTGAACTAAGCCGTGCCCGATGGCACTGCCGTGGCCAGGTGCTCCTCGTAATACTTCGCACCGTTACGAAAGATCTTGGCAAGTGTCCGCATGGCCCGGTCGATCTCCTGCTTTGTGATGATATACGGCGGAAGAAACCGAATTACCGTGTCGTGGGTACAGTTAATCAGCAAGCCTTCCTTCATGGCGTCGGTGACGAACTGCTTGCCGGGCATCTTCAAATCGATACCGATCATTAACCCCCGCACACGGATCTCCTCCACAAACTCCAGGCGCGCCGCTAACTCTTCGAGCTTCGTGCGGAAATACTCGCCCTTCTCCCGAATCTCCGGTAACAACTCGTCGAGCATTTCGTAGAACTCCAACGCTACCCGGCACGTTAGCGGGCCCCCGCCGAACGTCGTGCCGTGCATCCCGGCGCCGATCGCTTTGGCCGCTCGCTCCGTTGCCGCCAGAAATCCAAGCGGGAGCCCGCACGAGACCGGTTTCGCCGCCACCATCGCGTCGGGAAGGATCACCGGATCGAACAACTGGTACGCATAGTGCACGCCTGGGCGGCCGACGCCGCATTGGATCTCGTCGAAGATCAACAGCGCGTCGACCCGGTCCGCCAATTCGCGGGCTTTGCGCAGCATCCGGTCGCAGATCGGATAAATGCCTCCCTCGCCCTGAATCACCTCCAGTACGATCGCACACGTCCGTTCGCTCACTGCCGCCTCAAGCGCCGCCGTGTCTTGAACCGGCACGAAACTAACACCCGGGATCAAAGGCTCGAAGTCTTTCCGGTACTTCGGCTGGCCGGTAATCGAGACGGCGCCCATGGTCCGTCCGTGAAACGAGTTCTCAAGCGCCACGATCTCGAACTTGTCAACGTGACTCGTCTTGCCGTGGGCGCGAGCCATCTTCAGCGCGGCTTCCATCGCCTCGGTACCCGAGTTACAGAAGAACACGCGATCCAGGCCGCTCGTCTCGGCGATTTTTTGCGCCAGCCGGCCTTGGTACTCGTGATAGTAGAGGTTCGAACAATGGATCATCTGGGCCGCCTGTTCGCGGATCGCTCGCAGGATGCGCGGATGCGCATGCCCCATTGCGTTCACGCCGATGCCCGCGATGAGGTCGAGGTACCGCTTGCCGGCAATGTCGTACACCCAGCAACCGCGTCCCCGTTTGAATACCAGCGGGTACCGCGCGTAGTTTTGCAGTACGTGCCGGTTTTCCAGTTCAATCACGCTCTGGGCAGGGGTGAGCTGAGCTTCGACAGCGGCGGATGAATCCATATCCTTTCATCATACAGCCGCCGTTCCGGACTTTACGTCAGCTTCAGATCGAATCCGATGGCGTCGTGATCCGACAGCGGCACCGCCCGCCCCTCGCGGACATCGTGGATCACTCGCGCGTCAACCGGCTCCACGCCACGGGTGGCGAACCAGTCGATCTTGAGCGGGCACTTCCCGCCGAAATCCCGCAGCGACCAGTGAATAAACGGAAAGCAGAACTGCGGCACCCATTCCCGCAGCGCCGTGTAGGTCTGGCGGTCGGTGATGTCGTAGCAGATCGTATATTCCCCCAGCACGTTCGACCGGCGGTACTCGAATCCGCGCTCTTCGAGCAGCGCGAACAACTCCCGCTCGAACCAGTTGTATGGATGCAGATAGTGGTTCCGGATAACGCGGCCCACGCCCATCAGGACACGTAGGCAGAATCCGCAGATTGACATGAACGCGTTGGACGAATTGTAGGTGGTGGTGTTCCAGTCGCCGCCGAGCACGACCGGGCCACCGCCGGGCGCCAATCCATCGAGCACCGCCGCCATCTGGTCGCGCCGGTGGCGCTGTGTCGAGTGGGCGTCGAGGTGAATACAGGCGAATGTAACGGTCCTTTGCGGTAGAGCGATGTCGGCCAGCAGCGCCGTCTGGCACCCCAGCCGCCTCTCCTTGGCGGCGAAGATGTCGATACCGTTCTCGAGGTGGACCGGCCGCAGGTTCGACAGCGGATACCGGCTCAAAATGGCATTACCGTGCAGACCAAGGTCGTTGTCGCCGTCGACGTCCCGCTCCAACCCCGACCCCTTCACCAGGCTCCAATAGCACGGGATAAAGGCGTAATGCATCCTGAGCCGCTCGGCTATCTCTCTTGCGACATCGTGGTTACCGCTCCGCGCCATCCCGACGTCGGTCTCCGTCAGCAGCAGCACGTCGGCCTCACGGAAATACTCGTGATGCTGGAGCACCTCCACCTGCCCGTCCAATTGCTTCCCGCGCTCGATGTTCCACGCCGCCACGCGGTAGCTCTCCCGCGGCGGGGACTCCCCATCCATAAAACTGCCGGACTGCGGCGTCTCGAGGACCTGCCGGATCCAGGGCTCCAGCCGCTGGTACAGGGCCGATGCATGCAACTCTTGCGAGTTCCGAAACCCGCCGAGCACCGGCACGTGCGGCTTGAGGTATTCCCGGACGACCTGTTGAATTGCGGCGAACGACGATTGCTGCTGTTCTTCGGCAAGCATTGACTCTCACTATTGTAGAAGGACGCCACGGCCGGGCATCACAGGCCGCCCACCGATTGCGAATTCGGCCGCCGTTCATTACAGTATATGCAGATCCTTATATCATCTTATTCTTGAAGCGATGAAAGATTCGTCCAGTCCAACCCGGCATGAACGCGCCTTTGGGGAGACACTCCGATGAACAAACTGTACACCAAGCGCCGAGACCTTCTGAAGGCCGTCGGGCTTGCGGCCGGCACGGCGCAGGCCCAAGTATTGCAGCCGTCGGCCAGTGGCGGACAGGCGGTTGGCGACCGGTCGTCCAAGGCTCGCCCAGGAATCGAATATCCGAGGACGTTCCGCGGCCGTCACCTTGCCATGCTGGCCTTTCCGCTCGGCGGCGTCGCCGCCGGATGTGTCAGTCTGGGCGGGCGCGGCCAGTTGTGTGACTGGGAGATATGCAATCGCCCGGATAAGGGCAGAGTGCCCGGCTATGCATTTCCCAGCATCTGGGTCCAGAACGGCAACTCAAAACCCATCGCTCGTGTCCTGGAGGCCAAGCTGAGGCCGCCTTATCACGCCGCATCCGGCTTGAGCCCAAGCAGCGTGTCTGGACTGAGCCGCCTTGACGGCGCGACATTCACTGGAGAATATCCGCTCGCGACGTTAGAGTTCAACGACCGCAAGCTGCCGGTCGGCGTAACCCTGGAAGCATTCACCCCTATCTATCCGCTCGATGCCGGCGATTCCGGCTTGCCGGTGGCAGTTTTGCGCTACCGCGTCCGAAACCCGAACAAGCGAGCAGCCAAAGTGTCCATCGCCTTTTCTCTCGACAACCCGGTGGGCATCGATCCGCGCAAGATTCGCAGTAGCCGGCCCCTCGACGTAGAGCGTCTGAACGAGTTTCGCACGGGTCCCGGCCTGCGGGGCCTTTTCATGACCAACCCCAATTCCGCCGCCGAGGACCCGTTGTCCGGCTCTCTGGCCATCTGCGTCCTGGACGAGAGCGAGGGCGCCGTGACCTACCTGCGCGGCTGGCCTCGGGAGAAGTGGTGGGCCAGCCCGCTCTTGTTTTGGGATGACTTCAAGACCGACGGGCAACTGGGACCCGAATCGGCCGCCCGGAATTGGGTCGGATCGATCTGCCTGCAACGCGACATTGATCCGGGCGAGGAAGCCAGCTACGTCTTCCTGCTCGCCTGGCACTTTCCCAACCGCACGCCAGCTTGGTGCGGATGGTCGGCGCCGAAGGGCGACGAGAACACGATCATCGGCAACTACTACTGCCAGCGATTCGACAACGCCTGGCACGTAGCCGAGTACACAGCGGCCCATCTTGCAACGCTGGAGGCGCGAATGCGGCAGTTTCTGGCCGCGATACGCGAGACGACACTACCCGCGCCAGTGAAGGAAGCCGCGATGTCCAATCTCTCGACGCTGGTGACACCCGTCTGTTTCCGCACCGCCGACGGGAAATTTCGCGGATTCGAAGGCGCCACCGACGACCGCGGCTGCTGCTTCGGTAACTGCTCCCATGTCTGGAACTACGAGAGCGTCACGCAGCATCTGTTTCCCGCGCTTGCGCGCTCGCAACGCGAAGCGGGCTTCGCCACGGCAGGCAGGATGAACGGCGTGTTACCGATTCGGATTCAGGTGCCCGAGGGAAATCAAACAACTGGAACTACCGCCATCGACGGGACTATGGGCCAGATCATGCGGGCATACCTGGACTGGCAGCTCAGTGGCGACATGGCCTGGCTACGCGGGATCTGGCCAAACATCAGAAAGGTCATGGAGTTCGCGTGGGTGCCGGGCGGTTGGGACGGCGACCGTGACGGCGTTTCAGAGGGCGTGCAGCACAACACCTTCGATGTCGAGTTCTACGGTCCCAATCCGATGTGCGGCATCTACTACCTCGGAGGGCTGCGCGCTTGTGAGGAAATGGCCCGCGCCGTCGGCGACATTCGCTTCGCTGAGACCTGCCGCGGTCTCTTTACTCGCGGCCGCGATTGGATCGACGGCAACCTGTTTAACGGGGAGTTCTACTTTCAAAAAGTCCAGGGCATGCCCGTCGAAAAGATCGTGCCGGCGCTCCGGTCGACGGGCGGCGCGGAAAACCCCGAGCGGCCAGACTTCCAGTCGGCCGGGGGCTGCCTGACCGATCAGCTCGTCGGTCAGTATGTTGCCGCGGTGGCCGGCCTTGGTTCCCTGGTCGATCCGGCAAAGATCCGCAAGACGCTTCAGTCCATTTACCGGCACAACTACCGGCACAGTTTGGAGGAACACGACTCCGTCGAGCGCATTTATGCCGTCAACGACGAAGCAGGCCTTCTCCTCTGTGGCTATGGTCCGGCGGCGCGGCCCAGAATTCCATTCCCGTATTTCTCCGAGGTCTGGACCGGGTTTGAGTACGAGATCGCAGCCCTTATGTTCTATTACGGAATGGTGAAGGAAGGGATCGAGATCGTCACGAATACTCGTTTGCGCTACGATGGCGAGCGGCGGAATCCGTGGGACGAGTTGGAGTGCGGCCACCACTATGTGCGGGCGATGGCGGCTTGGTCGGGTGTTCTGGCGTTGAGCGGGTTTCGATATCAAGGCGCCCGGCGGCACGTCGTGGTGGCCCCTAAGATCCAGGCCTCGAATTTCTCCTCCTTTTGGTCCACGGCGACCGGCTGGGGCACGTATGCCCAGGTGGCTCAGAACGGAGGAGTGCGGTTCCGGCTGTCCGTCGCGTTCGGCAGATTGCCGTGCCGCAGCGTGGAACTGGCGCAGGTTACCGCCAGTGGTGCAGAATCATCAGCGAAGGTGGCAGGAAGACCGCTGGCGCACGATTGTCAGCGAAAACCGGGAAGCTCCACTTTCGTTTTCGCGAATCCGGTCGAGATCGCGGAAGGAGAACAGCTCGACCTGGAAGCGTAGGCGACCCTGGGCCTCGGGCGCGGCGGCGCCCAGCTCTCGCTCGCCCTACGGCAACGGAAAGGAGAAGATCACAATGCAGACTACGCATCCATTGGCTGGCCGGCGCAGCTTTTTCCAGCGCATGCTTGCTTTTGCCGGGCTCTCGGCGGCGGCTCCGGCGGCGGCCCAGCAGGCGCCGCGAACATCCTCGACCGTACCGTTCCTTCCGGACTACGCCCGGGCGCAGAACCACAAGTCTTTGAAACAATCGAGTTACGACCGTACCGGGGGAAATGCAGACCGCTGGTCGATTCCGCCGGGCGCTACCCAAGAGCTGTTCAACGCGACCGGACCGGGCATCATCTCGCACATCTGGTTCACGATTGCGGCG
>CAYPUQ010000397.1:0-5827 GCA_964413655.1 uncultured Solibacteraceae bacterium | reverse complement strand
GGCCGCACAAGCAATGGGCGTCGAGCAGGTGGCCGTGCCGAACCGCTCGACGAAGTGCGAAGAGGTGGTTTCGCCAAGCGCAGAAGTGGCGGACCGGCGGTGAAGGTCGCATCAGCGTGATAAAGCGGAGGCCCGGGCTGGAGCGGAGTCGCTATAAAGGAGATGAGGGGATAAAACGGTGGGTCGGCTTGGGCGTGATTGCGGATACTCTGATCAATATCGGCCGGGTTCTGGTCCAGCGCCCACAAACTGGATAGCTACACAACTCTCATTCGCGTCACTGGCCCCTGGCGAGGCAAACTCGCCAGGGGCTTTTTACATCTAACAGCAATCCAACCATCCGGGAACAACTGCTATTTTTCGCAAGCCCTGCATATCTTTTACAGCAGCGAAGAGGATGAACTCGAAGGTATTCGATACTTTCGAAAGCTTGCCGATCAGATGAGGCGTCAACGTCTTTAAGTTGCCTTCACCGGCTTTGCCCGTCTCAACTGAGTCCAGGTCCAGGGCCATCGCCTTGCCGGGCTACTCCAGCGAGGGCCAGCGAGGGGTGCGTTTCTCGCGGGAAGCTCGGACGCCTTCGCGGTAGTCGGGGGACTGGAAGAGGCGGGCGCGAAGCCGGGCGGCGAGTTCGCCGCGGGCGGCGGAGGGTAGCTCGCGGCCCTCGGCGAAATAGGTCATGCCGCGCGTGACGGCTTCAGGGCTGGCGTTCGCGATGGCGGTGGCGGCTTCCGTAGCGCGCTCGTTCAGATCGACCGGGGCCGCAACGAAGTGAACGAGGCCGTACTGCATCGCTTCCCGGGCGCCGAAGACGCGGCCGGTGAGGCTGAGTTCGAGGGCGCGGCGCTCGCCTACGGCCGCCACCATCGCTCGGCTGATGACGAAGGGCCACATTCCGATGCGGATCTCGGTGAGCCCGAAGCGGGCATCCTCGGTGGCGAAGACGACGTGCGCGTTCGCGGCGAGCCCCGTGCCACCGGCGAGCGCCGCGCCCTGCACCGCGGCGACCAGCGGCTTGTGAGAGCGAAATCCCAAAGTAAACAGCGATTCGTGAATGGCGGTGCGCCCGGCAGCATCGGGCAGGACCGATTCGTCGAGATCCATGCCCGCGCAGAAGGCGGGTCCGGCGGCGTCGAGCAGGATGGCTCCCACAGTGCGATCTTCTTGTGCTTCCTCGACCGCTTTGACGATTGTCTGGCACAACTCCGTGCTCAGGGCATTCCGCTTTTCGAGGCGGTTCAGGGTGAGGCACAGCAGGCGGCCTTCACGGCGTACCAACAAGTTCCCGCTCATCGGCTTCAATCTCCATCGCCAGCAGCGCGGCACCGAAGGTCTTACCCTGGGCGTCGACGCGCAACGACAGTGTACCGCCGCCGCCGAGCGATTCGTGGAGCAGAAAATTTAGCGCGCCGAGGTTGGGCAGTTCGTAACATTCCACTTTGCCCTTGCATAGCTCGCCGAAGTGCGCCTTCACGCGCTCGGGCGTGACCTCACGAAGGAGCAGCGGATAATAGCGGGCATCGTAAGCAATGAGACCGACGTTGACGGTGTCGCCCTTGTCGCCCGAACGGGAGTGCGCGATGCGCGCGAGCGGGATCTTCACTCCACCACCTCCACGCGCGTTTCGATCTCCTCGCGCGGCACGAGAGCCGGCCAGTACGCGACCACCTCGCGGACGGGCGGCCGGCCATCGCCGAAGCCGGTGGCGGTAGGCGGACCGCTCAGCACCAAGGGGATGAGTTCGCGGGTGAACCGGTCGACGGCGGCGCGGTCGTGGCTGCGGACCCCGATGCGAAGCTGCACTTCCGGCGGATCGGAACTCGGCGCGGCCGCCGGGCCGTGACAGGCATTCACGCCGAAGTACTCCGTGTAGATCTCGTCGAACCTCAGGCCGAGATCGCCGACGCGTTTGCGGACGATACCATCTGCGGCGCGTGCCTTTTCGAGTGCTTGCGGCCAACTGTAGACGAGCGTCCCGGTCGCCTTCCAGCCCCACGCGTAGCTGATGGAGAGTTTGAGGAACGGCGTGCGTGGGCCGCCCCGGATCCCCGAAACCCGGACGCGGTCCGGCCCGGTATCTTCGAGTTGAATCGTCGTGAAGTCGGCGACACAGTCGGGCGTAATGTAATTCTTCGGGTCGCCGAGTTCGTAGAGGAGTTGCTCCTTGACCACGTCGCTGTGAACGCGGCCGCCGGTCCCCTCGTGCTTGGTAACCGTGAAGGAACCGTCCTGATCGGCTTCGACAATCGGGTACCCGATATTGGCGGGGTCCGGTATGGAAGTCCAGTTCACCTGGCAGTTGCCGCCGGTGGACTGGGCTCCACACTCGATGATATGGCCGGCGATCGTGCCGGCGGCGAGTTTGTCCCAGTCGTCCTCGCGCCAGCCGTATTCGTGAACCATCGGAGCGAGCGCAAGCGCCGTGTCGGTACAACGCCCAGCAATGACGACATCGGCACCGGTTTTCAGAGCCTCGACGAGCGGAACTGCGCCGATGTAAGCGTTGGCGCTCAAGATGCGGTCGCGGATCTCACTCAGCGGACGGTTGTCGTCCAGGTTACGCAGTTCATGGCCGCGGGCGAGGAAGCCGTCGATGCGGCCGTGGACGTCGTCGCCGACGACGACGGAAACTCTGAGCCCCGGCGCGACGCGGCGGACCTCCCGGGCGCAAGCCACTGGGTTAACGCCGCCGGCGTTCGCGATCACCTTGACGCGCCGTTCGCGAATCCTCTCCGCGAGGTGGCCGATCAGCGGCGGAAAATCGCGGGCGTAGCCAAGGGTGGCGTCCTTCTTTTGCTGCTTCTGGAGAATCGACATCGTGACCTCGGCCAGGTAGTCGAGGACGAGATAGTCGATGGGACCCTGCTCAACGAGGCGGACAGGCGCTTCAAGCCAGTCGCCCCAGAAGCCCTGCCCGTTCGCGATCCGGATCATTGGCGGCCGGGACTAGGCCCTGGCTTTGCGGAAGATCTCCTGCAACCGGCGCGCGACGATCTTCTCCTCGCCGGTCATCATGACGGCAACGTTGACCACGACGCGATCCCGGCCGGTAGGAGTCACCTCAATAGCAGGGTCGCCTTCGCGCAACTGCTTCTTCACTTCATCCGGCGTGATCTTCAGCGCGTCCTGGTCCCAGGTAATGTGCAGGTGCGGCACCTGGTTGGCGATTTCGGGAACTTGGATCTCGGTCTGCAGACCGCGGAAGTTGGCAATGGAGTCTTTGACGAGGTTGACGCGCCGCTCCCATTCTTTCCACTGGGCCTTGTGGTCCTTGTTCATGAAGACCTCGACGGCTACCATCATGGCGAGGATCTCCTCCTTGTTGACCTTGCAGCCGCGGCCGATGGAATCACTGTAAGGGGAAGTATTGAGTTTCGCGGCGTCGATGAGATCCTTGCGGCCGAGCAGCAGGCCGGCGCTCTGGGGGCCGCGCAGCATCTTGCCGCCGGAGAACGTGACGAGGTCATAGCCCATCTTGGTGTACTTGGAGATGTTCTCGAGCGGCGGCACATCGGCGGCGGCGTCGTTGAACGTGGGGACACCATGCTTTTTGCCGAGTTGCGCGAACTCTTCGACCTTGACCTGGCCGACGGGGTCGTTAGCGTTGAAGAAGAGCATCATCGCGGTGTTGGCGTTGATGGCGTTCTCTAGTTCCTCGCGGGTCTCGACCTCGACGAACCGGATGCCGCAATTGCGGACGGCGTGGTCGTAACCGTAGCGGTGCTTCTTCTGGATGATGACTTCCGTCTTCATGCCGGTGGTGTCCGGGATGCGGCGGATCTTGTCCTGGTCAGTCCCGGTCATGCAGGCGGCAGTGCCTACGGTAAGGGCACCGGCGGCGCCCGACGTCACCATGGCGGCTTCGCAGCCGATCATCTCGGCGATGCGCTTGCCGCAAACGTCCTGGAGTTCGTTGAGCCGGACATACTGCTTGGAGGCGTACTCCCAAGCGGCGGTCACTTCGGGCGGCATCAACGAGGCGGTCAGCGTTGTATAGGTCCCGGCGGCGTTGATAAACGGGCGGACGCCGAGTTCTTTGAAGAAATCGCGCTTGGTCACGGCGGCGCTAACTCCCTGCGCTCCAAGCAACCCACCGAGAAACGGGACGCTGCTCAGGTATTGGATAAAGGCACGACGATCTGGCATAAGGACACCTCCACACAGTCTACTTAAGGATACTGCACGCGGGGTTGGCCGATCTGCGTGCCCGTCCAGCCGCCTGCATGTGCATTCGGAGATATACTGTCCGCACATGACACGCCGGGAATCCCTTCGAAATCTTTCATTGTTCCTCGCCGGTTCGCCGCTCGCCGCCGCGCAAGAAAGCCGGGACAGCGAAGCACCGCAGAAGCTGGACGATCTCATCAATGTGTTTGATTTCGACGCCGCCTGCAAAAAGGCGATTTCGAAGACTGCCTACGATTATGTCACGGGCGGCTCGTGGGACGAGTGGACGCTCGATCGCAACCGTGAGGCCTTTCGGCGCATCACTTTCCGGCCACGGTTCCTCAGAGAAGTGCACAAGCTCGATCTGGCGATCACGCTCTTCGATCAGCAACTGCCGATGCCCATCCTGGTCGCCCCAACCGGCACCCACACACTCATTCATCCCGACGGGGAACTTGCAACGGCGCACGGAGCCGGCGCTGCGGGCGCGCTGATGGTCGTCAGCAACAGTTCCAGCATGCCGCTGGAGAAGATCAGCCAGGCCGCCACGGGACCTCTGTGGTATCAGCTCTACGCGGGGCCCGACTCGGCTGGGACCCGCGACCGCGTCCGCGACGCCGTTGCCTTCGGCTGTAAGGCCGTCTGCCTAACCGTGGACGCTCCCTACCACGCACCGCGGGAGCGCGACCGGCGCAACAACCTGGTTCGCGATACGCAGGAGCGGAGAGCCCGCCGCCGGAGCGAGCCGGCGGAGCCTCCTCCTCCTTACGGCCTTCCCATTCGATTCCAGGCTCAGCTTAATTGGAAGTTCCTCGACGAGTTGTGCGGGTATGCCAAGGTTCCGGTGCTCGTCAAAGGCATTCTCACGCCGGAGGACGCCGTGCTCTGCTTGGAACACGGCGCATCGGGTGTCGTCGTCTCCAACCACGGAGGCCGGTACCTGGATGGCGCCCCCTCGACCATTGAAGTGCTGCCGGAGATCGTGGACGCAGTCGCGGGAAGAGCGGTAGTGCTCATCGACAGCGGCTTCCGCCGTGGCACGGACATTATGAAGGCGCTCGCGCTCGGCGCGAAGGCGGTGCTGGTCGGCCGACCGCCGCTATGGGGACTCGGCGCGTTCGGTGAGACCGGAGTGCGCAAGGTCCTGGAGATCCTGCGAACCGAACTCGCCTGGGCCATGGCCCTTGCCGGCCGGCCGGATATTGCCTCCGTGGACAGGACCCTGGTCCGGATTGACCACCGCTAATCGCTGTTGGCTGAGACCTTGTTAGGGCGGTCCCCAGCGCCTCACCGGACGCTCCCGCACAGACCCGTGCTGGCGTTGCTAACATCACACAGTTCCTTCCTCGGAGATAGGGATGTTTGGCGTCAAATCACGCATCGCGGGTTTACGCACACGCGCCAGCCCGCTTGGCGGCCTGCTGATCCGGCTCGGTCGACTTCTTCGTCGGTGTTCGGCGGCGGCCTTCCGAACGCCCCAGCATGGCTTCGGGCCAGAGTGGTTCACTACTCCTTCTCTGTACGACTCTTTCATTCCCAACTTCATGCCGCAAATATCCCGGCGCGATCCGGACCTTGGTCCGTGCCTCGCTGCCGGGTAGTGTCCTAGTTCTGCGTTGTGCCCCGCTTGGGGATCGCCGGAGTCAAGTGAAGATAATGC
>CAYPUQ010000396.1:4762-5842 GCA_964413655.1 uncultured Solibacteraceae bacterium | reverse complement strand
GCGTCAACTCCACATTTCTGACAACGTCACATTAGTCGACCAGCAGGCAATCGTAGGCCAGATAACGCTTGAGGATTTGCTGCTCGGAATGATCGGCCACCGAGCGGAACAGCTCCGCCACCAACTCGGCGAACTCGACGTAGCGGCCCGTATACCCGCGTTGAATGGCCTGGATGAGGAAACCGGTCGCCAATCCGGTTTTGCCGCATCCGGTCGGGCCGACCCAGATCAAGTTGCGATTCTGGGTCATGTAATCAAAAGCGTCGTACAGCGACAGGATGCGTTTCTTATCCAGCTTCGGTTGGCGCTGAAAGGGGAAGGTTTCCATCCGCCACAGTTCGGGAATGCGGGCGCGGGCCAGCCGCAGTTGGCGGGCATGCTCCTGGCGGATCTTGGATTCTTCCTCCACCACGTAACGCAGCAAGCGCACCGGAGAAAAATGCTGCTTCCGCGCCAGGGTGACATACTCGTCCCAATGCGCCAACAAGCCCCGCAAGCGGAGATAGCGCAAGGTGTTCATCAGTTCGTCATCCATCGTTGCCTTCCTGCTCGTCGAGCATCTGGTCGTAGAGGCCAAAATCGGGCGCGTCGGTCAGATGACCCTGCTGGTAGGCCTCGCGCTGGCGGAAGCTTTCATCGACCTCCACGCCGGAGAGTTGAAACTCCTGCTGGCTGATCGACAAGCGCGCGATGCGCCGCAGCGTTTCAAGATCGGTGATCCGGTAGTGCAGGGCCCGTTCGATGGTTTCGCTAAAAACCGCAGCCGTCATCCGGCACGATAAGGCGAAGAGCTCCCGCAGGAACCGCTGCGGTTGCACGCCGGCGTGGAGAGCGAAGTTCAGGTAGCCGTCCACGCTGGCCGACATCGCCCGCAGGCGTTTCTCCTCCTCCTGGGCCGGCTGCTTGCGATTCTTGGGCTGGCGTGCGGGCTGGGGCATGCCTTCCGGGCTGAACACATGGTTGCCGACTCCATCGGCCGACAGCGCATACTCGGCCACACATTGGCCGCGTTGATAGATCTTCAGACGGTCCGCATATTCGAACACGTTCACCTCCTCGCGGCTCGTGCCGGGCACCCAG
>CAYPUQ010000396.1:0-4662 GCA_964413655.1 uncultured Solibacteraceae bacterium | reverse complement strand
TCCTCGCCCGCTTTGCGGTTGGCATGATTCTTTTCATGGCACACGAAGCGGAATCCATACTGTTTGGCGAAGGCTTCCATCTCCGGCGCCATCACCGCGTCCCGGCCCGTTCCGCGCCACCGCGCCAGATTCGTGTTGTCGATAATGCCAACCGGCGCCGCATGTTGCCAAAACATCAGCGCCTCATGGAAGAAGCACTTCATCCGGAAGCGGTTGAACATCCGATAGAAGCGCAAGTACCGTCTTTTGGAGTAACGCAGGTACAGCAGGCTGGCGACCAGCATGGTGCGGGCGCCGCCCAGCAGAATCGAATAGCGCGTGGTGTCGTGTTGCATCTCCGCGCCCGGTTCATCCGGCACCCGTTGGCCACGGGGCTCCCGGCTGCGCCTCAGGCCCAGTTCGCGCAGCAAGCGCGTCAAGGTGGAGTACTGAATCTGGATGTGTTCCTCTTCCAGCAGTTTCTCGTGCACCCGCTGCGCGTAGCCGTCACATTCCTGGTAGAGTCGCTCGAGCAGATCCGGATCCACCTGGATCTTGTCTTTGCGCGTGTGGACCGGCATCGCGCCCTTTTGTTCGATGATGACTTGCACCGTGTTGGGGCTGATCCGGAGTTGACGCGCGATCTGGTTGCGTCCCATCCCCTCCTGGTGGAGGAGAAACACTGCTTGGCGCTTGTCCGCATCGATCATGTAGTTTCCTCATCACCGCGAAAAAGGCTCTCGCCTGGCTCAAGATCCCGGCCGTCAGAAGATGCGCCTGCGCGAAGAACGCCGGCGTCTTCAACCGCCGGTCTTCGCTTTTTCCCATCACCCGCTGCATGTACTTCTGCGTGATCTCCAGATCCTTCAGCAGCACGCGTTCGAACTCGTTGGAGCCATCCGGGTCCTCGGGCACTTGCCGGAACCAGTCCAAAGCCAGGGCCACGTGTCCTTGGCGGATCGCCTCGCGAAACGAGGCCGGCCCTCGAAAATATCCATGCGCCAGTTGCTCAATCTCGCGCACGCTGAGCTGTTTGCCGGCCAGCGCCACCACGAAGTCTTCGATGTCCTGCTTGCTGACGCCGTTCATGCGCATGAACTGCCGTAAGGTGTACATGTAGGGGTAAACTGGAAACCCACCGCTGAAGAGTTTCTCCCGCACCACGGCGCTCATCTCGGCCATCAGGCCCAGCCGCATGCTCACCCAGGACTTGCTGCGCGATAACCGGTCGGCGATGTCGGCGACGCTCATCGCATTGCGCTGGCGCAATTTCTCGATGAAGCGGGCCTGCTCCAGGATCGTCAGCGAGCGGTCGTTGGAAACCCGCAGCAGAGTGACGATCGCGGCCGCCTCGTCTTCTCCCAGCGACGCATAGGGCGCTATCCGGATGCGCAGCTTCGACGCGCAGCGATACCGCTTGAACCCGTTCAGCAAAATGCTGGCGCCGGCCGCATCCACACCTTCCAAAGCTTCCTCGATGCCACGCTCGGCGATCGAGGCCAGCAGGCGCGCCTCCGCCGCCGGATTCCTCATCCGATAGCTTTCGTACCGCAGATCCAATGCCGAAAGTTCCACGCTGCGGGTCATCTCCGCGCCTACGGACTGTCTTTCTTCAACTGCGCCACAACATAATCCATCCGGCGGCGGCGCGCCATGCTGTGTTGTCTCATCGCCCGCCCCAACATCTGCAGAATTTCTGTTTCACTCACAGGCCGACGCTCGATCAGACTCGCCACCATCGCCACATAGCCCACCAGGCCGGCAGGGAATTCCGGGGCTTCGGGGACCGGAGGATTGGCATCGCCGCGTTGTCCACCCTGCTGGGCCCGCTTGCCGTTTTGCATCTTCTTCTTCTTCTTCACTTTGCCTTCCGCGGTCGCGTAGTAGGCGACGCTGCGCTCGGTCGAACGCTGCTTGCGATGCGCCTCCCGGCAGGCTACCCCCTTCCCCCGCACCCTCCGGTTGTAATAACGTTGTTGAGGGCCGGCTGACCGGACCGATGTTGGAGTGCTCAGTTTGCAGGAATTCAAGGACACCAATGTGCTGATCACGGGCGCGGGCCGGGGGATCGGCAAGCGCTTGGCTATAGGGTTCGCGGCGGCCGGCGCGCGGGTTGGGTTGCTCGCACGCAGCAAGGCCGAGATCGACTTGACCCAGCTTGAAATCGAGCACGCGGGCGGAAAGGCGTTCCGTCTCCGCGCCGATGTGACCGCTTACGATCAAGTCCTCACAGCGGCCGACCGGATGCGCGCCCACTTCGGCGAGATTGACGTGGCCGTGTGTTGCGCGGGTGTGCAGGGGCCGGTCGGACCGTTTGCCGAGAACAACCCCAAAGCTTGGCTGGAGGTCTTCCAGACCAACGTGATCGGTGTTATGAACGTTGCGAAGGCCGTTCTGCCCCCGATGATCGCGCGGCGCCAAGGCAAGGTCATCGCCCTGACCGGCGGCGGCAGCCAGCGGCCGCGGCCGTACTTCTGCGCCTATGCGGCGTCTAAGGCGGCAGTGGCGCGATTAGTCGAGTCGTTGGCCGAAGAGCTGCGCGATCACAACGTGCAGGTCAACTGTCTCGGGCCGGGCGGCGCTTATACCCACATGACCGATGAGATCCTGCGCGCCGGCGACAAGGCCGGACGGCGCGACCAGGAGGATGCCATCCAGATCCGGCTGACGGGCGGCGTGCCACCGGAACGTCAAATCAACCTCGCCCTGTTTCTTGCTTCGCAGCGGTCCAATCACATCAGCGGAAAACTGGTCCATGTCAACGACGACTGGAAGCGGCTGGAGGACGGTGTGGTGAGCCCCGAGGTTTTCACGCTTCGGCGTGTGCAGAAGTTCTGATCCGATTCGCCGAGCTCTGCAAACCCCACAATCCCAACCAATGGGAAAAGTGAAAACTTTGGCCTTTCGATTGCCCCCACGGGCACTTCGCTTTCGGCAAGTGATTTAAATTCAATATTTTATTTGTGCAGGCTTGGAAAATTTTTCTGGGTCGACAGGTAAAAACTTCCGGGCAAGAGTTCCCCGTTCGAGTCGGCTAGGTGGTAGCCGTCCAACTGGATTCATGTGTCGTTGGACCCGCGCGGAGTCCGGTCGGGGGACTACAACAGCCAATAGTTGCGCGCCTGAAGCCGTGCTTCCACGGCTCGGGGTGAACTGTGTCTGCTGCCCAGTACTCATTGATCCAAATAGGACGGAAAGGCTCAATGTCCAACTTATTTCAAATCCAGCCAAACCGCTGGTTGCTGTCGAGCGGTTTCACTCGGCTAGCGCTTCTGTTTATTGTTGCGAGTTCCTTGGCGTCTGTGGCTCATGCACAACAAGTCGCGTTGTCTCTGGCCTCGGGAACCGCCGCTCCCGGCGGGAGTCTGACTCTGAGTGTTTCATCGACAGCAAGCGGCGGCGCACAGCCGACCAGTCTGCAATGGACTGTTACTCATCCATCCGTAATTACCTCGGTGACCGGTACCACCGGTTCCGCGGCCGATAGTGCCGCCAAGAACGTGTTGTGTTCCACGAATGGCGGGTCTACGACATGTATCGCTTACGGCTTGAACACCAGCGTCGTTGGGAACGGTGAGGTTGCCAAGATGACCTTTACGGTTGCCGCCGGCGCCACCAGTTCAACAGTTTCAGTGCCGCTCGGGGGCGTTGTAGCCGCGAACTCCTCGGGGAACTCTTTGCCCACCACGGGGTCGGGGGGATCCATCAGCGTCGTCCAGCCACAGCCGACAGTGACGCTAAGTAGTTTAGCGTGCTCCCCATCGAGCGTTAATACACCGGGAAGTTCGACCTGCACCGTGGCGCTGAGTGCGACGGCGCCAAGCGGCGGATTCCCCGTGGCGCTCTCGGATAATCACGGCAACGTGACAGTTCCCGGAAGCGTGACCGTCCCGGCGGGAGCCACCAGTGCCGCGTTCGCCGCGACGGTATCGACCGTTTCATCCGATCAGACCGCGACGGTGACGGCGACCGCTGGGGGGATCTCCCGCACCTTCTCCATCAGCCTTGTTGCCCCGCCGCAGCTCTCCAGCTTGACCTGTACTCCAACGTCGTTGGGCGCGGGGCAGAGTTCCAGCTGCACGGTGACGCTAACCAAGGCGGCGACCAGTAATGCAACAATTAGCCTTTCTAGTAATCTGAGTGCGCTAAGTGTGCCCGGAAGCATCACAATCAATTCGGGCGCTAGTAATGGGACGTTTACGGCAACGGCGTCGACCGTCAGCACGGATCAAAGCGCTACCGTCACGGCCAGTTGGAATGGCCAGTCGCGAACGGCCACTTTCAGCGTGAGTTCATCCGTAACGTCAACCAGGGCCACGTCCGTGTTTCGCGATAGCAGCGGAGCCATTCGCCTGCTCCACTTAGCCTCTAACTCGCTCTACTACGCAGGCGGATCTTTTGCGAGTGATCCAGCAACAGCACAAAACGCAATCGGCGACACCTTTGTGGCAGTGCGCAGCACTTCCAACACACTTTGGGTCAACCGGTTCAACCAGGCTTCCAGGACCTGGGATGCTTGGAACTCTATGAGCGGATCTACCAAAGGAAAACCCGCGATCGCCGTCTCTGCTGCCGGCGTGGTGTACGTTGTCGTCAAAGATAGCCAGGATACCTACCGGCTGGTCACATACGTGCCAGGCTCAGGCTTTGGCAGTTGGCAGAGCTTAGGTAAAGCCTTTTCAT
>CAYPUQ010000395.1:0-5848 GCA_964413655.1 uncultured Solibacteraceae bacterium | reverse complement strand
CCAAAGTGGACGGGCACGAGGCTGGAGGAAGCGTAGCCCACCGCTGAGGTCATGTCGTTAAACTGAGTTCCGACCTGGATTCTGGCGCCGATGCCGTCGCGGTTGCTTTGCGATCCGTCAAGCCGGAACCGAATCCAGTGCCCAGGGTCCGGCGAGACGTTTCTCCACAGTTCAGCAAGGCCACCGAGCACGGAGACCACCAGGTCGAGCCGCCCGTCGCCGTCGAAGTCCGCGATTGCCGCGCCGCGGTGCGCGGCCGTCCCCGCGAACGCTTCGCCGCCGTCTGCGAACCTGCCGCCGCGATTCGCGTAGAGACTGTTTGGTTGGCGATAGGTATCGCTGGCGAACACCTCAATGTTGTCCGTGACGTGGGAGTTAGCGCTGAAGATGTCCTTCCAGCCGTTGTTATTGAAGTCGGCCAATCCGATACTCCAGCCGCTTCTCCGGCTGCTGAGCAGCCCAAGGCCGCTGGGAAAGGTGACATCCCGAAAGAACCCATTCCCAAGATTGCGAAACAGAGGGAACGTCTCGCCTGTGAGCGCACTGAAGACGATGTCGGGCAGGCCGTCGTTGTCGTAGTCGCGGAAGTCGGCTCCCATGCCCGAGATGGCCTTCCCATCGTCGGTCAGCGCGACCCCGGCCGTCAGCGCCACTTCTTCGAACGTGCCGTTGCCACGGTTGCGAAACAGGAAGTTCGGTAAGGCGTCATTCGTCACGAAGATGTCGGGATAGCCGTCGCGGTCGTAGTCGGCGATCGCGGCGCTCATCCCTTTGCCGGTATGCCGGGCGATCCCAGCGTTGACCGAAACGTTCTCGAATCGGCCATTTCCCAGATTGCGGTACAGAGTGTTCGCCAGACCCTCGAAATGCTTCGGATGGCAATAAACGCGGAAGTTTCGTGTATGATCGCCGCAGTACTCGTCGAAATCGGGCGTCCAGCGGACGTAGTTAACGAGAAACAGGTCCAGCAAGCCGTCCCGGTCATAATCGAGCCAGGCCGCCGCGACGGTCCAGGGCTCGTTTTGAATGCCGGCCCGCGCGGTCACGTCCTCGAATCCCAGGCCGGTGTTGCGGTAAAGAATATTTCGGTTCACGCCGGCGACGAAGAGATCGACGCGGCCATCGTTGTCGAAGTCCGCCGCGGCCGCGCCCATCGAGTAGCCCTCGCCCCGCAATCCCCAGCGCTCGGTGACATCGGTGAAGTTCCAGTTGCCCTCGTTGCGGTAGATCCGGTTCCAGTAGCGCGGACCGGTCTTTTCGAGCGATGGTAGTTCGGCTCCGTTGGCGAAGAAGATGTCCGGCCGGCCGTCGCCGTCGGCGTCGAATACGGCGATGCCACCGGTCATCGTCTCGACGAGATGCTTGCGTGGGGTGGGATGGTTGTCGAGCACGAACTGTATTCCGGCGGCCTCGGCCACACTCTCGAAGCGCACGGGCGCCGGGGGCGCGTCTTCGCGTGGGCGGACGGGCGTCTTCCCCAGTCCTCCAGCCCGCAAACGTTCCAGCAACTGCTGCGCCCCCTCATGCTCAGGGGCGGCCATGAGGTCCGCCTCAGCCTCCGCTTGCCGGCCCAGTTCGAGATGCAGCCGGGCGCGTTGGTATCGCGCCTCGATTGCTCCCGGCGCCAGCGAAATCGACCGATCGAGCGCCGATCTGGCCTCTTTCAAGCGGCCCATTCGCAGCAAAAGAGTGCCTGCGGCAGTCCAGGCGGTCTCAAACTTCGGATCGGCGGTCGTAGCGCGCTGGTAATGACCCAAGGCGGTCTCGTTGCTGTTCTCCTCCTGAGCGATCAGGCCGAAGAGATATTCGACGCGGGATTCCGGTTCTCCCAGTTCTGCAGCCTCGCGAAGACTGGCTCTTGCTTCGATTAGTCGGCCACGAAGGTACTGCGCGCGGGCGAGGGAGTATCGTGCGCCCGAATGTCTTGGATTCCTGCGAACGGTTTCCTGGAAAGTCGCTTCCGATTCCGGAAGCAAGCCGGCCTGCTGATAGCACAAACCGAGTAGCAAGCGGGCGCGAAGATCGCCCGGCGCCGTCCTCAAGTGTTCTTCCAATAACACCGATGCCTGGCTGAAGTTTCGGCGCCCGTAAGCGGTCAATGCCTCATCGAGCCGGGACTGTCCGAGCAGGCCGAGCCCGACAAAAAGCAGCACCGGGGTCAGCCTTCTCATGGCGACAACCTTTTTGGAAAGAGGCGGCGGTAACGGTGCCAGGCGGCTTCTCGTTGCCTGTGGCCGCCAGATCTGCCATGGACTTCGATGAGCAACTGGTGTGCTTCCTCTAGGAGCGGTTCGAACGCGAGCGCCTGCTCCAGCGCGGCCACGGCTTCCGAAGAGCGGCCAGCGGCGTACGCGGCGGCGGCGAAATTCAATTGTGCCCGGGAATCCGATTTGTTGGCAGCGAGCGCTCGCTGGAAGAACCGCAGCGACTCCAGCGGCCGTTCCTTCTGCAGCAAGACGAGCCCAAGCGCCGCGTCAACCGCCGGGTCGGGATCGCCGGTCGTGCGCGTCTGGGTCAGCAAGCGGAACCCCTCGTTGAGTTGCCAAGCCGATGAGTCGCGCTCACCGGCGCTGATGTAGGCCAGCCCGAGATTGCGCGTTCTCCATGCCTGCGCTGGTTCCCGCCATGCTCGTAGAGGTGGCTCATCCGGGAGGGGAGCCGCGGGCTGAGTGTTCCCCGGCGAGAGCCGGGTGATTCGATGGTCCGTAAATGCCGTGTGTCCGCCGTCCCAAGCAGCCTTGCGCGGCATGTGGCAAGCGACGCAGTCGCCGGTTTGGTGTTCTTCTCCGGCGGGAAGCACGGCCTGATGGCAGTCGAGGCAAGCCTGACGATACTGCGCGGGGCGGCTCAAGCGATCGGTATGAATTCGATGACAGGAACCGCACCAGAGTTTGCCGCCGCTCGCCGAGGCGCACCGGCTCAGCGCGAGTTGTTGGACGTGACTCACCACACGAAAGCGCTGCGTATGTTTGTCCCCCGCGTTGACATACACCGTGAACACGTCTTCCAACACCATTCCGGGCCGGTATTCCAAGAAGTGGGACCCGCGGTTAGGGATCCGGGCCTCGCCGCCGAGATGGCACTGTTCGCATACGCTGTCGCGCGCCGGACCGGCAAGGCGTGTGGGATTCACGATGTTATCCCGGTTTGGCGCGGCGAGGTGCCGTGCCGGATCGCCGTGGCAACGGTCGCAGTGGATCGCGGCTTCGACCAGCGCCGGTACCCGGTACCGGTTTTGGGTGTGTGGAACGGCTTTGACGCTTCCGGTATGACAGAAGAGGCAGTCCGGTGTGACTGGGCGATAGAAGTCCGGAGCGCGATCTTGTTCGTAGCCAGGCGCCATGTCGTAGCTGCTTCGCCGGCGATACCAGGCGGCCGGCGACTGAAAGAGCGAGTCGCCGAGCCGGATGAGGAAGCTACGGCCCTCGTTGCCCGATCCGATGAACCACTCGATCTCGTGGCTGACGCGGCGGCCGTGGCGTTCCGCTTCGTGCTGCATTCCGTCACGTTTGGCATGGACGCGAAAGCGCGATCCCGACAGCGCGTGGCGAAACTCCCCGGATGGCAGCCCGGCTGGGCGTCCGGCGGAACGGCCCATGCCCGTCGCGGCGTACGTGCGGACCTGCTCGGGGTGACACCGCTGGCATCGAAGCGCGGCGCTCATCTGCGCTCCCAAGGGCACGACCAGCAGCAGGAAGACGACCAGACTCGCCGCCAGCATAGAGGCAAGTGTATCGAACCGTCTGGGGCGCCTGGGCGGTCCTTCGGATGAAGTGTCATCGTAGACGGTATGGCCGACAATTCGCACCCGGCAATCGAACAGTTCGCCGGTTTGGGGCGTTATCAAGGTGAGCGCCGATGATGGCGGTAACAATGCCCGCGGCGGAGACCGTGGGGACGGACAACCTGGACGAACTGGAGATCCTGCTGGCGGCCGCCCGGACGGGTAATCGCGACGCGCTGGAGGACTTTCTGCGCCAGATTGAGCGGCGCGTGTATGTCTTCGCCTTCCGTATGGTGGGGAACGCCGTGCTGGCCGAAGATGTCGCCCAGGAGGCGCTTTGGAAGATCTGCCGGAATTTGAACCGGTACCGCTCCGGGACGAACCTGTGGGGCTGGATTTATCGAATCGTGTTGAACCAGGCTCACGATTTGCGGCGGCGCGACCGCCGCGAGACGCCGATCGAAGGGGCTGAGTTCGCGGCGCCGGCCGATGACTGGGACCGGCGCCAACAGTTTCAGCGGGTACTCGAAGCGCTGGATCTATTGACCGGGAAGGAGCGAGCCGCGCTCGTGTTACTCGACATGGAAGGCCTCACCAGCGCCGAGGCGGCGCGGGCGATGGGCTGCTTGCGGATCACCGCCCGGTCGCGGGCGGCACAGGCGCGGAGGAAGATTCGCAAGCTCCTGTGCCAGTATTACCCCGAACTACGGGAGGACTGAATGAACGACGATCAATGGCGGGAATTTGTTTGCATCGAGCCCGAGGTGGCGGACGCTCAAGCGCGGGCCTCGCGAGCCAGAACCAAGGCTCTGCGCCGGGGCGACGGCCTGGCGCCCGCTCAGCGGGCGCTGAATTGGGCCGGCTTGGCACTCGCCGCCTCGTTGTTCGCGGGCGCCGCTGGACTCTGGCTCACGGGGACGCCGGGCTCCCGGCTGCCCAGCCCCGCGGTCCAAACCGTCAAGCAGGATCGGCTGGAGATGCACCTCACCCTCAGCGATGGCACCCTTGTTCACTGGGTCTTCGACGACCGGTTTGGCTTATGACCAGCCGCATATTCCCGAGGAGATTTCCATGACGAAACGAACGGCTTGCGCCGTCGCCGTCTTGGTGCTGTTGGCCCCATTGACAATGGTGGCGCAGAAGCGAAAGAGCGAGCCCTTCAGAAGGGAGGCGGAAATCATGCTGCGCCTCATTGAGGCCAGCTCGGCGGCCAAACCCGCGAACGACGCCTCCCAACTCGTTCCTGCCGAGTTGAAATCCATTCTCAACTTTCGCAGCTACCACTTGCTCGATTCTGCCTTCATTCGCGGGCAGGAAGGACGCAAGCTCGAAATCACCCTGGCCGATTCGCTGAAGGGTGAACTTCGCTTCGACGTTCAGGGCGACAGCAAAGCCGGCTTGTTGCGTGTTGAAGTCGATCTGTTAGGCCCGCCGAAGGAATCGGGGAGTCGAAGCAGCCTCCTCGAAACACGAACCACGGTGAAGAGCGGTGAGGCGGTCGTGCTTGGCGCTTCCCGGATGAGAAGCGGCGACAAGGCGCTCATCGTGCTGCTCACCGCCCGGCTGTTGCCGTAATACTTCGCTCGAAGGAACAAACAGAATGTCCACCAAGCGTGCATCGCGATCCGTGTGTCTCTGCGTGCTGGCGCAAGCGCTATCCGCGCAAGTGTTGGTAGTGCACGTCACCGACCCGAGCGGCGCCGCGATCCCCGGCGCGGATGTTACGGTGGATGGCCGAGGGGTTTCCCACAGCGCTGTCACGGCAGCTACTGGCCACACCCGGATCGTATTATCGCAGCCGGGCCCATACACGGTCCGGGCATGCAGTGCGGGGTTTGAATGTGTGTCACGCGAGGTGCGTGTGGCGGATCGAGAACCACGTGTGACCTTGGCGCTTCCGTTGGCGGGAGTCAGACAGCGGGTTGAAGTAACCGCCGAATCCGACACGATCGCCCTCGACAGCGGGTCCAACCAGGACGTCCTCGCTCTCGATCCGGCGATGCTCGACAGGCTGCCCGTGCTGGGAGGCGACGTCCTTGGGATGTTGGGGGATTTCGTGGACGCCGGATCGGTCGGAAGTGGCGGCGTCTCGGTTCTGATCGATGGGCTGGAAAGCAACGAAAC
>CAYPUQ010000394.1:3414-5858 GCA_964413655.1 uncultured Solibacteraceae bacterium | reverse complement strand
ATGAGGGAGCAGGGTGAGCGACTCGCCATCAACAACGGCCAAAGCCGGTCCGACAATGAAGCCGTGCTATTCAGGGTCGGTCACGCCTTCCAATCGGCTACAGACTGGCACAAGCGCACGCCGCCGATTTAGCGGTGCGGCGCCATCCCCGGCCGCGTTACCGGCGGCGGCCCGAAGAGAGGCGAATCTCGTTATCGACGCGGAAAGCGCCAGGGACGCCGTTAGCGCGGATCTCAGCGATGGAGCGGTCGCCTTCGTTATCGACGACGCCCTCGAGCGTCACATTGCCGTTCTTCACGATGATGTGAATCGGGTGGTTGCCGGGCGGGGGATCCTGCGTGATGCCGGCCGTCCGGCGCACCAGTGAATTGAACAGCGGTGTCCCGCGGTTCGGGTTGTAGCGGGCGAGCGCCGGGTGGCCATAGACCGCGACGTAGACCCGGAAGCGAATCTCGTCGTCCTGCGGCGAAAGCGGCAGAACCTCGATCCGGTTATCCACTTTCTCGACGCCGCGCACGTTCTTGGCCGCGTTCTCGGCGGATGCCTTGAGCGTTGGCCGCGACGCGTAGCCCTTAAGCGTGACAACATTGGCGCGGTTGATGCTGAACCGGACGTCGTCGAAGAGACCATAGTTCGGCAGAGTGACGATGGCCTTGCGGATGTCGTTAGCCATCACGCTCATGCGCTTGGCTTCGCGCTCTTCGAGCTCCGGGCTGACCTGCGCCGCGCCCAGTGTTATCGCAACCGCCGTGCAAACAGCCGTCAGCAGAAGTCGTCTCATGATGGTTACCACCTCCTGGATTTATTTAATGGAAGAATAGAACATGGGGTTGATGGTGGCAAGCCTGCGACGGACGACGAAGCACATTCAACGCAAGGCGCGCGAGGCGCGGATGTTCGCCCGCGCGATGCACTCGCCCCACCACCCAATTCTGGCCCAGATAGTTCCAATCCGGCGGTGCAATCTCGCCTGCACCTACTGCAACGAATTCGATAAGACGTCGCCGCCTGTGCCGGCTCCAGTCATGCTCCGGCGAATCGACAAGCTATGCGAATTAGGGACGACGATCGTCACCTTCAGCGGCGGTGAACCCACGCTGCACCCAGACTTGCCCGAACTCATCCGACGGGTTCGAGAGCGCGGCGTCATCGCCACCGTCATTACCAACGGGTATCTGCTTACGCCCGAATACATCCGTAGCCTGAACCGGGCCGGGCTCGACTATCTCCAGATCAGCATCGACAACGTCCAGCCCGACGACACCTCCAAAAAGAGCCTGAAGGTGCTCGATCGAAAACTCGAGATGCTCGCCGAACACGCGGAATTCAGCGTGACGATCAACTCCGTCCTTGGCAGCCCGGTACGCCAACCGGAAGACGCCCACCAGATCGGCCTGCGCGCCAAGCAACTGGGCTTCACCAGCACGGTCGGCATCTTGCACGACGGTGAGGGCCAGCTTGCGCCCCTCAATGCCACCCAGCACGAGGTCTACGGCCGTCTCCGCAAACTCAGCAACGGGTTGTTCTCTTTCGCACATCTCGACTTCTTTCAGGAAAACATCCTGCGCGGCCGGCCCAATCATTGGCATTGCCGCGCCGGTGGCCGCTTCCTCTACATCTGTGAGGACGGCTTAGTCCACTATTGTTCCCAGCAGCGGGGCCAACCGGGCACTCCGCTCGAAGCGTATAGCCCGGAAGACCTCCGCCGCGAGGCCGCTACACCGAAGGGCTGCGCGCCCTTCTGTACTATTACGTGCGTGCACCAGACCGCGATGCTCGATAGTTTTCGCGAAAAACCACGCGAAACTCTCGACGGCATCCTCCGGCGCCGCAAAGCCAAGGACCCGAACTTCGAACCGCCAGTCCCAGTCCGCTTACTTTCTTGGATGTTTCTCCACCCATATAGAAAGCGTTTTTTTAACCGCCTGGCGGTCAGGCTTTTCGGCCTGAACGGGCAATCCTGACCCTCACTCGTTGACAGCGGCCACTCCAGCGCCGCTCGCGGTACGCTCCTCTTGCCGCTTTGTGGCAACAATACGAGCGTCCTCAGCCGTTTGCGAGGCTGCCCGGGCTGTTGATACCACACGGTCGAACGACTTGGCCGCATAATTTGCTTCCGCCTGCTGAAGTAGTGCCTCGGCGCGCCGAAACGTGTCAGCCGCGAATTGCTCCGCGCCTCGCGAACGGGCGATGTTCACCGCGTTCTGGGCCTGGTACAGCTCCAGAAGCGCCTCATACTCGTCCTTGCCGACTTTCCGGCGTTCGGTCGCCGGCTCGGCCTGGCTAACGCGGTACGTGAACTGGCCCCGGCTGAGCAGTTCGGACTTCACGTTCACCGTCTCGACGCTGCCGCGAGTCTCCGGCAGGACAACATTCTTCATCACAACCACATCGCTCGGCTGGGTCACCGAGTAGTAGGGCTCGGCCGTGACAATCAGGCCGAA
>CAYPUQ010000394.1:0-3314 GCA_964413655.1 uncultured Solibacteraceae bacterium | reverse complement strand
GGGCCAAACCTTGTAAGAATTACTGGCATGACCATACTCGTCACTGGCGGTACAGGAACGGTTGGCGGCGCAGTTGTGACAGCGCTTGTCCAAGCCGTCACAAACCTCGTGTTTTGCTGCGGAACCCGGAGAAGGCTCCGTCGCTTCCCGGCGGCGCGCGACCCGTGATCGGCGATCTTCGGCATCCGGCAAGTCTGCCCGAGGCGTTCGATGGCGCGGAGCGGGTTTTTCTATTAAACGCGCTAGCGCAGGACGAGACGGCTCAGGGATTGGCTGCAGTGGAGGCAGCGAAGAAGGTGGGAGTGAAGCGCATCGTGTACATGACGGTGCACCGGTTGGACGAAGGGCTCCATATTCCCCATTTCGCAACCAAGAAGCCCGTCGAGGATGCAGTCATGGCATCGGGCGTGGAGTGGACCATCCTCCAGCCAAACAATTTCTTTCAGAACGATTATTGGTTCAAGGACGCGATGCTACAGTACGGCGTGTATCCCCAGCCCATCGGATCGATTGGCTGCAACCGCGTGGACGCAGGCGATATCGCGGCGGCGGTAGCGGCGCTCACTCAAGACGGTTACACCGGTACGAAGTATCCGCTGGTTGGTCCCGAGGTGCTGAACGGGCCAGCGACCGCTGAAATCTGGAGCCGGCATCTCGGCCGCACGGTTCAATACGGCGGCGACGACCTGGAAGCATGGGGCGCACAGGCGGAGCAAATGCTGCCTGCGTGGCTGGTTCACGATCTGAAGATCATGTACGCCCACTTCCAGCAGAACGGTTTGACGGCCACTGCTGAGGAATTGGCTTTCCAGGAGAAGGTGTTGGGCCGCCCGCCGCGGCGATTCGACGATTTCGCCGCTGAAACGGCTGCGGCGTGGCGGTGACTGCCGGCTAACGCGATGCGTGTTCGGGGAAATCCGCGGCGTAGCGCTTGATTAGAGCGGGCACGTCGTTCGGCACGATGTAGACCTTGCCGCGGATTTCCTTGCGCTCGCCGGGTTGGAGGCCGCCGAGACGGAAGTCGGAATGGATGCAGCGGGCGATTCCCTGGAATAGCTCCTGGTAAGGCTCCCAGGCCGTGGCGAAGATCAGCTTTTCGTCGCCGCTGAAGCAGCCGATCAGGCCGTTGCTCGGATGAAGTGGGTTCAACGGGCGCGGGTTCACGTCCGTTGCCGGCACATGGACGGGCCGCCATACCTGGCCCGGTGTGTACCGGGCCTCGGTTGCCCAGCCGGGGGTCGGCATACGGGTGAGCCGGCCGTCGAGAAAGATGAAGCACTTCGGCAGGTAGTCGTCGATGTCGCCGCGCCGGTGATCCGGGTCGAATCCGGTAAATGCGCCGAGGCGGACGCAAGACTGCGCCCAGTGTGCCTCGGAGCGGCGGCTCGTGGGGTTGCGCGCGGCGAGGCGGAACTCGACTTGATCGGCGCCGGCGGTGATGGTGTGTTCGACCGTAAGGCCGTCTTCGAGGGTGTCGCGGAGCTGGATCTGGCGTGTGTGTTCGGGGCGCGGGAGGGTTTCGCTTTTGTGCTTGATCACGGTGTGGGCGACCCAGTCCGCATTGGTTGAGTCGGCGCGGCAGTAGGCTTCGAGGTAGTTGATGCGGATCTCGCCGCCGGGCAGGTGCGGAGCTTGGATCGAGAGCCAGTTTTCGGCGCGGTGGAGGCGGAGGGTGGGGCTGGTGGTTTGGGCGTTGACGGAGTTCAGGAGTGCGATGCCGATGAGCAGGTGCAGCAGGGCCACGGGAGTTCCCCAATCAGTTTACTTGAGGTGGGTGGTGGAGCGGGAGTGACCCAGTTCTTCGGGAGGCCAGGGACGTCGCCGCCACGCCGACTCGCCCTGGCCCCTCCTCCTCCTCAACCTTCCGGTCACCGTTTCAGCAGCCGGATCATGTCCTCGCCCGCGATTGCTGTGCCGTTCTGGGTCTTGCCAGTAAGCCGCCCAACCACGTCAGAGAATGACTCGCCCGCCACTTGGCCGCAACCGAATCCCGTATCGCCCACGCGGAAATGGAAGACCATATCGAGGCGGCCGTCTCCGTTTGCGTCCTCCACGTGACGCATCGCTTTGCCGTTCCGGTCTTTGTGAGTCTCCGCCGCTTCGGTTCCGGCCTTCCCAAATCGCACCGTGTCCGCGTCAACCGTCGTCGCGTCGAAGCCGTTGGTGCTCAGGATGGCCACGGGCAGGACCGCGTTGGCGGCCGTGCAGTTCAGCGGGTTCGGGAAACTGCCAGGTCTGATGTCGATCGTGACCGGAATGGCTTCGGGAATCAGGCCGACCACGGTCGAGAGACTGGCGATTCCGGTGAATGTGGCGCTCAGGCCGTTCCCGTTCACTGTTCCAACAACAGGCACGCCCGTGACGCCGATTGCCGGTACCAGATCTCCGGTCGCGGGATCGACGCGGTATAGGGACAACGGCGTGCCCGAGGGCAGCGGATTCGGAAGAGGAAGAACGACCGTCATGCCGGGCGCCGGCAGTGGAAACGACGGCTGCGGCGTAAGTTCGATGTTCACGAAGTGGGTTCCCGGACCCGAGAAGCCAGCCGGATTCGGTATATCGAGGGGGTCCTGGAAGACGTCGATGGACACGGTAGTCGGCGCGCTGAGGACGCCGGGTGGGAATGTCACTTGAGCCCGGTCGCCGAAGGTGTCGTCTGAGACGGTCCCTCCGGCGGCTGGATCGCTGATCGTGCCATCGCCGATCAGCGAGGGCCGCAGCACGACAAGACTCGTCGGGAAGCCCATTGCTTCCAATTGAGCGGTGTTGAAGGAAACGATGTTTCTCGTAACGTCTTTGAGATCGAGGCGGTCGATCCACCATGTGCCGTCCTCGCTGAATCGGGGGAAGAAAACGTCTCCTTGCCACGTTCCGATCTGCGGTGTGCCGGCCACCAGGTTGAACGTATTGAAGAATGCGGCGCTCCTTACTTGCTGTCCGGAGGGGCTTCGAAACTGAACTCCCGCTTCGAAGAAGCTAATATTCGGTGCGGTAGGAGAGAAAGTCGCTCCCGACAGGTCGTCGGTTATGTTTAGTGTTACTCCAACGGACTGGTTGCTGGTCGAGGTATTGATGACCGTGGGCAGAAAGCTCAGTCCGGTGAGTTGGGGAGGCGTGGTGTCGGCCGGACTGGAAGCGACGGAAAGATTCACGGTAAGGCCGAGTGCCGTCAGATTAGCAGTGTTCAGGAACCGCTGATTGCCCGCTACGTCACGGAGTTGCAGAAACTCTATCTGCCAGATCCCCGGTTCGCTAAACTGGGGCATGGTGAACGTCGCTTCCCACCTTCCATTAAGCGGAGTACCGGAGATTAG
>CAYPUQ010000393.1:0-5863 GCA_964413655.1 uncultured Solibacteraceae bacterium | reverse complement strand
GCCCGGCGAATCGGCGGGGCGCTCCAGGCGCCCGCGTCGTCTAGCTTAGCTAGTTAGTGCTGGGGCTTCTTGCCCTTCTGACCAGACTCGGTCTGCGGTGAGGTGGGCTGCGAAAGGGGGTGGCGCCTGCGGAGCCGCAAAAGCGCCGAAACTGGCTAGGGTCAGCAAAGCAACTGCAACTTTCATTCTTGTGAGTCTCCTTGAGATGGGCGGCTTTTCAATCACCGTCCTGACAGTCTCAAGCTTGCACTCGACCGGTGGCTTGCGCCCATCGCCTCCGGAGGCTATTCCGCGGCCCGAAAACGGGGGGTCAGTCTTCGCCGATCGCTTGGGCATAACCATCGACGGCACGGCTCGCCGAAGCCTGGGGCGGTCCCGAGGATAGCGTATGATGCACCGCTCGGATGGCTTGGTAAGCGCCGCCGAAGATGTTGGCGTGGACGAGATCGTAACGGAGCGTGAGGATTTGCTTGCGAGCCCAGCGGCGAAACGGCGAGCCGTGCTTCACTTTGGCGCGGCTGCCGGCCGCCGGGAATTCCGGGTCCCGGCAGTCGCGCAGGCGGAGGACAGCCAACTTCTGGTCGGTCTGCATAAGGTCGCCCGTGGCATTCAGGCTGGACTTCGGAACGCCCGAGCGGCCGGCATAAGTCCAGCCCGCGAGGCAGCCGGCGGCGAACAGGTCGTTGATGATCTTCTCGCGTTCGAGGTCGATGTTCGGATCGATCCGGTGGATGAAGCTCATCCGCTTCATCGACAACTTCACGCCAATATCGTGAGTCGCGGCGCCGGCCCAGGCATCAACACCATTCCATCCATCCGCGAGTTTCCAGAGGCGTGCATGATGGCGATGGCGCTTACTGTTGAGCGTCTGCTGCCACGACATGTCCTGGGGAATTCCATCTAGCGTTTGTCCGCTCATCGGAGCGGCAGGGTAGCTGCGTTCCTCGACCTGCGCAAAGATCGAGCGCGCTATCGACCGGGCGGTGACCTTATCGGCCGGCAGCCAACCGGCCCGGAGGAAAGCGTCCTCGACCTGGTTCCACGAGCCGACGATCAGCAGGTTGACGATGTCCGCGTCCCGTTGTTTCTTCCCTTCGACCGTTCGCACTGGCAAGCCCTTAGCCAAGGCGGTGAGGCTCTCGATCTCCTCGGTGGTGAAGTGTTCCCCCGAGACGGCGTGAACGCCGGGAATACTGGTTTCTTGGTCCAACTCCAGCCACATCTCGGTGCCGGGATCGAAATGGATTTCCGGTTCGGGAAAAAAGGGTGTCGCCAGTTTGTAAGCCAAGAGCGGAAAATCGGGGTACGGATTCACGGCAGGCAACCGGATCAGACGGCTCGTGATGCGGTTGCCTGGACTGTCTCCCGCGAAAATCCCGCGAATCGAGCCCCGCGGGTCCACCGTTTCGCGGGCGTTATCTACTTCGATCAGCCTTGCGGTTACCGGCTGTGCTTGTCCGGAGCCGATATACAAACGGTCGAATTGCAGACTGATGGCAGCGCGCGAGTTTCGCAATCCATAGCCAACCCTTCGCACTTGTGTGAGTTCGCCTTCGATCCACACGTCGCGCAACAGGCTGCGACGCCCGCCGTGGCGGTCGAGCACCGATAAAACTGCGGCGTTGACGGCGTCCCCCGGCTTTGAGCGGAACGAGCAGACTTCGGAAGTCAGCCGAACCGCGATCATATCGCCCGGTCGCAACTGAATCGGCGCGCTCAGCGCGGCGGCCACGGCGGGCAGCAGCAGGCTGAGACACCAAATCGCTGGAATATTCGGCAAACTTTTATGATAGCCCGCTGGAGCCGTCGGGTTCGCAACCCTAACCCCTCGAATCCTACCCTCGCAGCGCAGCCGGCACAATTCGCCGTTATACTGGTGTCCCAGACTGTTTCAACAGGAGACTTCCGCAATGACTAGCGAACAAGCACAATTTCTCCTCGGATTCCTCGCCGGGAGCATCGAATTCGAAATCCCGATCACCCAGAAAGTTCTTGCCGCCGTTCCGCATGACGCGGGCGCGTCCTACCGGCCTGACCCGAAGTCGCGCAGCGCACTCGAACTCGCCTGGCACATCGCCAACAGCGAGCGCTGGTTCCTCGACTCCATCCTCACCGGCAGCTTCGGCAACGAAGAAGAGCGCATCCCCTCGAACGTGAAAGGCGGCGGCGATGTGGCCGCGTGGTACGCCCACAACATCCCGCAGAAGCTCGAGCAAGTGAAGCAGCTGCCGGTAGACAAGCTGCTTCAGAACTTGGATTTCTATGGGATGTTCAACAACCCGGCGGTGACGTACCTGAACTTCCTGCTTGTCCACACGGTGCATCACCGCGGGCAACTCTCGGCCTACCTGCGGCCTGTTGGTTCCAAGGTACCGTCGATCTATGGCGGTAGCGCCGACGAGCCGATGGCCGGCTGAGGTCAACCCAAACGCCGCTTGCGCAGTTCGTCCACCGCAACGGCCAGGATGATAATGGCGCCGATAATGGCCTGTTGGACGTACGGCGAAATTCCGAGCAGATCGCTGCCGTTCGCCAGCAGGCCCATAATGAACGCGCCGATCAGCGTGCCGATGACGCTACCCTCGCCGCCGCGCAGGCTGCCGCCGCCAATGACGACGGCGGCGATGGCCTGGAGCTCATAGCCTTGGCCGGCCGTCGGCTGCCCGGTCATGAGGCGTGAGGCCTCGATCATGCCGGCCAGCCCTGTTAACATGCCGCCAAGCGTGTAAACCATCGTCGTGTGGAAGTTCACCGCTATGCCGGTGTAGAGGGCGGCATCCGGATTGCTGCCGATGGCGAACGCATAACGGCCGTGGCGCGTGTGTTCGAGCAGCACATGGACGGCGACACCGCAAACGAGGAGAATCCACAGAACAAAAGGCACACCCAGCAGGTTGCCTTCACCGAGGAAAGAAAACCCCGGCGGCACATTGTGTACGGGCAGTCCGTTGGAGATGATCAACGCCACGCCTCGCACAATGCCGAGCATGCCGAGGGTCACGATAAACGGGTTGATCCGCAGCCGCGTGGTCATCAAGCCGTTCAACAGGCCGCAGGCCATTCCAGTCAGGATGCCGGCGGCGATCCCGACGGGAATCGGCGCTCCCCGCTCCATGGCCATGGTGCCAAGCAGACCACCGAGCGCGAGGATGGAACCGACCGACAAATCGATGCCGCCGCAGACGATGATCATCGTCATGCCGAGGGCCATGACGTTGATGACTGCCGTCTGCCGCACTACGCTCGACAGGTTCGTGCCGGTAAGGAAGTACGGCGACGCGATCGAGAGGCCGATGATCAACGCGATAAGCGTCAGAAAGGGAAGCAACCGTTGAATCACGCCCCGTTCTCCTCGGCGATGACGGCCGCGCTCTGTTGAAGCGTTGCGAGCCGCATGATCTCGTCCTGCGTCGTGCGGCCCGGCAGTTCCCCAGCGATTCGTCCGTGTCGCATCACCAGGATACGGTCGGCCACTTGAATCAACTCGGCCATCTCGGAACTCACCATCAGCACAGCGGCGCCGGAGCACGCCAACTGATCCATCGTTTCAAATACCTCCACTTTCGCGCCCACGTCGATGCCGCGCGTCGGTTCGTCGAAGAGGAACACTCGCGCGCCGCGAACGACCCACTTGGCGATGACGACCTTCTGCTGATTGCCGCCGCTCAGGCGGCCGGCCAGTTGGCGCGGCCCATCCATCTTGATTCGCAGCCGGCTGGCGAATTCCTCCACCAGCTTCTTTTCCTCGCCGAGCAGTAGAAAACCCGCGCGGCTGATCCGGTCGAGGGATGCCGCCGTCACGTTATAACTCACCGGTAGCTTCGCCGCGAGCCCGGCGCGCTGCCGGTCTTCCGGGATGAGCGCAATACCCGCGCGCACGGCGTCGCGCGGCGACCGGATCTGGACCGGCTGGCCCGCCACGCGAATCGTGCCGCTGTTCATCGGGTCAAGGCCGAAAATCGCCCGGCAGAGCTCAGTACGGCCGGCGCCCACCAGCCCGGCCATCCCTACGATCTCGCCCGCGCGCAGCCTGAACGTGATGTCATGCAGCAGCGGATGCTGGTTGAGCCGCTCGACGTGAAGCAGTTCTTCGCCCGACGCCAACGGTTCGCGTTGGTATATTTCCTTCACTTCGCGGCCTACCATGTACCGGATCATTTCCTCGATGGTGAGCCCTTCCAGCGGGCTGCAGTGGACTGTCTCTCCGTCGCGCAAAATCGTCACGCGGTCGCCGATCGCGTTCAACTCTTCCAGCCGGTGGGTGATGTAGATGACCCCCATACCGCGCTCACGTAGCGACCGCACAATGCGAAACACTTCCTCGGTCTCCGACGACGACAGCGACGACGTGGGCTCATCGAAGATCAGGAGGCTGGAACCATGCTGGATTGCCCGGCAGATCTCGACCATTTGCTTCCCGGCCGGGCTCAACCGTTCCACGCGCATTTCCGCCTGCAGCGGGAAGTGCCGCTCGGCAATGATTCGCGCGGCCATGTCGCGCATCTTCTTGCGGTCCACGAAGCCGAGCGCCCTCCGCGGCTCGCGGCCGAGAAAGATATTCTCGGCGACGGTCAGGTGTGGGGCCAACAGCGACTCCTGGTGGACCATCGCGATTCCCGCACGCGCGGCCTCGGCGGGATTCCGGAAGTGGACCGTCTGGCCGTTCAGGCGCATATCGCCGGCATCGCGCTCCAGCATGCCCGCCACGATCTTCATCAGGGTGGACTTCCCCGCGCCGTTCTCGCCCAACAACACATGCACCTCGCCCGCGGAAACCGAAAGATCTCCACTGAGCAAGGCACGGACCCCGCCAAAGCGTTTCTCGATGTTGCGCAGTTCGAGCAGCATGGACCGCAAAAGGTCCTAGTGTATAACGCCGGAAGTCACCGCCACAGCGCATGCTGCCGGCTGACGGAGGGGTTGGACGTTAACCCCTTTCATCTAAAGCAGTTCGCCGGATGCTATACTGAGCAGCGTTTCGCAAGGAGGCCCCATGGCTGGATTTCCAAGTATCGCTCCGAGAAGCCTCGACATCATTGTCGGATCGCGGGCACTGACCCCGTATCAGTGGGCGGCCGAATTGGCTCCCGGGGGGAAAGTGGTTCAGTACAAGAACGCCATGCTCTGGTTGGAGGGCGAGCAATTCGGCTCGGTCGAAGAGTTCCTGGCCAAAGTCGAGCGCGTCATCACCTTTCAAGAGGCTGAAACACACCAGCCCACGGCGGCCACCGTGCCCAAATTGCCCGCGCCCACGGAGACCGGCGAGTCGAAGGCCGAGAGCGGCGGCGATGGCTGGGCTTCGGCGCCCAAAAGGAAGCAGAAGAAGAAAGGCCCTCGCATCCGGCTTACCAGGGAGCAACTGGCCAAGGCAATCGTCGAAAGGTGCCTCCAGGAGATGAAGCGGGTCTTCTCTTTCACGGGGCCTCCGGTCAGGATTAGCGATGTTTACCAGGATTTCGACAAGAACGAGTTCACGTACCCGGCCCTGATTGGCGCCGTTCGGGACGAGATCCACAAGCTCAAGATTCCTTCAGAGCACGGTTTCGCCGCAAAGAAATCGGCTCGGTTTTGGGCTGAGTCCAGCGCTGGGAAAGGCAAGAACTTCAACTTCAAAGTGCAGGAGCCGGACAGCTCGAAGCCGAACGGCTGGTCGGCGGTAGCGCAGATCCACGTGCTCTGGGAGTAAGCGCTGGGCTTGCGACAGCCAGCCCGCTTAGGGCCTCGCCACATTGCGATCTTGGAACACCGCGGGGTCGGTTTTAGCCTGATCGCCTGATCGAACAACCCACGCCGCTCACGCCGTTAACACATGCACCATGCCCACTTGCACGGGAGGTTAGCAGATGCTATCCTAGCATCTGCT
>CAYPUQ010000392.1:0-5908 GCA_964413655.1 uncultured Solibacteraceae bacterium | reverse complement strand
ATGTCGGCCATTACGTCGTGGTTCTGCGCCTGGCACGGCTCCTCGATGAACATCGGGTTGTACGGCTCCAGCCCCTTGATCAGCACCTTGGCCAGTGCCGGGCTGATGGCGCCGTGGAAGTCGATCCCGATATCGGCTTCCTCACCCACGGCTTCCCGCAATTCGGCGAATCTCTCGATGGCGTACTTCACCGCCGCCGGCGTCTCCATGTAGCGCGCCGGACGCTGTTTGGCGGGACCGGTCTTAAACGCCGTGAATCCGCGCGTCATCGATTCCTTCATCGCCTGCGGCGTTCGCGCGTGCGCGTAGACCCGGACGCGGTTGCGCGTCGGCCCGCCCAGTAGTTCGTAAACCGGCACGCCGAGCGCCTTGCCCTTGATGTCCCACAGCGCCATGTCGATGCCCGAAAGCGCCGATGTCAGGATCGGCCCGCCACGATAGAACGCGTGCCGGTAAATCGCCTGCCAGTGATGCACCACGGCTCGCGGATCCTTGCCCACTAGGTACGGCTCGATCTCCTTCACCGCGGTCTGGCAGGTCAGCGAGCGGCCCTCGGTGACCGGCTCGCCGAGGCCGGTGATGCCGGCGTCCGTATGAATCTTCAGAAACAGCCAGCGCGGTTTCACCAGGAACGTTTCGAGTTTGGTGATCTTGATCTTATCCTTCGGCGAGATCGGCGTGTCCCGGCGCGCCTCCTGCGCGGCGGCAGTCTGTTGCCAGGCCGCCAGGCCCAGACCAGTCGCTGCGCCGGAAGTAACCGCCCGGCGCGAAAGGAGCGTGGAATTCTTCGATTTGGAACTCATCGTGTCGCCCATTGTATCCCGCACAGTTCTCGCCACAGCCTCAACGCACACTCCGGCCAGGCCGGCCGCTGAGAGCTGAAAGCTCGCCTCACACGCCGCCAACCGCCTGGCTGAGATCTGAGCTGAAAGTTCCCGCTTGGCGGCGCCTCCGCGCCGCGCGTGTCAGAAGTCGAACCGCACGCCGAGCATCACCTCACGCGGCCCGCCGAAGTCCCGCGTCTGGACCGACTGAATCCTCCCCACCGCGGCGGGAACTGAAATGTCCAGGTTTGGGTTTCCGAAGACCGGGCGGTTCAGCGCGTTTGTCGCGGTCCCCTGCACACGGATCGTGCTTCGTTCGGTGATGTGGAAACTCTTGAACACCCCGAGGTTCACCGACTGGCGTCCGGGTCCGATAATCACGCCCCGGCCTCCGTTGCCAAAGCGCCCGTTGGGTGGCAGCGCGAATGCGGATGCATCGAACCAGCCGTCGATCGTCCGTTGGCTGCTCGGCAGGTTGCCATTGCCAATCCGGTCCGCCACGCCGCCGAAGTTGTCGGTATTCGACGGATCGGCGCCGGAAAAGAGCGGTGTCAGGTACTCTCCCGTCTGCGCGACGTAAGTCGAGCTGATCTGCCACCCGCCGAGAATCCAATCCACCGGTCCGGGCCGGTTCAGGAGTTGTCTTCCGCGTCCCACGGGAAGTTCCCAAATGAGGTTGCCGATGAAACGATGCCGCGGAACGAACTGCGAGTCGCCGCGCCAGCCGCGCCGGTTGTAAGCGTTCTCCAGCGTCGGCCCGCCTTCGCTGGCATCCTCGGTGTCGGTGAGGTTCCTGGAAAGGGTGTAAGCCGTCTGGAAGTAGAAGCCGCGCACCATCCTCCGCTCCACGTTCACCGCTAGCGAATTGTGGATCTGGTTCCCCGCCCCTTCGGCAAAGAGGATGTTGCGGTAGAGCGGAAACGGCCGCCCCTGCTGGTGGAACGGCAGTGCGCTCGGCCATGGCTGGTTGATGTTGCGCCTGTAGGTGATGCCAGTCGTCTTCGTGCCGAGATAAGTTACCCGCAAACCCGTATTGAAGCCGAGATGCCGCTCGATCGTGAAGTTCCATTGCTGCATGTAGGCGTTCCGGAGGTCTTGTGCGATGCCGCGCACGTCCAGAGCGCCGAGCCGCGTCCCGAAGTCCAGGAACGGCCGATCGAACGTGAGCAGCGGCACTCCGCCCTGGATCGCGTTCGTGAATCCCTCATTGAAGTTGAACGGGCCGTGCCGGCAAAGAAAGGCGCACAGGATATCGGCGGTCAGTTCGTCGATGAAGATCCCATAGCCCCCGCGAACCACCGTCATCGAGTTGCCGAAAGGACGGTACGCAAAGCCGAATCGCGGCAGGAAGTTGTTCCGGTCCGGCTCTCTCAACCCGCGCGAAAATCCGGCTTGGTTCCCGATCGTGATCGGAACCTCGCTCGGGAAGAGTGGGTGGATCAGCGGAAGCGGATCGGCGCTGGGAATCACAACGCTTCCTGTCCGCGGGTCGAAGCTGGAAAGTACGTCGAACTTATCGAACGCGGGAGTGTTGTAGTCGTATCGCAGGCCAAGATTGAGCGTCAGACGCGGCGAGATCCGGAAGTCGTCCTGGATGAACGCGCTGGTAGTGCGGAAGCGGGAGTACAGAAGAGGGCGCTGCTGCTCCCGTTGCGTCGTCGTCGGCACTCCGGTCAGGAAGTCGGCATAGGCGTGGCCGGTGTTCCGGTTGCTGAAGTCATAACGCCCGAACGAAGGCCGCATGGGGCCGTTGTACTGCATCGGCCGGTACTCGAAACCGGTCTTTACTGTGTGGCGGCCGCGAATCCACGTCAATTGGTTGATGAACTGGAATGTATTGGCCACCCGCCGGTTGTCCCCGCCCCACGACACCGTCCGGAATCCGGCGATGCGGATGTCGGGCGCGGCGCGCTCGTCGGGCGGCTGAGGGACCAACCCCTGGATTCCGATCAGATCGACAAGTTCCTGGCCCGGCACTGGGCCACCGGTTGTGACCCAGTGTCTGGCGACGCCGAACTTCGCCTCGTTGATCAGGTTCGGCGAGATGGTGTAGGTGCTCGATATGGTCCCCTGCGGTGCCCGGTTGAGAGTCCGATGGTGACCCCCGATAAAGTCTGCCGGGAGGAATCCCGATGCCAGACTGTCGCTGATGTTCCTCGTGAAGCCGAACCGGGCATAAACTGTGTGCCGGTCGGAGAACAGGTAGTCGACCCGCGTATTGATCTTGTCGACCCGTCTCAGTTGATCGAAACTGCCCCGGAAATTGGCCACGGTCAGGTTCGGGGCGCCGAAATTCGGCAGCGGGTACAGCCGTTCCTGGGCGCGTAAGGAAGCGCCGTGATGAAGCTGGTTCGGAATGATGTTGCCGGGAAACGGCTGTCCCGTAAACGGATCGCGGATCGCGGCGCTCAGGGCCGAAAAGTCGCCCTGCCGCATTGCCGCCGTTGGCACGTTCACCGAGACGGGCTGCGGCGTCGTGTCGTAATTGTTCTCGTAGGCGACAAAGAAAAACGCCTTGTCGCGTATGATCGGCCCGCCGAGTGACCCGCCGGGAATGTTTTGTTGAGCGAAGATCTCGTTTCCTGTCGCCGGGTCGATCGCGCCGCGCGTTGGAGCGAAAAAGGACCTCGCGGATAACCCGCTGTGTACGTTGTACCAGAACAACGAACCGTGAAATTGGTTCTGGCCCGATCGTGTGATCACCGTCAGGTTGCCCGGGCTCAGGAACTCGGCCTTGTTGTTGATGAACTCGACCTTCATCTCCTGCATCGACTCCACTGGCGGCTGGAGGTTCGACTCCTGGTTGCCGAAAACGATCGAGTTGGAGCTGACGCCGTCTACGTTAAAAAACGTCTGTGTCCCACGTCCACCGCCGAATGACCGCCGCGAGCCTCCCCCTTCGTACGCCGTCGGTGTCAGTACCGTGAGTTGGTACAGTGGGGCGACGTTCCCGATGATGTTGATCGGTAAGTCGAGCATCTGGCGATTGGACCGGACTTGGGAAACTGTCGACGTTTCGGACTCAACGACAGGCACGCCCGTCGTAACGGTAACCTCTGTGGCAACTTCGCCAACCTCCAGCCGAATGTCGACGCGGACTCTTCCCAGCGCCTCAAGCAGGACGTCCTGGTGAATGAACCGCTTGAACCCGGGCGTCTCGGCGGCAATCTGGTAGGTTCCCGAGTTGAGATGGGTTACTTCGTAATTGCCCGACTCGTCGGTCTCGACCGAACGGGTTATGTTGGTGAACTGATTAGTAATCCGAATCGTGGCCGCCGGCACTATCCCGCCGGTCGTGTCCATGACACGCCCCACGATCGTCCCGAATGTCGCTTGTCCGAACAAGCAATTCGGCGGAAGGAACAACAACACCGGAACCGCCGCGATGGCGATCCGGATTAGAACCCCGCGATTGCACGTCATGGTTTGCCTCTCTGGAAGATCTGCCGCCAGACGAGTAGAGGCGAGCTGGAACTGGGCATCCAACGGCGGGGGAGTGCGGTTACTTGCCCGGCCGTTGCGGCACTCCACCCATCACGGCTTTCCACGTCACGGGTATCGTGCACACGGAGCGCGACTTGTGCTGAGCCTGAACTTGTGCTGGATTAATATATATCAATGTGCGACGCCGGGGTCAATGGTCCGCTCGGCGCAATGGCAACCCGTCAGCGCTCTCGATTAATGAAATAATCCAGCCACTCGAACGCCGCAACAATCGATTCCGCCGTCGGCGTGTGCCCGGCCCTGTGATTGATATACCCGATATTCCTCGGCTGCCCATGCTGTTCGTACACCGCACCCGCCGCGTTGATGTAGTGCCAGCTTTCGTCCTTGTCCGACGACTCGCCGCCAATTAACAAAAACGGCCGCGGCGCGATCAGCGCGAGTAGTTCGTGCTGGTCGGTCCCCGGCGGCGCCGATGCGATGCGGTCGCCGAGGTACCAGTAATCTTCGTAGTTCGTGAAACTAAATCCGATACCCGGTTCCGACGAGACGACGGCCCGGATGCGCGGTTCCATCGCCGCCGCGTACAGCGCCATCTTGCCGCCAAGCGAGTGGCCGATAATCCCGATCCGCGAGGCGTCCACCCCCGGCAGAGTTTCGATGAAGTCCACTACCCGGCGCGCGTCGGAAACCCACTTGCCCATCCCGGTGGAGCCCGGATGCCGCAACGCCACGTTGGCCACCGCTTCGCTGTAGGATTCGCCGTAGCTCTCCCCGAACCAGCGGACCGCGACGGCCACGTAGCCGTGTTGCGCCGCCATGTAAGCGAACGCGCGCACCCCCGCGCCGGAGTATCGCCGGCCGGCTAGGTCCAGGCCGGCGGGGGTGTCGACGTCGTAGTACGGAACGATCATCACCGGTGCCGCACGTCGGCCGCCATCGCTGGGGCGCACTACGTAGATCTTCTCCCACACCCCCGGCTCCATCTCGATCTCCATCAACTGCCCCGAGAAATGGCGCTGCGGCACGTCGCGCAGCGTGCGGGCGATCACCGCTCCGCGAGCCACTTTCGGCTCCCCCAGCAGGCCCTCCCACTTCGCTTTCAACCGGGCCGTCAGTGTTCCCACCGGTTCCGTCAACGGAGTCAGCGCCCCGATCGAAGATTCGAAGCCGGCCGGCGGCTGGTTGAACCGGGCAAGGAATGTTTCGGGTGTTTGGGGCTCGCTGCCGCCGCTCGCCGGTACGCTCCGCGCCACGCGAAACCCGGTGAAGCGGCTTCGAGAGTCGGGATACCTCGACGACCGGTAGCCGCGCGACCACCCCGATGTCGTCGAAACAAAGGACCCGCCGCGGATCACTCGCTCCAAACCTTCGGCCGGCCCTGCGGGATCGCGCACCGAAGCCGGGCTCGGTTCCGCCTCATAGAAATCTCCGCACCACTCCCAGACGTTGCCGAACACGTCGTGCAGACCGAACTCGTTGGCCTTCCGCGCTGCCGCCGCCGCAGTCCCCGTCTTCAGCGGTTCCTGGAATACCGCCATGCTTTTCGTGCTTCTCGATCCCAGGTTCGCCACCTCTGCCAACTGCTCTGGCTGCGGAACCGTCCCCGCTGCCCGCGTCCACTCCGCCTCGGTCGGCAG
>CAYPUQ010000391.1:0-5910 GCA_964413655.1 uncultured Solibacteraceae bacterium | reverse complement strand
CCGGCCCAAGTCCGAAGTTTACCCGCTTGTCTTGCGCGACCTCGGCAAGGTTAGCATCGGTTTGGTCACTAGCGTCAGCCTCGTGCTGTTGATCGGGGCACTGAAATGAGACCATCGAAGGAGACCATTGACCGGCATCCCGTGGCCTTGAGAAGATAAGGGTCTTTGCCACCGCGCACACTTCGGAAGGAACACGGAAACTAGGAAACTGTATGCGACTGGTACCGCGCGAGGAGAAGTTCTTCAAGGACTTTCTCAATCAGGTTGAGATCATCGACAAGGCGGCGAACGCCCTGCTTGATGGCGCCCGGAAAGGAAACGGCGTATTGCCGGCCGTCGCGGCCGAGATCCGCCGCCTTGAACAGCAGGGCGACGAACTGGTTCACGACATCTACGAACGGCTCCACAAGACGTTTCTCACTCCACTCGACCCCGAGGACATCCATGCGTTAGCCTCGCACCTCGACGACGTCCTCGACGGCATCGAGGAAGCCGCTCACCGGTTGGTGGCGTATCGCCTCGACCCGATTCCCACAACGGTGATCGACGTATTGCAGATCATCGTCGACTCCGCGAAAACGCTCCGGCTTGCGTTCGAGGCGCTCGGCGGAGACGGAGAGATCGTCAAGCACTGCATCGAAGTGAACCGCCAGGAGGACATGGCCGACGCTCTCGTCCGCAATGCCATCTCCCATCTCTTCCGGACCAGCACGGACGCCATCGACCTCATCAAGCAAAAGGAGGTGTACGAAATCCTGGAAGATACGACAGACTGTTGCGAGGACGTCGCCGACGTGCTGCAGAGCGTTGTGGTGAAGAACAGCTAGCCGGGGCGCCGATGGATTCGACGCTGCTCCTGGTTGCGATCATTGTCACGGTCGCGCTGATTTTCGATTTCATCAATGGATTCCACGACGCCGCCAACTCCGTGGCCACGATAGTTGCGACTCGGGTTCTTACCCCCTTTCAAGCCGTCGCGTGGGCCGCCTTCTGGAACTTCGTCGCGGCGTTCAGCTTTGGTACCGGCGTCGCCAAAACGGTCGGTTCTGGACTCGTCGATCTGAGTTTCGTCACTTCCTTTGTCCTGCTGGCCGGGTTGGTGGGCGCCATAACCTGGAACCTTCTCACCTGGTGGTGGGGACTTCCCAGCAGCAGCTCGCACGCGCTGCTCGGCGGGTATGCGGGATCCGCGCTCGCCGCCGCGGGCGTGAAGGCCATCATTCTCAGCGGCTGGGTCCCGGTTTTCCTGTTCATATTCATCGCGCCGGTGCTCGGCCTCGTGCTGGCCCAGCTCCTGATGATTGCCGTGTTTTGGACATTCCGGTCGGCGACGCCGCGGAGGATGGACGTCTGGTTCCGCCGCCTGCAGTTGGTGTCGGCGGCGATCTTCAGCTACTCGCATGGCACCAACGATGCCCAGAAAACGATGGGCATCATTACCGGCGTTCTGGTGACCGCGCGCTACATGGATACCTTCGAGGTACCAGTCTGGGTGATTCTCTCCGCGCACGCCGCCATTGCGCTTGGTACTCTGTTCGGCGGCTGGCGCATTATTCACACGATGGGCGGCCGGCTCACGAAGATCAAACCTCGCGGCGGCTTCTGCGCCGAAACCGCGGCCGCCATCTCGATCCTGTTTTCCACCGAACTGATGATGCCGGTTTCCACCACGCACACCATCTCCGGCGCCATCGCTGGTATCGGCTCCATCAACCGCCTCAAGGCGGTGCGCTGGGGCCTGGCCGCGAATATTCTCTGGGCTTGGATTCTCACGATTCCCGCGTCGGCCGCCGTGGGTTGGATCAGCTACGAGATCATCGCCCTGTTTCTATAGGCGACTGTTCTTGGGCCGCTGGGCCTCAGATGAGCTTGTCCCAGTCCTTCAGCATCTCGCGCGCGGCATTGTAGCCGGGCGCGCCCATTACGCCGCCACCGGGATGAGCCCCGGAGCCGCACAGATACAGCCCACGCACCGGCGTCCGGTAGCGTGCGTATCCAGCGGCGGGGCGCAGGAAGAACATCTGATCGAGCGCCATCTCGCCGTGAAAGATATTGCCGCCGGTGATGCCGAATCGCCGTTCCAGGTCCAGCGGTGCGAGCATCTGCACGTGCTCGATGATGCCGCGAATGTTCGGCGCGTACTCCTCGATGACGCCGAGCACGCGATCGAGGAACGGCTCGCGCAAGTCGTCCCAGTTGCCGTCGCGCAGTGTGTAGGGCGCGTATTGAAGGAAGATACCCATGACGTGACGCCCCTCGGGCGCCAGCGACGGATCATACTGCGTCGGGATGGTCATCTCAAGCAGGGGGCGCTCCGAGGCGCGGCCATACTTGGCGTCGTCCCAAGCTTGTTCGACGTAGTCGATGCTCGGGCAGATGTGCATCGTCGCACGGTGTTGCGGACCGGGTGCGCCCGGATAGGCCTTGAACTCCGGCAGTCCGTTGAGTGCCAGGTTGACCTTGGCCGATGTTCCTTCACAACGGAAACGGCGGATGCCGGCGAGGAACTCTTCCGGCAGTTCCCGTTCTTCGATCAGCCCAAGGAACGTCCGTTTCGGATCGAGGCTGCTGGCCACAAACCGCGCGTTGAAGATGGAACCGTCTTCCAGCACCACGCCGCGAACCAGTCCCTCGCGTACTTCGAAGCTCTTGATCGTCGCCCGGGTCCGAATCTCGGCGCCGTGCGATCGCGCCACGGCCGCAATAGCCTCGGAAATCGCGCCGATGCCACCGCGCACGAAACCCCAGACGCCGCGCCGGCCGCCGATGCCGCCCATGACGTGATGGAGCAGAATGTAGGCCGTTCCGGCCGAACGCGGTCCGCCGTTGGCGCCGATGACGCCATCGGTCACCAGCGTCACCTTCACCTCCGGCGATTCGAACCATTCATCCAGGAAGTCCGACGCACTCTGTGTGAACACCTTCACGAGCGCCGCGATGTCGCGCGTCGTGAGCCCGCGCAACCGTCCGGCGAACTTCAGCCAGTCGGCAAAATCGCCGAGACCCTGTGGCGGCAGGGCCGGCGGCGTCTCCAGGAGCAGCGACTCGACGATGATCGCCAGCCGCTCCAGGTGCAGTTCGTAAGCGGGTAGACGCGCCGCGTCGCGGGGCGAAAACTTCGCCAGTTCCTCGCGGGTTCGCCGGTCGTCCTGCCACATGAACAGGTGCCGCCCGCTGGGAAAGGCGGTGAAGAACGGCGGATCCTTCGCCATCGGATGGTAGCCGTATTCCTCAAGCCTCAACTCCTTCACGATCCGCTGCTGGAGAAGGCTCACCAGGTAGGCGCCCGTGGAGACGCGGTAGCCGGGCCAGATCGCCTCGGTTGGCGCGCAACCGCCCAGAACCTCGCGCTGCTCGAGTACCAGCACCCGCCGGCCGGCACGCGCCAAATACGCCGCGGCAACCAGACCGTTGTGACCGCCGCCGGCGATGATGACGTCGTACTGGCCGGCCATCCGCTCAGACTTTCTCGAAGACGCTCATGGCCAGCGGCGGCATGGTGATCGCTATGCTTGCCAGCCGGCCGTGCACCACAACGGGCTCTGAAGTCAGCGGCACTGGATTGCCCACGTTACCACCGCCGAAGATCTCCGCGTCGGTATTGAACACCTCGCGATAAGCGCCGTCTTCCGGCACCCCGATCCGGTAATCGTTCCGCACCACCGGCGTGAAGTTGCACACGAACAGCAGGAAACTCTTGCGGTCCTCCGACCATCGCAGGAACGAAATCACCGAGCCTTCGACGTCGTGAATGTCCACCCACTCGAAGCCCGACCAGTGGAAGTCGACTTCATGCATCTCGGCCCGCGATCGGTAGAACCAGTTCAACTCCTTTGCCAGCAACTGGAGCTTACGGTGATAGTCGAACTGCAACAGGTCCCAGCGGACCGACCCCTCGTGATTCCACTCCTCGTACTGGCCGAGTTCGGACCCCATGAAGAGCAGCTTCTTGCCGGGATGCGCCCACATGTAGCCGAGGAACAGCCGGGCATTCGCGAACCGCTGCCATTCGTCGCCGGGCATCTTGCCGAGCAGCGACCGTTTGCCATGGACCACCTCGTCGTGCGAGACGGGAAGGATGAAGTTTTCCGTGAACGCGTAGAGCAGGCTGAAGGTCAGGCTGTTGTGGTGATACTTGCGGTGGATCGACTCTTTGCTGAAGTACTCCAGCATGTCGTGCATCCAGCCCATGTTCCACTTCATCGTGAATCCGAGCCCGCCCGCGTAAACCGGGCGCGAGACGCCGGTGAATGCCGTGGATTCCTCGGCCATCGTCAGCGCGCCGGGAAACAAGTGCGCCTGTTCGTTGAATCGCCGCAGGAAGTCGATGGCCTCCAGGTTCTCGTTGCCGCCGTACATATTCGGGACCCACTCACCCGGCTCCCGCGAGTAGTCCAGGTAGAGCATGCTCGCCACCGCGTCCACCCGCAGCCCGTCGATGTGGTACGCACGCAGCCAGAATAACGCGCTCGAAATCAGGAAGCTGCGCACTTCGTTACGGCCGAAGTTGAAGATCAGTGTGCCCCAGTCGCGATGCTCGCCCTTGCGCGGGTCCGCGTGCTCGTACAACGCCGTGCCATCGAAATAGGCCAGTCCGTGTGCGTCCTTCGGAAAGTGCGCGGGCACCCAGTCGACAATCACGCCGATGCCGGCCTGGTGGCAGCAGTCGACGAAGTGCATGAAGTCTTCCGGGGTGCCGTGGCGCGCCGTCGGCGCGAAGTAGCCGATCACCTGGTAACCCCACGAACCCGAGTACGGGTGTTCCATCGGCGGCAGGAGCTCCACGTGGGTATATCCCATGTCCTTCACGTAAGGAACCAGCGTTTCCGCGAGTTCGCGGTAGGTGAGCATTCGATGCTGCTCGCCGCGCATCCAGGAACCGAGATGCACTTCATAGATCGACATCGGCGCCTTGAGCCAGTCGGTCTCGGCCCTGCTCTTCAGCCACTCCTGGTCGTTCCATTTGTACTTGTCCAGGTTCGCAACCACGGAACCGGACTTCGGCGGAGCCTCGGAGCCGAACCCGCACGGATCGGCCTTCATCTGCTGATAACCGTGGTGGTGCGACTGGACGAAGTACTTGTAGACCGTGCCTTCGCCCAACCCGGGGATGAACAACTCCCACACGCCGCCGGAGCGCAAACGCATGGGATGCCGGCGTGTATCCCAGTCGTTGAAATCGCCAACCACCGAAACCACCAGCGCATTCGGCGCCCAAACCGCGAAGCGCACTCCGGCTACGCCTTCGCTTTCCGCCAAGTGGGCGCCGAGCGTCGACTCTATCTCGTAATGAGTGCCCTCGCCGAGCAGGTGCAACTGGAAATCGGTGAGCAGCGGAGGGAATCGGTACGCATCGTCGATTTCTTCGGTGTGCCCGTCCTGTCGTTCGACCCGCAACCGGTACAGATGCAGCGCCCGCGGCGAGCGCCATGTAAAGAACCCGTGCGGGTGGGTGCGCTCCATTTCGTTCGCCGTGCCGTTGTGAATCACCCAGACTTTCTGCGCATGCGGTTGAAATGCGCGCACCTCCCAGAATTCCCGGCCGTCGTCTCCGGTCGCGGCATGCGGGCCTAGGATTCGGAAAGGATCACCGTGATGCCCTCCGACGATCGCTTCCATTTCGGTATGAGTCATTAACGCTATTATCGTAAAAGTGACCGGAAGGCTTCTCGACCTGCCGAAAGCCGAGCTTCATCTTCACCTCGAAGGATCCATCGCACCGGAGACTTTCGCCGAGCTGAATCCGGCCGTTTCAGCGATGGAAGCAGGCCGCCGGTACCGCTATGAGGGGTTCTCTGGGTTCATCGAATCGTTTAAGTGGGCCGTGTCGCACCTGCGAACGCCGGACGACTACGCCCTCGTCGCGACCCGCCTGCTGGACCGCCTCGCCTCCGAGAATGTCCGCTACGC
>CAYPUQ010000390.1:0-6078 GCA_964413655.1 uncultured Solibacteraceae bacterium | reverse complement strand
CGGGTTGCGATTCAGGAAGCTGAAGTCGGAAGGGTTGGGCTGGAAGTTGAGCTTCCCGACAAGATCGGCAAGATGGCCACCGGTGCGCGCGTTCGCGAGGTAGATCCGGTTGAACTCGCCGGGCGCGTCGGTCATTGCTTCGCGGTGCGTGACCGCCGAGACCGGAACCTGTGCCGCCGCGAGCAGTGCGGTAAAACGCAACGCGGCGAACGCGTCGGGAAGGATGCCGTAATTGTGCATGATCTCCGGCGTGCCCCATTGGCGGATGAGATTCCGCATACCAGGGCTCTTCTCGATCTCCTCGAAGCTAGCGACATCAGTGTCGCGGACCTTGATGGTGTGCTGATGCCACCGGAAGAAAGCAGGGATCGGCAGGACGATGCGCACGGGCTTTCCATTGGCAATGAAGCCTTGCCAGAAGGCGGGAAGGGCGGGCGGTTGCACCGGGGATTGAGCCGTCTCGACAGCTCGAAGCCGCAGATACAGCGTGCCGGCCAATGCGAGGGCCGCGACGAGCAGCACGAAGAGGACAATCTGTTTGCGATCGATCCGCGGCGCAGCCTGGATACGCTTATCGGAGGCTTCGATTTGGAACTGGTGGCTGCCGAGCGGCAGCGAGATTCGCAAAGCCGCTCCGGCGCCCTCGTCGTCGTAGTACTCCTTCAGCTTCTGCCGGACTCGGGAGATCTGTACCCGCACCGTCGCATCGGTCTTCGGGTCGAAGTCGGATTTCCGTCCGAGTGCTTCGGTGGCAATGGCAAACTCGCTGAGTTCTTCATCGCGGTGTTCCCAAAGATATTGCAGCAGCGCCCGCAAGGCCGGCGCCCGGCTGAAAGTCCTGCTTTCGAGCAAGGGCACGATGGGCGATTCGGCCGCGGTTGGAGTTGGCGGAAGCGACGCCATTCTGCTTTGCATTCTACTCCGCGGCCCGGAGGTTGTGCCGTTCCCGGGCCGTTTCAGAAGTCGATCGAAGCCAGCAACTCCGACGGCCGCTTGTCGAAGGCGCGTGAAATCGAGAGCAAGCTCTCGATGCTCGGCAGGTGGGCGCCGCGCTCGATGGAGCTGATCTGCGAGACGCTCAGCTTGGTCATGGCCGCCAACTCCTTGAGCGACCAGTCGCGTTCAGTGCGTAGCATCTTGATCCGGTGCCCAAGCCGCTCACGCAGCCGGTCGTACGGCGCGCGCCCCAGTCCAAAGCTCTCCATCGCGTTGCCAAGCACCGTGCGCATCTGCGCCAGCGAGAATGGCTTCGGGATGTAATCGAACACCTTTCTCTTGAAAGTCGCCCGCATGTCCTCAAGCGATGGAAACCCGGTGACAATAATGACGCAGACGCCCGGCCAGCGAAGCTGCACCTGTTCGAGGACTTTGTCTCCCATGAATTCGCCCATTTTCATGTCGAGTAGCAGGATATCGGCGCTACGCTGTTCGAGGGCCTCGAACATCTCTTCAGGGTGTTCGAACGTCCGCACGGAGAACTGGCCTTCATCCTTGAGGAAATCCTCCATGTAGTTGCGGAAGTCGAGGTCGTCGTCGAGAACGGCAATCTCGACCAGCCCTTCGACCGGCTGCGCCGGTTCATGTTGCTGTTCAGCCTTCATTATCATCGGTTATTCTATGCGCAACCGCGGTGGCTGTGGGGCGCGGGGCCGGCAGGCAGATTTCCAGCTTGGCGCCGCCCTCGGGCCTGTTCGACGCCGAGATAGATCCGCCGTGCTGATGGACGATCCCTTCGGCGACAGTCAGGCCAAGTCCCGTGCCGCGCGCATCGAGCCGGGTGGTCACAAACGCCTCGAAAATATCGGGGAGTATGTCGCCGGGGATGCCGGGACCGTCGTCCTCTACTGCGACGTAGATCCACGGTGCTCCGTTCTCTTCGTATTCTTGACTGCGGACGGCGATCCGCCCGCCGGTGGGCACCGCGTTGAGGGCATTCCGGAGCAGATTTACGAAGAGTTGCACGAGCCGGTCGGGGTTTCCGAGCACTTGGTGCGACTCGGGTACTTCATTCTCGAAGCGCACCTGCGCGGCTTTCTCGTCGATGGCCAGCAACGCCCACGCTTCTTCAATGGTGGCGCGCAAGTTCGCCGGTTCGCTGACCTGCCGCCGCACGCGCGTGAAGTCGAGCAGGCTCTCGCTCATACGCCGCAGCCGCTCGGCAACCCTGAGCATACGGCTGAGGCGCTCCTGAGAGGCGCGGCCGGGAACGGTTTCCATCAGCTTTTCGATGGAGCCGCGTAGGACCGCCAGCGGAGTATTGATCTCGTGCGCCACACTGGCGCTCAGCAGGCCAAGGCTGGCGAGCCGGTCTTGGTCGGCGATGTTCTTCTTGGCTGTCTCAAGCAGGTAGTTCTTCCGCTTAAGGTCCTCGTTCAACTCCTCAAGGCGGTGCAGCGCGCTTTGCAGTTCCGCCTTCTGGCGGCGCAGTTCCCCGACCGTAGCATTGCGCGACCGCATGATCTGCCCAATCTCGTCGTCGGTGATCTGGCCGTCCGGGATCAGTTCGGCCGAGCGCTGTCCGGCGCGGGTGGCCCGGTCGGCGTCGAGCATGGCGCGCAGCGGCCTGTAGACGTATCGCGGCATGATCACGGTTTCGAGCAGCAAGACGGCCAGCACATAGGCCGTGCCCAACACAACGAAGAGGATCAGCTTGGCGCGTTTCAGCAGGGAGTCGTAGAACTCCACCGGCAGGTTCATGCGGCGGAACATGTCGCTGGCGGAATCGTAGAGGAACAGAATCTCCGGATGGGCCGCGTCGCGGCGGATCTGGCCGGGATTCGCGCGGAGTTCGCTCTGCAAGGCGATCGGTATGTGGAGGTCGGCCGCGCGGCCTTCGCGGTAGTCGTAAAGCTCGCGTCCGGGCTGGCGAAACTCGGGTTCGGCATGGGCGAACATTTCGCGAAGCAGGCTGATCTCGCGGCTCTGCGCCTGCGCCATGTGCTCTTCGAAAAGAGGAATCAGCGAAAAGTAGATCCCTGTGGCCAGCGCGAAGAAGAAAAGGTTGTGCAGGACGATGAACTTGAGGCGAACGCGGAGGTCGCCGAAAGCGAGGCTGCGCTTGCGGCGCGGGTCGAGGGGAATCTCGTTCTGGCGCAATCGGGAAAACATCGCGCGGGTGACGACGATTAGTATACCGAGGCGGCGCGGCCTTTCATCGGATCATCATGGCGGAACATTACAATAAGAGACTTCATGTGGAACCGCGCGGTCTTGATGTTGCTTCTTACCTGGGGCGCCGCCTCCCAGACGCCCGAGCCGGTTTCTTTGCCGGCGACCGAGATCACGGTGACCGCCACTCGCGGGGCCGAGGAGCTGGTCACCGAGACGCCTCAAGTTGCCATCTCGGTGGAGCGCGACCGCTTCGTCGAATCGCCAACGCCGACCCTCGGTCATGTGCTTGCCCAGGAGCCCGGCGTTCTGCTACAGCAGACCACGGCCGGACAGGTGTCGCCGTTTCTACGTGGGCTCACCGGCTACCAGGTTCTTAACCTGATCGATGGCGTCCGTTTCAATAACTCGACGTTCCGGTCGGGGCCGAACCAGTACCTGGTATTCGTGGAGCCCTCGCAGGCGCGCCGCGTGGAGGCGCTGCTTGGTCCGAGCGGCTCGCAGTACGGCAGCGATTCGCTCGGCGGCGTTATCAACATCATTACGCCGGAGGCGCGTTACGGCTCAGGCGGCGCACTCGCCACTCACGGCGAACTTGGTCTGTTCGGAGCCACGGCCGACGCTTCGGGTATGGCCAATGCGCAGCTCTCGATCGGGACCGAAAGGTTCTCCTGGTTGTTCGGCGGCGGGGGACGCCGGTTGAACGACGTCCGGGCCGGAGGCGGCCTGGACTCGCGAAACGTCTTCCATCGCCTTTTTGGAATGCCAACTGACCAAGTGAGGGACGTGCTCGGTGGCCGCCAGCAGGACACCGGGTTCACCCAATACGGCGCGCATACGCGGTTCGACGCACGCGTCGCGCCCGTGCAGACGCTCAGCGTGTGGTACCAGCGGGGCGGGTTGTACGGCGTCCGCGGATATAAGGACCTCCTGGGCGGGTTAGGCCGGGTGCAGTCGGGGTTCGAGCCCCAGACACTCGACTTCCTTTACGCCCGTTACGAGAAGCAACGGGTGGGGAGGCTCGACTCGCTCAGCGGCACCTTTTCGTTGAACTCGCAGGCCGACGGCAGCGTGCGGCAAAACCTGCGCGATAGCGATCCGATCACACGCGACCGGGTGCGAGTGAATGCCTTCGGTTATTCGGCGCAAGGAGCCGCCCGCGCGTGGGGCCGCGTGGCGGTAGTATTCGGCGGCGACATTTACGACGAGCGCATCGGCGCCGCGCGGACGGTCACCGCGCCTCCGACTGGCGTCGCGCAAGCAAGCCGTCCGCTCTATCCGGACTCGTCCGTGTATCGCACCTTCGGCTTGTTCGGACAAAGCATGACCGACCTGGTGGCGAACCGGCTGCGGCTCGGCTTAGGCGGGCGCTTGACACGAGTGAGCTTCCGCAATCCGGCCAACGCGCTCTTCGGAGTCGCGTCATCCGACCAGGCGTTCCGCGATGCCACATTCAACGCGAGCCTTGCGTGGGATTTCAGCCGACGCTTCGGAGTGAATTTCCTCGCCGGCCGCGGATTCCGCGCACCGAACCTCAACGACCTCGGCGCTATCGGTATCAACGACCTTGGCTATGAGATCCCTGCCGCTGAATCGATTCCGGCCGGCGGGCTGTTGTCGGATTCGGCCGGTGAGGGGGCGCTATCGAAAGGCAGGACACTGGAGGCGCTCAAGCCGGAATCGCTGTTCAACTACGAATTCGGCCTGCGTTTTACAGCCGATCGCCTATATGCTCGGGTGCAGGTTTTTGATGCGGAGCTTTCCGACCCGATCGTCCGGCGGACGGTGCTGTTCCCCGCCGGGGCGGCGCCATCGCAACTCGCGGGACTGCCGGTGACTGTGATCCCGCCGACGGCGGCGCAGCAGGCGCAGGGCGTGGTGGCGGTGGCGACGCAGCTAGACCCGCGCGCCGTGAAGGCGTTCGTGAACGACGGCCGAGCGCGTTACTACGGCGTTGAGTCACTGCTCCGGTACGCGATCTCCGCACGCTGGCACTTCCGCGCCAATTACACGTTCCTCGCCGGACGCGATCTCGATCCGAACCGGAACATCCGCCGGCTACCGCCTCAGATGGGATTTGTCTCGCTGCGGTACACGCCGCCCGGCCGCCGGTACTGGGTGGAAGGGTCGATGCACGCGGCCGGAGCGCAGCGGCGGTTAAGTGGCGGTGACCTCGACGACGAGCGCATCGGCGCGTCCCGTCGTCGTAGCGACATCGCCGCGTTCTTCCAGGGCGCGCGAGTGCAGCCGTATCTGGACTCCGAGGGACGGTTCACTCCGACCGGCGAAACGCTCCGTGAGATTCAGGACCGGTTGCTGGCACTCGGCGCTGTCGTGAACGGTGTCCGCGTTGCGGACGACAACACGCGCGTGCCGCTGTATCTCAGCACGGTAGGCTGGGTAAGTCTGAACGTGAACGCGGGCCTACCACTCACCGAGCGCCTGTCGCTGTTAATGGCGCTGACGAACATAGCCGACCGCAACTACCGCTTTCACGGCTCCGGCATCGATGCGCCCGGCGTCAACGCCTACGCGGGATTTCGCTATGTATTCTGACGGCTCGCAACCAGGCGGCCACCTCGCGCAGCGATACTCGGCAATCGCGCGGCCGAAGCAGACCGCGACGCCCCAGTTCGGAGTCATTTGCGTTTGGACGTGCCGAGATCGCGGATATCGATGCTGTGACCCGGAGGATTCGTGCTGGCGTGTAGCGCAAGGATGGCTTCGGCGCGCCTTCTGGCTTCTTTGCTCTCGGGCTTGTGTTTGGTCTGTTCGAGAGATCGGCGTAGACGGAGAGTATCCTGGCGACAATGACATGATCGCGGCCGAGTGCAGTCTCTCCGATTCGCAATGCACGAAGCAGCAATTCTTCGGCGCCAGCGGTGTCGCCAATTCGTAGACGGAAGGTTCCGTGGCATAGAAGCAGGTCAACTAGCTCCGGGTGATCGGTGCCCCAGGTCTCTTCGTGGA
>CAYPUQ010000389.1:0-6096 GCA_964413655.1 uncultured Solibacteraceae bacterium | reverse complement strand
CCAGTCGCCGGAATAGCGCCGTTCGGCATCTGGTGCGGCAGGCCGAGCGCCGCCTGGCCAGCCGCAGCCACTTCGTCTGCAGTGTCGAAGACGCGGACCCGCCCGTCAAACGTGTGGAGTTCCAGTGTTCCGGGAAACACGTTCGGGACCGCCTTGTGGACAATGAGCATGGCGCGGCCGTGATGAAACCCGTTGGCGCCGGTATCCTGCACGTGGATATTGCGTCCGGTGTTGATCTTGTCGTTGGTGGACAGCGGAGTGGGATCGGCGCCGGCGGCGGTACGGCTCTGGCAGATATCGAGCGTTACTTCCACCGACGTCATGGTGGCCTGCGCCGGCGGGAGAACCGGGCGCGAGCCGGGCGTAAGCGTCAACGTGAGCTGAATGTCATCCATAGCGGCGCTCGGGCTGACACCTTCGGCAAAGAGGGTGACGCCGGCATTGAGGGCGGCCGCGGAGAACGAGGTTCCATTGCGTGTCACGACGTTGCCGCCCGTCGCCGCGTCGAAGAAATCCAGAACTCCAGCGGGGGAAGTCACCGTGAACTGGCCGGAACCGTCGAATGCGCCCGGTTCGGTCACTGTCAACACCACTTGAGTGCGGACCGCGTTCGCCGGGGGAATGTAAGATTTCCGCACCATCGCCAGCGGCTGTGCCAGTTGTATCACCGGACCGATGGGTGGAGGAACCGGAGGCGGCGTGGTTCCACCCCCTTTGCCGCCGCCGCCACCGCCGGGATTGAAGAGATTGCGGAAAAAATCGATGATCTGTTGAATAAACCCGCCGGCGACGGGGCAAACTCCGGTTGAGCCGCCGACCGGGGCACTGCTCATCGACGAGTCGGCGTTATTCGCAGCCGCCCGCAGGCCGTTTCCGCTGCTAGACATGGACGCCCTCTTGGCGCCAGGCGGCGGTCGCCACCAACTGGTCCATCTTCACACGCGGGTAGGTGGGTTGCGCAGTCAGGATTTCCCTCGCCCAGGGCAGCTTCGGATCCTCGTCGAATTCGCGGCCGCAGGTGAACATCACGTCGATGTACTTGCAGACGTCGCGCTCGGCAACCACGCCATAGACGGCCGCGCGTTCGATGCCGTGATGAATCCACTCGCGAACCGTCTCATCACCGAGTTCGGCGCAACGGGCGGGGAAGAACTGCCGCAGGTGCTGCTCCATCTGGATGACGAATCGCCGCAGGCGGTCCTGACTGAGCGCTTCTTCCTGTTCTTTGCGGATGGTGAGCATTCCGGAATCCTAGACGATGACGTGAATGTTTTCCCGGTCGAAACCGGAGGGACCAATGGAGAATCGCAGAAGCGTGGCGGGATCCTCGTCTTCCATGAGATACGCCCGCATTCCCTCGAAGAAACGGGTATACTCCTGGGCCTCGCAGGTGGGTAGAAAAACGCGGAGCACGCGCGGATCGTAGTAGCGGAAGTACCTGCGGCCACCGTCTTCCATCTGGACCAGGAGAAACCGGCGCAAGTGCCGCCGCACTTCGTCGAACGGGAGCGGAGACGTGAGGTACACGCCCCAGCTTTTGCCCCAGCCGCCGGAGACAAGGTGGGGCAGGAGCGGCGATGCGGCGGGCAGCTCCACCAGGTAGGGAGCGGCCGAAGCCAGCGCTTCGCCCTTGGCGCCTTCGTAAAGGGAACGATAGTTACCGCCGATTTTTTGCAGAAGGTCCAGCACGGCTTTGTCGCGGGCTGCGTCAAGGATCGCGAACAGCGGAGCGGGCTGGCGGCGAAGGAAAGAGAGCAGGCGCGCTTCCTCGTAGCGGACAGTAAGCAGGGTGCTGCCCGCGCAGATCTGGTCGCCGTCGGCAAGCGAAGCCTCGTCCTTATAAAGGCCGTTGACGGCGGTGGCGCCCGCCACCATCGAGCGGACGCGGCAATCGTCGTCGGAACATCGCACTTCGAAATGAATCGGGGACACCGCCTCGTCGCCGCGAATGGCCAGTCCGGCTTCGGGGCTGCTGCCGACGGTAACGCCGCTGCCCGGCAATAACTCGATGCGCTGGTTCTCCTCCCCGGCGCTATGCACACTCAGACTAACTCGCATGGCTTCCGCGTCAACGAGGTCTCTGCCTCGGCCAAACTCCTCCTGTCAGGCGCAAGGCGGCACGAAAGGCACGCCCGTGGTGGCCGCGTCGGAAAGCGCTTCCGCCTGACTCTTCGCCGCCTGCGGCCCGATGCTCGCCTCGGCCGGTCCCGGTGCGGGCGGAGGTCCACCGCCCTGCACGCCGATCATCACGGTCGGGCAGCCTTGCACAATGACGCCGCCATGCACGGTCGGGTCGCCCATTCGTGCCGCCATCAGGTACCCGATGAGTACCGTAGGCGATCCCATCGCAATACTGTCGGGTGGCCCCACGCAAGTTGCCATATCGGTGACGCGGGCGGCCGGCATGTAGCAGAGGAGCACCGTGGGACAGCACGGCGGCAAAATCGGACCGCCGACATGCGGCACCGGCCCTGGATTCACCAGGGGGCACGTATGCATATCTCCGAGGCGCGCCGCGGGCGGCATAAGTATTTTGAGTGTACATTCCAGGAGCTTTGCAGTCAATCAAGGCCGTGAAGCCAGCGAACAAAAAGGTGGGGCAGGCCCTCGGCCTGCGGCGGCTTCTCAGGCCCCGGTCCGTCCTGGCACACAAGTAAAGCCACGGGGGAGGGAACGACACAAGGAGGAAAAGTCTGCCGGGAACCCTCAATTGGGGCGGATCGGTTGGGACGTCGAACCCGGGCCGTCGGCTACGGCGGCGACCACCGGCCGCAATTCCTCGTATGGCATCCGGCCGGGGTGATACAGGCGAACGATTCCCTCCCGGTCGATGACAGCGAGTGTCGGCGTCGTGCTGGCGCCCCAGGCCTTGAAGTTTTCCTCGCTCAATGGAACCGTCATCTTAAGCATGCCGTATCGGCCGCTCCGCACCTCGTCGATGTAGCGGATCTCCTCCTCGCGTGGCGCGTCCTGGCCCCGTGCGACGTACCCGTAGGGCTGCGTGGGTCCAAGGACCACCAGCCCGCGTGGACCGAACTCCTCCTGAAGCCGTGTGAGAATCGGAACCTGGAACCGGCAATCGCCGCACCAGTGCGCCCAGAAGAACAGGATGACCGGCTTGCCCTTGAGCGACGAAAGCGCCGGCGGCTTCTCGCCCAGATGCTCCTTCAGGTCCAGGGCCGGTGCGGGTTTGCCTTCCAGGCTGAGTAGGTTGATGTTCTTCTGAATCCGGGTGCGGATCGAGGTGTCATGCCATCGTTTCAGCTCTTCCCGCAGGAACGCGACCGCTTCGGTGCGCTGATTCCGCCCCGCCAGGACATGGCCCTGCACTTCGATCGACGCGCCGAGAGCGAGCGGCAGATCCGGTTCCGCGTCGAGCGCGCGATTCTTCAGCGCCATCAGCGCCAGATTGCGCGTTTCGGCGGCATAGCGCTCTGCCTCGTCCCAACTCCGTGCCGCCTGGGCGCCGCGGCCGAGCCAACTGAGTGCAAGGATCATTTCGGGGGTGGCGCCTCGGGCCGCCCGATATTCGGCGACCCTCCGCTCCCCGGCGGCGAAGTTGCCCCCCGCGATATCGGAGCGCACCTCGCGGACCAACTGCGCGGCCAACGTCGCGGCGCCCAGAACCAGCAGGAGTACCGCCAATGCGAGCCGTTTCATAGTTTCTCCAAGGCCCCTCTCGTCCAGCGGACGCTTGCCTCCAGGTCGGCCCGCTCTTTCGCCGCCGCTTGGTCCTTCGGCGGCGCGTCCTCGGTTACCGGCCTGCCCTTTTCGGCGTAAGCGAGAAAACGCGCGAACTCCCAGGCCGGCATCTTGCGGTAGGACTCCCAGAACTTCGGGTCGAAGACGGGGAAGATCCGCGGTTGGGATGTGACGATGATCTCCATTGCGAACGTCTTGCCGGGGCAGAGCCGGTTGAAATCCCGCACGTAGCGTTCGATGTCGACGTTGCCTTCACCCATGCGAACCCAGCGCACGGCGATCCCCTCGGGCGTGCGCCAAAGGAGCGAGTCGCGGATGCCGCTGGCCACCACATACGGATGGAGCAGTTCCAGAGTGAGGTGCGGATCCTCAATGGCCCAGACGGGGTTCCCCGAATCGATGCAGACACCGGCGTAGTCCGGACCCGCCTCCTCGATCAGCATCTTCAATTCGCGGGCCTGCATGTCGCCCGCGTGGTTCTCGATCGCAATTTTGACGCCGGCGTCCATGGCGGGGGCGCGCACCGCTTTCAGCACATTTACGGTGTTGGCGATGTGAGCTTCGATGCCCGGTTCGCCCTGGCGGTCCGCCATCGTGCCGAGAAAGCAGCGCGCCACGGGCGATCCAAGTGCAGCAGCCACGTCAATCAACTGCGTGAGTTGCTGCTCGGCCGAACCGGACTTAGGGTCGAACGCCCTCGACGACGGGCAGATGGACCGGTTGCCCACTTCGAGCTTCACGCCGAGGCGGCCGGCGTGGTCCTTGACCTTGCGAAGGTTGCCTGCCTCGGTTCCCTGGAGGAAACGCAACTCGGAGAAGAAGCAGACTTGCGCTTTCTGCTGTGCGCAGTAGTCGAGATACTGAAATGGTGTCCAGCCTTGCGAGCGAAGGCTGAACACATCGATACCTAGTGGAACCATACTTGCCGCCTTGGCTTGGGGAATCGCCGCGGCCATGGCCAGGCCGCCCATAAACGATCTGCGTTTCATAGCGAGAGGCTCTTCAGGTATTCGCGAAACGGCCCACCGAGGTCCGGGCGCTTCATGGCGAACTCGACGGTCGCGGTCAGGAAGCCCAGTTTGTCGCCGGCATCGTAACGCTTACCCTCAAACTTATACCCATAAATGGGCCGGCTGCGCAGCAGGTGCCGGAGCGCGTCGGTGAGTTGCAGCTCACCGAGTGTGCCGGGCCGGATCTCTTGAATGGAGTCGAAAATCTCCGGTACGAGGATATAACGGCCGATGATCGCCATGTTCGACGGCGCATCGTCGGGCTTCGGCTTCTCGACGAGGTTGCGTATCCGGTAGACGCGATTGCCGCCGCTGTTGTGCTCCACGGCGTCGGCGTCCACCACGCCGTAAGCGGAGATTTTGTCGCGCGGCACTTCCATCAGCGCCACGACGGAGGCGCCGAAGAACTCATGGATGTCGAGCATCTGCTGGAGACACGGGATGTCGGCGTCGATCACGTCGTCGGACAGGACCACTGCGAACGGCTCGCGGCCCACCAGTTCGCGGGCGCACAGGACGGCGTGGCCGAGGCCAAGCGCTTCCTTCTGGCGCACGTAGCACACATCGATCATGTCGGAGATCGACCGGACCTGGTTCAGCAGTTCCTTCTTTTGCTTGATTTCGAGCAAGTGCTCCAGTTCGAAGCTGACGTCGAAGTGGTCCTCGATCGCCGACTTACCGCGGCCGGTAACGATGATGATGTTCTGCATCCCGGACGCCACCGCCTCTTCGACGCCGTACTGGATGAGCGGCTTGTCGACGAGCGGAAGCATCTCTTTCGGCTGTGCCTTCGTGGCGGGAAGGAATCGAGTGCCGAGACCGGCGGCTGGAAAAACTGCCTTACGTACGCGAGGAATCATGACCAACTTTCATTGTAGTGGTACGTCCCGTCTTGCCTCCGGGCGGCTCTTCAGCTAAAACTATTCCATGCCCGACCCGCGCCAGGAGCTTGCGCAACAACTGTTCCAGGAGGCCTATCAGCTTCAGATGCAGGGCGATCTCGAACTGGCGATTGACTTCTACAAGCGCTCGATCGAGATCTACCCGACCGCCGAGGCCTACACGTTCCTCGGCTGGACCTACCGGTTTCAGGGCAAGCTTGAAGAGGCAATTCAGGAGTGCCGGAACGCCATTCTGATCGACCCCACGTTTGGCAACCCGTACAACGATATCGGCGCGTACCTGATTGAACTCGGCCGTCCCGACGAGGCGATTCCGTGGCTCGAGAAAGCGGCCATCAGCCAGCGCTACGAGGCGTATCACTACCCGTGGTACAACCTCGGACGGGCATACATGGCGAAGGAGATGTTCACCAGGGCGCGGGAATGTTTCCGCAAGGCGCTGGAGATCGAGCCGGAGTATGAACTGGCCACCACGGCGCTGG
>CAYPUQ010000388.1:0-6099 GCA_964413655.1 uncultured Solibacteraceae bacterium | reverse complement strand
CTAAGTGGCGCATCCGCTCGCGAGACTCAAGCTGAAAACTCAGGAGGCCGTCCTCCAGCCGGATCATGGTCTGCTCGATCCGGTTGATCCGCAGTTCGCCCTGTCCAGCCATACCGTAATCGTAGCAGTCCGTCTTTGTGGCGCGCCCATCTGCGCTACGATAGCGAAAGATCCTCGAATCCCCTTTTGGAGTTCCGCATGACCTCACGACGTTCGTTTGTACTCTTCGGAGCGGCCGCGGCCTGGGCGGCCGATAAGAAGGTGGACCTGCCGCCACCGTTTCATACACCCTCGGCCAATAACCGCCCACAGGTGATTCCCCGCCCCGCCGGCGCTAGCCTGAAACTCCCGCCCGGCTTCGTCGCCGAAGAATACGCCGACGGTTTTGAGCGGACGCGATACATGCTGGAGGTGTCGCCCGGGGTGGTCCTGGTTACCGATGCGGTGGACGACGGCGCCGTGTACGTGCTGATCGACAAGAACAAAGACTTCAAGCCGGACGAGACGCGAAAGTTGATCACAGGCGTCTTCCGGCCGTTTGGGATGGCGTTCTGGAAAGATTACCTCTACGTGGCCGAGACCATCTCCGTGAAGCGCTACAAGTTCGATCGTAAGAAACTGACCGCCGGTCCGGGTGAAGAAGTAGTCTCGATGAAGGACTTCCAGCGCGGTCACTGGACTCGCAGCGTCATCTTCGACCGGAAAGGCGAGAAAATGTATGTCGCAGTCGGGTCCGCTTCGAACGTCGATGCCGGCGAACCGCCCGAACGCGCCGCGATCAACCGTTACAATCCCGACGGCAGCGGTCACGAAATCTACGCCTCAGGAACGCGAAACCCGGTTTCGCTGCGTTTCTATCCGGGCACGGACGTCTTATGGGCGACGGTCCAGGAGCGCGACCTGCTCGGCGACGACCTCGTGCCGGACTACTTCACCTCCATTCAGCGTGGTGGCTTCTACGGCTGGCCGTACGCCTACATCGGACCCAACGAAGATCCGCGGCGGAAGGGCGAGCAGCCGAACCTGGTGAGCAAAACCATCGTGCCGGACGTGGTTCTGCAAGCGCACACGGCGGTGCTGGACGGAATCTTCTACACCGGGAAACAGTTTCCGAAGGAGTACCAGGGCGGCGCGTTTCTGGCGCTGCACGGGTCGTGGAACCGGGCCGAACGCGTCGGCTACTCCGTAGTTTTCGTGCCGTTCCAGAACGGCAAACCGGCGGGCAAGCCGCAAGACTTTCTCACCGGCTTTCTGCTCAATCCGAAGGAGCGCGAGGTTTGGGGCCGCCCGGTGGGTCTGCTCCAACTTAGCGACGGCAGCCTGCTGATGAGCGAGGACGGCAACAACAAGCTTTGGCGCATTCGTTACCAGGCCTGATTCTGGCCGCCGCTCTGCTGGTCGCGCCTTCGGCGTTGGCGGAGAAGGCATTTTCGCATCGCGTCCATTTACGGCTCAACACGGACTGTTCAAGCTGCCATAAGGCAGCGGCGTCCAGCGTGTCGGCGGCGGACAATCTGCTCCCTGCCGCGGCCGCGTGCCGTCCGTGTCACGAGAGCGTCGCGATCGGGCAGCCGTCGCGCGGACTGGTAACGAAGTTCAACCACGCGCTGCACCTCAAATTCGGCAATGTTGCGCCGGTGGTGGCGGCCGCGCTCGACGCGAAGACCTACCTGTCGAAACCGCCCGAGGGGCTGCGGGCACTGCTGAACACGAAGAATGCCTGTGCAGCCTGCCATCGCGGCCTGGAGGAATCCGACGCCGTGAGCCGGGCAGCTTTTCCGTTGATGGCCGACTGTCTGGTGTGCCACTCGAAGATCGATCCGCCGTTCAGTTGCGAGAAATGCCACGAACCTGGACCGCAGTTGAAACCGGCCGATCATACGCCGGACTTCATCGACACGCACAGCAGCGGAAAACTGAATTTAGACAAACCGTCCTGCGCCGTCTGTCACGGGCGGCGGTTCACATGCCTGGGCTGTCATTGAAGCCGGGCGGATCTACTCGGGCGGCTTGATGCGGGGATCGCAAATCGGCCACGGCGAGAAGCCCATCACCAGATCTTCCCGATTGACGAAGAGGTGAACATCCTCTTTTCCGCGATACCGGAGAGTCCGGATGATGCCGGTGCTGCAATGCCGGGTCTTGACGACCTCGAAAGCATCCGGGTCGTTATGGATACCCTCGGGACCCCAGTCTTCCAGGAAGCGGTCGAACGAGTAGTCGCGGCAAGGCGTTTCCCGTGTGCAGCCCCACAGTTCGTAGGCGGCTTGGTAATTCTGCTGGCGCATCAGCGTGAAGAACTCGTCCAGCCGCTTCTTTTCGCTCCAGTCGCGGAAGATAAACCACCCGGAGACGCCGGCGACGCACAGTACGGCCAACGCAACGAGCACTCGGTTCCGCAACTTCTCGCGGTGTGCCTCGTCGATGCCGTACCCTTCCATATAGTCGCTCACAGCGACCCCCGTCTACTGTTGCGGTTGAGTGGCGGCGGCCGGAGCCGCAACCGGATGTGCTTTGTCGTAAGCCGCAGTCGCTTCCGCCGTGATGTCGAGCGCCGGTTTGGCATATACGATCTGAGCGACCTCGATCACGACATCGAGCGCCTTCTCTTCGGCGAGTTTCTGCACCACGTCGACCATTCGCTGGTTGCTGCGCTGGAGAATCGACGAACGATCCTCATCGACATCGGCCTGAAGATCTTCGGACTCCCGCTGCAACTCCCGCTGTTTGCGCTGGACCTGAGCGCCGATCTCCTGCTCCGCCTGAGGCTGGAGTTTGCCCGCCATGCTCTGCAACTGCTGTTGCAACTGCTGAATCTCGCGCTGGAGAGTTTCAATCTGCTCCTGACGCGGGCGAAATTTCACTTCCATGTCGGCCTGGGCCTTCTTCAACTCGGCGGTTTCGAGCAGGGCGCGCTGAAAGCTGATCGTGGCTACCTTGTTCTGGGCGACTGCCGTCGACATCGGAGCGAAAGTCAATACGGCGAACGCCATCATCGGCGCCAAACGGGAAAGAGACATCGGATGCGAACTCCTTAGAGACGTGGAGAATCCTGAATTCTCCTAACAGGTTAGCATAGCAGCATTTGCGCGGCCGGCACTTCGGCGCCAGCCCCTCAGGAACCTCGCCGCCGCGCTACAATTGCCCAATGAAGGATTGGCAGGCCATTGCGGCCGGGCTCGCGCCCGACATCCCCGAGGACCAACGTCCCCGACTCGCGGCGGTGCTGGACGCGCTGGATTCCAGCTTCTCACCACTGCTCGAATCGTTGCCGCTTCAGACGGAGCCGGCTTATCTCCTGCTCGTTGCGCCCGAGGAATCCGCGGCATGAATATCCTCGAAGCCGCCGCCCGGCTCCGCGCGCGCGAAGTTTCCGCCGAGGAACTCACCCGCCAGTCGCTGACCGCCATCGAACGCTTGAACCAACGCCTGAACGCCTTCCTGACCGTGATGGGCGAGCCGGCGCTGGCCACCGCCCGGAAGCGCGACGAGGAACTCGCGGCCGGCCGGCCGCGTGGTCCTCTTCATGGCGTTCCGGTCGCCGTGAAAGACATGTACTGCACCAGGGGCGTGCTGACCACGTCGGGTTCCAAGGTCTTCGGCTGTCACGTCCCGGACCACGATGCCGCCGTCGTCGAGCGGCTCGAAGCGGCCGGTGCGGTGTTGCTCGGCAAGACCAACATGCACGAGTTGGCTTACGGCATCACTTCCAGCAACCCGCATTACGGCCCGGTGCGGAATCCATGGGACACCGATCGCATACCCGGCGGGTCGAGCGGGGGTTCCGGCGCCGCCGTCGCGGCTGGTATCTGCTTCATGGCCATGGGCAGCGACACTGGCGGGTCGGTTCGCATCCCGGCCTCTTACTGTGGAACGGTGGGACTCAAACCGACCACTGGACGCATCAGCCGGTTCGGCACCATCCCGCTCGATTTCTCGCTTGACCACATGGGGCCCTTGACGAGAACCGTCCGCGACACGGCCATCACGATGAACGCAATCGCGGGGCATGACCCCCGCGACGAGTCGTCGAGCCGCGCGCCGGTCGAAGACTATCTCGCCGCCTGCGACGGCGCGGCGATCGAAAGTCTGCGCATCGGGATTCCGCGGAACTTCTATTTCGAGCACACCGATCCCGAAGTGTCGGCGGCAGTCCATAAACTCGCGGCCGAAGCCGAGCGGCTCGGCGCGCGGCTGGTTGAATGCACGGTACCCGACATTGCGGCGATCAACACAATAGGCCGGGTCATTCTTCTATCGGAAGCGTCGGCGGTGATGGCCCCATATATGTCCAGCCGCGAGAAGTTCGGCGCCGACGTGATGGCGCTGCTCGACCAGGGCCGGTTACTTCCGGCGACGGACTACATCAACGCCCAACGGCTGCGGCGGATCTACCAGCAGCAGTTTCACGCGCTTTGGCGCGACATCGATGTATTGCTGACGCCGGCCACGCCGATCACGGCGCCGAAGATCGGGCAGACCGAAGTCGATTTGGGCGGCACGATGGAGGATGTCCGACTGGCCTCGACGCGGTTGGTGCGCGCCATCAACGTCCTCGGACTGCCCTCGCTTTCGGTTCCTTGCGGAGTTTCGTCCGGCAAACTTCCGATCGGCGCACAACTGATTGGGCCCGCCTATTCCGAGGTCCGGCTGCTGCGCGCCGGCGCCGCGCTGGAGGATGCCGGTGCCGTCGCGGCCCCAGTACCGCCCCTGACGGTCTGACCGGCTGGTAAACTGGCCTCGGAATCCTAAGTTCAAGGAGGTATCCGATGCCGATCAGCCGCCGTCATTTTATTCAAGGCTCCGCCGCCGTGGCCGCCGCCGCTCCGGCCGCTCAACCGTTCTCACCCAATGAGCGCATCCAGGTAGGTTTTGTGGGGTGCGGAGCGCGCGCCCATGAGCTGATCCGTCACCTGCTCGACGCCCAGGGTGGCGCCGAGATAGTGGGGGTCGCGGACGCCTACAAAGGCCGGGTCGAGCGCGCCATTGAGCGCACAGGCGGAAAGGCCCGCGCCTATCCGGACTACAAGGCGATCCTGGCGGACAAGTCGATTGACGCCGTGGTGATCGCTTCGCCCGACCACTGGCATCACCGCATGGTGCTCGACGCCATCGCCGCGGGTAAGGACGTGTATTGCGAAAAGCCGCTCACCTACCGTTCGGCCGAGGGCGTCGAGATCGTCCAGGCCGCGAAAAAAGCCGGCCGCATCGTCCAGGTGGGCAGCCAGGGCGTGAGTTCGACTACCCAGCAGAAAGCCCGGGAGTGGATCCAGGCCGGCCGCTTGGGCAAGATCACGCTGATCCGCGCCGCCTACAACCGGAACACCGCCTCGGGCGCCTGGATCTATCCGATCCCACCCGATGCCTCGCAATCCACCGTCAACTGGGAACAGTTCCTGGGGCCTGCTCCGAAACGGCCGTTCGACCTCGCACGCTTTTTCCGCTGGCGCTGTTACGAGGACTATTCCGGCGGCATCGCGACAGACCTGTTCGTACACCTCTGCACGACGATTCACTATCTGATGGACGCCAAGGCGCCGTCGCGCGTGTTGGCCATGGGACAACTCTATCGCTGGAAGGAGAGCCGCGACGTTCCCGACACGTTGAACGCCGTTCTCGAGTATCCCGAGGGATTCGCCGTCAATCTCAGTTCCACTTTCAACAATCAACTGAGCGGGGAAGGCAGTTTCCAGATTTTGGGGACCGAAGGCGCCATTTCATTGGCTGGCGGGCTGACATTCCATCCGGAGACCGCGGTGGAGGACAATCGTTGGATCGTGGAGAGCTGGCCTCGACGGCTCGAAGAGGCTTACTGGAAAGATCCCAAAGTGATAGCCAGCGAGATGCCCTGGAGCCAACGGCAGAAGGTGGCCGAGGGAGAGCAACACTACCGGCAGCAGGGCTTCGAGTCGACGGTGCCGCACATGGCCGCCTGGCTGGAATCCATTAGGACCCGCAAGCCGCACTGGGAGGATGCCGCCGTCGGCCATCGGACCGCGGCCTGCGCGCACATGGTGAATCGTTCGGCGCGTGAAGGCCGTGTGATCGAGTGGGACTTTTCGCGCGACGATATGCGCGCCTGATTTATTCGGACAGTAG
>CAYPUQ010000387.1:0-6112 GCA_964413655.1 uncultured Solibacteraceae bacterium | reverse complement strand
CCGGACTTGGCGGGACCGCACGTGACCCTGGGCGCCATCTACATCGAAACGGGGCGAACAGACCTGGCCGGTTCGGAATTGCGGCGCGCCCTGCAACTCGACGCTCGCAATCCGGAAGCCCACCAGACACTGGCTGAGCTGTACCGGAGGCAGGGACGCAACGGAGAGGTCGAACCGGCGATTCAGCAGGCGATTGACCTCGCCCCCGGCGACTGGCGTTTGCGCAACTGGCTGGCGCAATACTACCGGCAGACGGGGCAAACTGGTGAAGCGATCGAGCAACTTCGGATAGCGGCGAGCCTGACGCCGGACAATCCGCTGATCTACAACAATCTCGGCGCGGCGTATGTGAAGGCATATCGGCTGGCCGATGCCCGAGCCGCGTTTGAGCGGTCGCTCGAACTGGACGAACGGCCGCGGACGTTGTCGAATCTTGGCGTGGTTTATTACCGGGAAGGCGAGTACGCCAAGGCAGCGCAGATGTACCAGCGAGCTCTGCGATTGAACCCGGACAGTTACCTGGCTTGGGCCAACCTGGCGGCGGCACACGATATGAGTCCGGGAGGGAAGGCAGCGGCGCGAGAGGCCTACTTGAAGGCGATCGCGCTCGCCGAAGAGGCGCGCGCGAAGGCACCCTCGGATGCGATGTTGCTGGCGAACGTGGCCAGTTACTATGCCGCGGTTGGCGATCGCGAGAAAAGCATCCCGCTGATCCGGCAGGCGCTGGCGTTAAATCCGAACAGTCCGGACGTGGCGAACCGGGCGGCGGAGACATACGAAATTTTGCGGGATCGGACCGAGGCGCTGCGGTGGGTCAAGAAGGCCCTGGCCCTCGGGTATTCGATCGAGGACGTGAAACGAAATTCCGATTTGGCGGGACTGCGCGGCGATACCCGCTTCACCAAGATAGAAAACCAGCACAAGGAGAGGTAGGCAATGTACTGCAAAGAGGAATGGATGGATATGGTTCTTTGGGCCAGTCCCGGAGCGCCGGAGGAGGAGGAGGAGGAAGGCGTCGATCCAGCCGAAGAAGAAGAAGACGGCGACGGCGGGACTTCGTTTCCCGGCCCCGACGTAGAGGAGGATCCGACGGGGGGCGGGTGAGACGGTCCGGCGCGGAAGCAGAATGAGGACAGATAGGGCTCCGGCTCGGGCCAGCGGGCAGAATCGAGCCGGAGCCCGGAACAGAGGGTTGCTATGCCAGAGTACGGGGATCTTGAACTATCGCTGCGCAGCAAGGACGAGCAGGGTTACACGGCTGATTTGCGCTATAACGCGCCGAACAGCGAGACCGACCAACGGCTGATAGCCGGCGGAGGTGGCACGCTGCGGATCGACCCAGCGGAGCTTCGCGCGCAGGAGCCTGACTGGAAAGCGTACGGCTCGGCCTTAAGCGCGGCGCTGTTCGCGGACGACGTGAGCCAGGCGTTTCGCGCGGTCCGGCTGAACGCACAGAGCCAAAGCGCCATACTGCGGGTCCGCTTAAACATCGAGAACAGCGCGGCCGAACTCCACAACGTGCATTGGGAAACGGTGCACGATCCGGAGCGGCCTGGCGCGCCGCTGTTCGCCAGCGAGCAGGTGGTGTTTTCGCGCTACTTGAGCAGCATGGACTGGCGGCCGGTGCGTTCGCGGCCACGGACGGATCTGAAGGCCCTCATCGCCATCGCGAACCCGTCCAACATCGGGCGCTATGGGCCGGTCGAGCGGCCGTTCGCGCCGATCGACGTGGCGGGCGAGATGGCGCGGGCCGAAGCGGCGCTCGGCACCATCGACCGGACCGCGCTGATCGAACCGGGCACAGCGACGATCGAGAATATCATCGGCAAACTGCGGGACGGCTACGACATTTTGTACCTCGTTTGTCATGGCGCGCTGATCGAGCGCGAGCCGGGGTTGTGGGACCCGCGGCTATTTCTGGAGAGCGCGGACGGGGCGGTGAAGACAGCGAGCGGCGCCGAGTTGGTGCGGCTAATTCAGGATCTGCCGGAGCGGCCGCGCTTGGTGGTGCTGGCCTCCTGCCAGAGCGCGGGAACCGGCGCCGAAGTGTTGGAAGTAGATCCGCGAGCGATGTCGTTCGCTGTGGGTCCCCAACTCGCCGAAGCGGGGATTCCGGCGGTTCTGGCGATGCGGGGCAACATTACCATGGCCACCGTAGACCGTTTCATGCCGGTGTTCTTCACCGAATTGGGGCGCGACGGGCAGATCGACCGGGCCATGGCGGTGGCGCGCCACGCCGTCCGCGACCGGCAGGATTTCTGGATGCCGGTACTTTACCTGCGGTTGAGGAGCGGACGGATCTGGTACGTGCCGGGATTCGGCGAGAACAAGAGTTTCGAGCTGTGGGACTCGATTTGCGGATTTGTAGCCAGCGGTGAATTCGTCCCGATTCTCGGGCCGGAACTGGCTGAACCGGTGTTTGGCGGCACGCGAGACATTGCTGACGACTTGGCCAACGACAGCGGGTTTCCGATGTCGGCGTGGGAGCGGTCCGATCCGGCGAAGGTGGCGCAGTTCGTCGCCACCAAGGCATCGCCGGCGACGCTGCGCCGGGAAATGCGCGGCGTCTGGTTCCGCAATGCCTGCAAACGATTTCCGGAACTGGCGGAACCGGGTGCGCCGCCGCTGGTAGTGCTCGATCGTATTGTGACGCACCTGTTGGAACAGGAGGATCATCCGTACCGGATTTTGGCCGAATTGGATCAAGCGCCGGTGTATGTCACCGCGAACGCCGATTCGCTGTTGGAGATGGCACTGAAGAAGAAGGGACGCGTGCCGTCAGAGCTGGTGTGCAAGTGGCGTGACGAGCGGTTGGAAACGGCCGGCGCTCCGGAATCGAAAGCCGCGCCGCCGGAACTGGATCCCAAGAATCCGCTGCTGTTTTACGTCTACGGCAAGAGCCAGTTGGAGGACACCTGGGTCCTGACCGAGGACGACTTCTTCGACTACCTGATCCGCACCTCCAAGCACAAGCTGATGCCGTGGAGCGTGCGGTACAAGCTGATTACCAGTTCGCTCATGTTTCTCGGTTTTCCGCTGGACGACTGGAAGTTCCGCATTCTCTTCCGCATGATTCTCGACTACGGCGGCAGTTCGTTGTTGGAGAACGCAAATCATGTCGGCGTACAGGTGAATCCTGATGAAACCACGCTGGCCGACGCGGTGCGGGCGAAGCGTTATCTGGAGCGGTACTTCCGCAACGCCAAGATCGACATCTACTGGGGCACGGCGGCCGATTTCCTGAAAGAGCTGCAGCAGCAATTGAGGCGCTACGAACGCGAGAAACCCGAGGCGGTCGCGGCTTCGTCAGCAGCCTGGTAACCGGCAATGGAAAATCGAAACCCCTACGCCGGCCCGCGTCCGTTGGGCGCCGAGGATCCGATTTTCGGACGCGAACGCGAGATCCGGGAACTGCTGTACCTCTTCACGGCCGAACGAATCGTGCTGTTGGTTTCGCCGTCGGGGGCCGGGAAGAGCTCACTGGTGAACGCGCGGAATGGCCTGCTCGACCACATGCGGCCGCGCTTCGATGTCTGGACGCCCACGCGAGTCAACCTGCCGCCGTGGGAGCCGGTGGACAACCGGTTCGCTTGGAGCGCCGCGGTGGGGTTCGAGCAGGAGGTGCCGGCGGACCGGCGGCGGCCCGCCGAGGCGCTGGCGTCGCTGAGCTTACGAGAGGCTGTGGCGACCCGGGCGCGCAAGCAGAACGCCCGGAAGGCGATCGTGCTGGTGTTCGACCAGTTCGAGGAAGTGCTGCGGGTGGACCCGCTGCACGTGGAAGAGAAACGCGAGTTCTTCCGGCAGGCCGGCGAACTGCTCCAGGATCCCCAGATTTGGGCGTTGTTCGTGTTGCGCGAGGACTACCTGGCGCCTCTCGATCCTTATAGCCGTCTGCTGCCGACGCACTTGCAGAACCGGTACCGGATCGATCTGTTGCAGAGGGAGGCGGCGAAGGAAGCGGTCGTCAAGACAGCGGGCTCCGGTGGGCGCGAGTTCACCGATGCGGCGGCGGACAAACTGGTCCACGATCTCTCGCTGGTGAAGGTGCAACAAACGGACGGCAGTTTCACGATCGAGGAGGGTCTATACGTGGAGCCGCTTCAGTTGCAGGTGGCCTGCCGGGGCTTGTGGGAGCGGATGCCGGAAGACGATTTGCGCATCGATCCGGAAGATGTCGAGCAGTTTGGCAATGTGACGGAAGCTCTGTCGTTGTACTACGCCGGCCAGGTCGCGAAGATTGCCGGCGGCGACGTTCGGGCCGAGCGGGTGATCCGCGACTGGGTGGGTCACAAGCTGATCACGGCCAATGGCGTTCGCGGGCAGGTGATGCGCGGGCAGCGCAGCAGCGACGGGTTGTCGAACGACGTGATTGCGAGCCTGGTGAACGCACACATGGTGCGCGCGGAGCAGCGCGGCGGGGCGGTTTGGTTCGAACTGGCGCACGACCGGCTGATCGCGCCGGTGCAGGAAGACAACGCGCGGTGGGTGGATGCCCATCTGTCGCCGCTCCAGAGGCAGGCGGAATTGTGGAACCGGCAGGGACGCCCGGAGAGCCTGCTGGCGGGGGAGGAACAGAAACGGCAAGCTGGGAGCCTGATCGAGGCGGGTGGCTTGACGGAGGTGGAGCGGACGTTTCTGGCGGCCTCGGAAACGAAACTACGGGCGATGGAGAAAGAGCGGCGTCAGTCGCGGCGGCTGCGCTGGCTGTCCGTAGTCTCCGTGATTATTTCCCTATTCGCTCTGGTCTTCCTCATGGCCGCTCTCGGCAGCATCGAAGCGGAGGAAGAAGCCAAGAAACGGTTAATCACGGAACTCATTGGCGCCACGTGGAAGTCGACGATCTACTTAGTGGGCCAGAAGGAAGCCCGGCTCAAACAAGAGCCGGGAATCTTTGGCGTTCGCTCCCTGTATAGAGAGATTTCGCCGCTGATGAGTCTGGAGAAAATGCAGTCTTTGGCGCCGATGACCATTTTCCTGGATGGGCCGCACGGTAAGACGTTCCACACTGAATCGGGCCAGTTTGGACGCTATAACCCGGAGTTCCTGCAATGGGCGGAAGCGAACGTGATTCCCGCGGCCGAGGATGAGGAACTGCGCGAGCGTACTCAGCCCTTCTATAACGAGTACTTAAAAGAGATCGCCAGATCGTACTACGTTGCCTACCACCACGTTCAGCGTGCTCCGTGTGCGGAGGAAGCGATGGCGATGTACCAGAAGTGGCTCGTCGAGTTCAAGGACAAGCCATTCGACAGTTCCAAAGGCGACGGCCCAGGGTTTCTGCTCCAGCAGAAATTCTGGCCCTATTTCTATAAGGTCCAGGAGCGGGAATATGAGTGGGACGAGGGGAGCGCGTACCATTACGCGATGGTTGGCGCGGCCTTTTGGGTGCGGCGAAGGATCGACGGAACCGAGGAGCAGTTTCGCAAGTTGCTTGTCAAGCTGCTCTACACGTATGACCGAGGGTGGCTTCACAGTCCGGAGTCGAGGGAGACGCTCCCGGACGTGAAGTGCGGGCCAGTCGAACGTTAAGGCCAACCAGAACGCTATGTCAGGGCGGACGCTATCTAATCCGTTCGTTGGCCCGCGGCCGTTGTCGCCGGCCGATCCGATCTTCGGACGCGAGCGTGAGATTCGCGACCTGCTGTATCTCTTCACCGCCGAGCGCATCGTGCCGCTGCATTCGCCGTCGAGGTCAGGGAAGAGTTCGCTGATCAACGCGCAAAACGGCTTGCTCGACCACATGCGGCGGCGCCTCGGGATGCCAGCTCCGATCTCTTTCGACGTGCTCGAAGGTTGCGGATGGATTCGAAGGGCAAGTTCAAAATCAAGGGCAAACGGGCGGATGGCTGCGGCCGTTGAATGGCTGCTCGATCAGCCGTCCCACCTGTTCTTCACGGCATCTGAAGGGAGATCCAGATGGACGACGAACTCCTGGCGTTTAACGGAGTGGATGGCGAAACAGGGGGCTACCTGTTCCCCGAAATGACGGTTGCGCAGGTTGCCGCGCTCGCGCGCGGGGAAAAGATCCCGCCTCAGGAGAAGGCCTTCCTGGAAGCGAAGGCGGCGCAAAAGGAAGGGCACTACGGCCTGATCGCCGGGCTGGACTGCCGCG
>CAYPUQ010000386.1:0-6129 GCA_964413655.1 uncultured Solibacteraceae bacterium | reverse complement strand
GGGAACCACAGTCATTACCCCACAAGTTTAAAACATTGTATGTGATAGTTGTTTGAAAGACGTTGCGCCAAAAATGCGGAAGTGCCAACTTCCGGCCAGCGCCGAGGGACTGCGGTTTCGTGAGAGAATTCAGTTGTCGTGCCACAGTGAAGCTCATGAAACTTCCGTTTCTTCCCCAAACACCGATGAGCCCTGACGAGTTGGATGTCCCGGCGTCGTTGATTACGGATCTGATCGTCCGGCGCGTTTACCTGGAGGGCACCAGCACGCTCTTTGGTCTGAGCGAATCTCTGAAGCTTTCCCATCGCGTCGTCGAGCAAGCCTTCCGCCAACTGCGACAGCAGCAACTGCTGGACGTGAAAGGAATTGTCGGAGAGGACTATTCGTTCACCTTGACCAGTTCCGGAGAACGACTGGCTGTTAATCGCAGACGAATCAGCCAGTACGCGGGACCGGCTCCGGTGTCCATTCGCAACTACCAGACCGCCGTACGGCTTCAAGCGGCAAAGCTGAATCTAAACCGCGAAAAACTCCTGCGTGCGTTCTCGGATCTGGTGGTGACCGATGCGTTGCTTGACCAGATCGGTCCTGCGCTGGTTTCGCAGAAGTCCCTTTTTCTTTACGGGCCGACCGGCAACGGAAAATCCAGCCTGGCCGAGAGGCTTACGAAAATTTTTGAGGATTTTATTCTTGTACCGTACGCCGTGGAAGTCGACAGTCAGGTCATCGTAGTCTACGATCCGGTTGTTCACGAAAAGGTCGACGACATCGAGCTTTCCGTTGATCCGCGATGGGTTGTTTGCCGGCGGCCGTTCATCGTGGTCGGCGGCGAATTGACGCCGGGCATGCTCGAAGTCCGGCTGGACGCTGTCTCGCAGATCTATGCAGCTCCATTGCAGATGCGGGCGAATAACGGAATTCTCGTCATCGACGACTTCGGCAGGCAAGTGATGTCTCCGCGCCGGCTGCTGAATCGCTGGATTCTGCCACTGGACCGCCGCGTCGACTATCTGAGCCTGCGCTATGGCATTAAATTCCAGATTCCGTTCGAGCTGATGGTGGTTTTTTGCACCAATCTGGATCCGTTGGAACTGGCGGACGAAGCATTTCTCAGGCGAATTCACAACAAAGTCTATGTCGAACCGGTCGGCCCCGAGGTCTTTGACGCAATTTTCGAAAGAGCGGTGCGGGAAAGAGGCATCGTTGGCGAGCCGGACAGCGCATCGTATCTCCGCACCCTCTGCTTCAACGCGGGCTGCACCGACCTCAGGGCCTGCTATCCGGGCGACATCTGCACAATCATGCAGTGGATCAGCGAATTCGAGGGCAGGCCGCTCCAAATGTCGAGACCGGAACTCGAACGGGCGGCCTCGCTGTACTTTGCGAGGAGACAGGGGCCGCCTGCGCTTGGCGCGGAGCCTTCAGCGCACGCGTAACGGGCTATTTCGGGAGTTCTTCCAGTTGGAAACTCTGCCTCCGACGAAATAGACCTCCGAATCACCGTAAAGCCACACGCTTTCAGTAGACGCCGTTGGGCGGCCCTGAATCGCAAGCACCTCCTCCTGGGACGAACCGACGGTGAAGTACGTGGCTGATGGCTCCGCCTGTTGGGTGGCGCTTTTGGACCCGGCGCCTCTCACTTTTTCCAGTACCCTTGCGCGGAGATTCTCGAATTTGCTCTCTGGCGCTGGTGTTCGAGACTCGCTGGAAAACCAGCGCGAAACTTCATCCGGCACAAAGCGGCCGAGCCGTTCTCGGACTTGGGACGAGCCGCTCAGGAGCACGATGGCGACTGCCACTGAGGTTATGAGAAGCGCGAAACCGCCGATGGCAGAACCGAGATCCCAGCCGATTTCAGCGAAGTGTCCCGGCCGGCGATCCCTGAAACGGGAGTCCTCGGGAGCGCCGGGCTGTTGCAGTTCCTTCACGGGGCTACCCCGCTTCTTGAGGTTCTTTTGCTTCGTCCGCCAGCCAAGCATCGACGTCTTCCGGCGTTGAGTAACCCCTTTCGGCCGACTTCAGCAATCGATAGAGTACGCGATTCGAGGCCAAGTTGGATTCAACGTAGTCGATGCCGCCGGCAGTGATCTCGTAATTGCTCTTCTCGTCCCGGCGGATGAACTTCTTCTCGGATAAGTACCACAGCGTAAACAGCAGGTGTTCGCGCGGAAACGCCATCAGGACTTCCAAATCCAGGAGCGAAAGGCTGGGCTCATCCGGCGTGGTGCGGCGGCGGCTATAGAGAAGACAGAGGATACCGAGGCGCCGATTCGCCTCGCCATCGATGCCCACGGCGAAATCCCTGAGCGAAAAAATTGCCAGTGGCTTGGACTTCTGTTCGGATCTCGCAATGTCGTATACGGCCCGCTTTTCCGGGTCGGTGAGAATCTCATTCGCCTCGTTCAGGAGAAGAAACCGCTCGATGTCCCGCGTTTGCGGATTATCGGGGTGGTACCGAGCCGCGAGCAGCCGGTACACTCGCTGAATTGTCTCCAGCTCCGCATTCGGGCTGATCTGCAAGAGCTCGTAATAGTCGACGAACGAGTCACTGGACATCGGGGTGCCCTCAAAAAGTTGCGCTGATTCCGACCATCGGAACGAAGTCGTGCAGCCATCCGTTCAATCGCGCTCCCGGAACCGGCGTAACAACTTCCTTGGGAAATGGTGTTATGTAGTCGCGAAAGTCGAACCGCAGAAGCGCGTGCGCTCCCATTTTGAACGACACGCCGCCGCCCAAGCTGAGAAGTGGTTTGAGTTCATCGGTTCGCGTAAGGACGGCCAGGCGATCCAGGGGCTGGAATGCCGTTTCCTCACCGGTCCCTCGATATATTTTGACGCCGCCGCCGAAAGCGAGGTAGGGCCGGATCCGGGAGCCCCTCGGCGAGGCGTGTACCAGCGCATCGTAATGCACGATGTGCGATTCGCCCCGGAACTTGAGACTTGTGCCTCCGGATTCGAGTTTGAGGTCGTTATCCCGGTAGGCATAGCGGATCTCGCCGCTCAGATAGCGGAAAGGGTGTTGGCCCGCAACCGCGCTGAAGAAGGCGCCACGGTGAAATCCGGCTTTGCCCTGGAGGTCACCGGCAGTGACAGTCCGGTTGCGGTAAATGCCATACCCGGCTGCTCCACCGATCTCCCATTCCTGCGCCGAACAGGTCGACGCGGCTCCCATCGCCATTAGTAAAGTGCAACATGACAGCAGGCGCATTTTATTAGTTGATCTCCAGTAAAGGTGAGGTATCCAAGGCAATGTCACTTGACGACCCTAACGGTTAGCGAAGTCGCCTGTCCGCCCTGCCGGATTGTGAGCGGAACGGCCAGTCCGGTCGAGACCCAATAGGGAACCCTCGCATTGATCTGATTAACGCCGACTTCTCCTGGTGCGAGGCCGGCGAAAAGAATCTCCAGCGGGGCATTTCCCAAGGTAACCTCCGGTCTCGTGGTGGTCAGGGCGAGAGGATCCGCGGGCGCGGGCGAGCCCGCATCAATAGACGGCGACGTCTGGCCCAAGCCGGTAAGAAAGATAATGATGTCGTCGTTGGGGTGAATGGGGTTCGAGAGCGTCACCAACTGGTTGTTCTTGGCCCGTACGACAGTGGCGAGGCCGGTGTTGGGTCCCGCGACGGCATCTCTGAAGACCGCAGGTGCTCCCGTATGAATGGTGAATTCGAACACGTTGCTGGTTCCACCCGGCGCACGCAAAAGCATCCTGGCCGTTCCCACCGTATCGAACGGGAGCTGCGCATTGATCTTGCCCGGAGATGCCAACATTATGGGGAGCAATGTGCCGTTGACCGTCAGGCAGGCCTCGCCGAGCGTCGAGGGCACGGGCAACTCGTTATTTACGGCGGTGACCGGGCTCAGATTACTGCCAAGCACTGTAATCAGGCTACCGGGAGCCACGGCTTCCGAAAGGTCCGCCGCATTGACAACCCGCTCGATCGATGGCTGTGCCAGCGCGGCATCAAATTCCCACGGAAGCACCGCCAATCCCGAGATGGTCAGCGATACGAACGAACTCCTGTTGCTCAGGGGAGCGAGAGTGCGGAGGAACGGCAGAATCGTTTGGCCGATCTGCCCGATGTTGGGGGTGAAGAGGCCGCTTGCAGAAACCGGCGACTCTATCATTCGAGTGGGCCGGATCACGTCGAACGTCGACAGATCGACGCGCTGGATCACGCCTGGGCTTGCCGGGGAGGGTGTGCTAGTCCGAATGATGAGTCCGTCGACGTAGGCGACTCCGGAGGGCGAGCCCGTACCCGTCTCAAGCGTGGTGAGCGGAACAAGCGACCAGTTCAGAAGCTTATTGTCCACGAGAAACATCCGGTCGGAGATCGCCGCCAGTGGTCCGGAGAGGGAATCCAGATCCTGGCGGGCGGCGACGAACGTGCCGGCATCGGCGTCGTAGAGGAGGATGTTTCCGTCCGGCATGGCGGCGATAACGCTCGTCGCTGAAGGCGATGCCATCAGAACGGTGTCAACATTGATGTCGTTCTTGTAGATGCCGAGGGTGGGCAGTTCGCGGGCGACGCGCGCCTCGAAATTAATCACATCGATCTTGTGCTCCGGCGAGGCGGAGGAGCGTACCGCGGCGAGGATCGCGCGGTGGGAAACGGCGATAGATCGCGGATAATGGCCGGCGGGAAACAGGATCGGCACGGACGGTTCCAGGGTCTCCAGATCGTAGACGTTCGCGATCTGCGAGTTGTCGTTGCCGACGATGAGGTACCGGTTGTCGAGCGTGACCGCCATTTGGGTCGGCGTGTTGCCTGTCCGGAGGATGCGGATCAAATCGAGGGTTGTGCCGTCGAAGGCGAGGACCTGGTTCTTGTCCTGGCGAATGGCGTAGATCCGGTCGCGAACCGGGTCGGCAAGAACATCAACGAGCTTCCCCGGTACGTTCAAGAGCGTGCCCCGTTGTTCGGGCTCGCGCGTGTTTATCAACACCCGGAGCGGCATCGGAAGATTCACGGCCCTCGCCGACGCGATCCGCAACTGGATGGCAACCGTTCCCCGCTGGTTCTGAAAAACCAAGGGGTCCACTTCGACGCGGACCCTTGCGGGCGCCGTCCCTTCGGCTGGAAAGACGCGGACGCCGCGCGTCGCGCCGGTGATCGAGAAATCGGCGCCGCCGCCGCTCGGGTCGACAATGTCGATCTCCTGGACAATAAACCGGTTGTCGCAGGCATTGCCGCGGAACACGACGTCCTCCTGGCCCCACAGGACTCGCGGGGCCCGTTCGAGAGAGCCGACCGGCAGGATCATCACGCCGCTATCGGAGGCGGCGTACATCACCTGCATGTCCGGACTGAAGAGGGACTTGCCAGCGAGGTTCTCGCGGAGCTGAATTCGTTCGCGGACGGTGAGGTTATCACTGTCCAGGACGTGCAGGACCGGGGGTTCGGGAGCAGTCGAGCCGGCGACCGGAACCTGGGCATAAATCACATTCCGGGACCAGTCGAATGCGTGGCTGCCGATGTGGAAGTCGCCCGTTGGATAGGGAAACTGTGCGAGTCCAATGAAGCCGGGCGTCATCAGAGCCCAGCCAGCCACGAACAGGGACCCGCTGTGATTGACGCTCATGACGCGCGGTCCCAGTTCGGGTGCGGAGGTTATGCCGACAACCCTGAGAAACTCGTCCGAGACGCGGTACATGATGACGGCGGCGCTCTCGTCGCCCTGGGCGAGGACATAAATGATTTCGCCATCACCCGAAATACCCGCGGAGGCCTGAAGGATCTCCGGAGGGAACTTGGGGAACTCGACCGGAAGGGGTTCGGTTTTCAGGCTCGCGCCGGTGGCGAGCACGCGGAGCCGGCCGGTCAGGGGCTCGAGCGACTGGAAATTGGCGGTAGTGACTATAAAGGCGCTGGCGCTGTTGCCGAATGCGATAGCCAGAGGCGAGTCGGCCAGCGCAAGGGTTCGGCGGGTGTTCGCATCGAAATCGATGATAGTGACGCCGGGCTTAATTGTGGTTTCGTCGTCCCACTGCGCGTAGTGGCCCACGATCAGGAAGCGCCCGTCCGGCGACACGGCGATGGCCGAGGGCTGCGGCGAGACATAGATGGGTGGCCGCAGTTCGTGGTCCGCGGTCGACATGACGTCGATGCGGTTCGCGGCGAAGTTCGC
>CAYPUQ010000385.1:0-6131 GCA_964413655.1 uncultured Solibacteraceae bacterium | reverse complement strand
TCCTTTGCGGGCCCTCCGTTCGCGTGTTCCGAGGACCAGTTCCCATCCTCCCTGACACCGCGCATTGCCTTTGACGCTACGCTTTAGATTCTGAGCCGTCTGGCCGCCGGACCCGCCCGACAACGCCGGCGGGCTCACCACTACCATGTTCCTTATGCCGCCAAATCGAGCGTGGATCCTCTGCGGACTGCTGTTTTGCGCCACGGCGCTGAGTTTCCTGGATCGGCAGGTGCTCAGCGTCCTGGCGCCGGAACTGACGCGCGAGTTCAATATGTCGAACGCCGTCTATTCGCGGGTGGTGTTCGCCTTCGTGTTGAGCTACACGGTGATGTTCACCTTGGGCGGCCGGCTGATGGATGCGCTCGGTACGCGGCTGGGACTGGCGCTTTCGGTGGGCGTCTGGTCGCTCGCCAGTGCGGCCCATGCGCTGGCGAACGGGCCCTGGGTACTCGGCATCTCGCGATTCTTCCTCGGCGTGGGGGAAGGCGCGTGCTTCCCGGCGGCGACCAAGGGCGCGGTGGAATGGATGCCCCCCGAACAGCGCGCGCTGGCGGTGGGATTCGCGAATGGCGGTTCGGCGTTCGGCGCGGTTCTGGCGCCGCCGCTGACGGTGTGGTGGACGGCGATGTTCGGCTGGCGCGGCGCCTTCCTCGCCACTGCCGTGCTCGGGTTGCTCTGGCTCATTGGCTGGCAACTCGCGTTCCGGGGGTTGCCGCGCGCGGCAACCGCGCCGCCGGCCCGGCGCAGTGCGGGTTTCCGTTCGCTGCTGGCGCGTCCGGAGATGCGGCGGCTCATGATCGCGCGCTTCTGTTTCGACCCGGTCTTCTACTTGTACATGTTCTGGATTCCGCAATATCTTGCCCGGGAACGCGGGCTCTCGCTGGCGGAGATCGGCAGTCTCACCTGGATTCCCTTCTTCGCCCTTGGGGTCTCGAACATCGCCGCGGGCCGCGTTTCGGATGTGCTCGTGCGCCGGGGTTATGAGCCGCGCCGCGCCCGCATGATGCTGATGCTGGCGGCGGCCGCCCTGACGCCCGCATCATGGCTCGCCTCCACGGCCGGAACCGTGGGCGCGGCCATCACGCTGATGTCGGTGCTCATGTTCGCCCATGGAATCTGGATCGCCAACTACATCACGCTGATCGGCGACACGGCGCCGGCGGCGGAAGTGGGGACGGCCGTCGGACTAACGGGAACCAGCGGCGGCATTGCCGGAATGCTGTCCAGTTTGGTGGTGGGTCCGGTGGTGGACCATGCCGGTTTCGGGCCGGTCTTCCTCGTCTCTGCCGTCCTCTACCCGGTCGCCTGGCTCATACTGGCGGCAGGGCGCCGCAATCCGGGCGGCTGACCGCGAAAGGAGACGCATGAACGTACAACGGAGGAAACCCCGCACGGCCCGCATTGGCATCTTCGGCGTGGGCTATCACGTTTACTGGGGTCAGTTCCCTGGGCTGCTCGACGAACTGATGGCCAAGCTCGATGTGCTGGTCCGCCGGGTCCAGGCCACCGGCGTTACCGTCGAGAACTTCGGCATGGTGGACAAAGCGCAGGACGCCTATGCTCTGGTGCCACGGCTGAAAGCGGCTAACCTTGACCTCATCTTTTGCGACATGCTCACCTACGCCACCTCGGCCACGTTCGGCGCCATCATCCGCAACGTCGACGTGCCCGTGGTGCTGGTGGCGCTTCAGCCGCTGGCCGCGATGGACTACACAAACGCCACCACGCACATGCAACTCGCCAACGACGACTTCTGCTCCGTGCCGGAATTCCTTGGCGTGGCGATCCGCATGGGCAAGCGCCCGCCCGAGGTGATCCTCGGGACGCTCAACCACGACCGCGAAGCCGAGACCGAAATCGCCGTCTGGTGCGACATCGCGATGGCGCTGCACGATGTCAAGCGCGCCCGCATCGGCCACTTCGGCCATCCCATCGAGCACATGCTCGACATGCAGACCGATCAGACCGCGCTCACCGCCGCCTTCGGCTGCCATGTGGTGCAGACCGAAGCCGACGACCTGCTCCACCTCAGCCGCGACGTAACGGAGGTGCAGATCCAGAGCAAATGCTCGGAGATCCTCAGCCTGTTCGACACGCCCGATCCGGGCGCCGATCCCGTCACCACGAAGCTGACCGGCGAGCATCTGCGCAAAGCCGCCCACGCCGCCGTCGCACTCAACCGCTTCGTCGCCCACCACGAACTGGACGGGCTTGCCTATTACTACGAAGGCGAGCCTGGTAGCCCGCTGCGCGACTTGGTCACCAACCTGATCGTCGGTAACTCGCTGCTCACCGCGGCGGGCTTCCCCATGTGTGGCGAGTCCGACCTGAAGACCTGCATTGCCATGCTGTTGATGGACCGCATCGGCATCGGCGGCAGTTTCGCGGAGTTCCACCCGGTAGATTTCCGCGAGGGCTTCGCGCTGGTGGGCCACGACGGCCCGCATCACATCAACATCGCCGACGGCAAGCCTGTGCTGCGTTCGCTGGTGAAGTATCACGGCAAACCTGGCAGCGGCGCCAGTGTCGAGTTCCGGATCAAGGAGGGCCCCATCACGATGCTGAGCATCGGTGTGAAGTCCGACGGCCGGTTCAAGTTCGTGCTGGCGGAGGGCGAGAGCGTCCGCGGGCCTATTCCCGCCACTGGCAATACGAACACACGCGGCTTTTTCGGGCCGGATATCCGGGCGTTCCTGAAGCGCTGGGTCTATGAAGGACCGACGCACCATTTCGCGCTGGGCATCGGCCGGCACGCCGGGACGCTGCGCCGCATAGCCGGCGCACTGGGGATTGAAAGCGTGATTGTAACGAAGGAGGCATGACCGTGCGGACAGCACTGGCGAACTGCTTCGTCTTGGCGCTTGCCTTAGTGGCTCTCCTGTCTTGCGGCCCGCGAGGAGCGGGGGATCTGGAGCAGGGCTGGCGCAATCCCCCCGCGGACGCCCGCCCGCACACCTACTGGCTCTGGCTGAACGGCCATGTGGATCGCGAGGCGGCCCAAGCCGAGTTGGAGGCGATGAAGAAGGCCGGTTTCAGCGGGGTGCTGCTGTTCGACATGGGCGCGCGCGGCGACAAGGCCGTGCAGCCGCCCGCCGGCCCGGCGTTTCTCAGCGCGGAGTGGCTGACGCAGTTCAAGGAGTCGGTCGCGGACGCCAAGCGCCTCGGCTTGCAGGTGGACTTCTCCGTGATCAGCAGTTGGGACATGGGCGGGCATTGGATCGAACCGGCGCATGCCAGCATGGGCCTGTACCCAATGGAAACTACCCTGGCGGGCGGGCGCGCGGTGGACGTTGAACTGCCGTTCCCGCCGGTTCCGCCGGCCGCGCCGCTCGGCGCCGATGGCAAGCCGGCCTACTGGCGGGATGCCGCCGTGCTTGCCGTGCGGAGCGCCCAGCGCGCCGCCGGTCACGAATTCGTCTTTCGGCTCGATCCCTTCGAGGATCATGAACTCACCGAAGCCGTGCTCGACCAGGGCGAACCCGGCGACTCATCCGTCACCGCGACGATGTCGCCGGTGCGCGAATTCAGCATTGCGGTTTCGATCACGGGCACGGAGGATGAGGACTTCCGCGAAGTCGTGCGCCGTACGCTGCCGCGCGCCGCGGGTCCAAGAAAGTTCGCGCTGCCGCGGGGCACGCGTGGCCGCTATGCGCGCCTCCGCCTAATCAATGCGTACGATCCGGGGCGCCCTCGCTGGATGCTGGGCGAGTTCGCGCTCTACAACTCCGGCGGCGTGAATGTGGCGGCCTCGCACACGGCGGACCGCCGTCGCGGCGGCGCCGAGGTGTTGCGCGGTTCGGCCCCGTACGGTTATGGCGCGCAGTGGAACATCGAGAACCTGCACGACGGCGATACTACGGGTCCGCGCGGCGTCTTTGCCACGGCCGGTCCGCCGCCATTCGTGTTCGAGTCGGCCAGGGACGTGGAGAACGTCACGAACCGTGTCGACCGGCAGGGCCGGCTGCGCTGGGCAGCGCCCGAAGGCCAGTGGACCATCCTCCGCTTCGTGGTGATGAACACCGGCGAGCGGTTGAAAGTACCGAGTCCCAATTCCGACGGCTGGGCTACGGACCACTTCAACCCGGAAGCGACCAAGGCCCACATGGACTACGTCATTGCACGTCTGAAGGAGACGTTCGGCGACCTGCGCTCCAGCGGCCTGGCCAACCTCTACCTCGCGAGCTACGAAGTGGTCGGACCCGTCTGGTCGCCCGGCTTCATCGCCGAATTCCAACGCCTGCGCGGCTACGACATGACGCCCTACCTGCCGGCGATCTTCGGCGCGAAGGTCGCCGATTACGAAACCACTGCCCGCTTCCTGTTCGACTATCGCAAGACCTTGAGCGAAGTGCTCATCAGCGCCTATTACCGGGCTGCTCGCGAGTCTGCCAACCAAGCCGGCCTCGGCATCAAGTCCGAAGCCGGCGGTCCCGGGCCGCCAGTCCACAACGTGCCGGTGGATTCGCTGCTGGCCAATGCGGCGGTGGATGAGATCCAGGGCGAGTTCTGGCCCTTTCGGCCCGATGCGGACGGGCTCTGGGTGGTGAAGGAGACCGCGTCGGCCGGCCACATCTATGGCAAACCCCGTGTGCACATGGAAGCCTTCACGTCGTTTGAAGGATGGCGGGAGGGTCCGCAGGACTTGAAGGACAGCGCCGACCGCGTCTTCTGCGAAGGCGGAAACCACATGGTATGGCACACCTGGAGCCACGCTCCGCGCGACGCCGGCAAGCCCGGCATCGTCTATCTCGCCGGTACCCATGTGAACCGGAACGTCACCTGGTGGCCGAAGATCAAGCCCTTCGTCGACTACCTTTCGCGCGCCTCGTTCCTGCTGCAGCGCGGACAGTTCGTTGGGGACGTGCTCTACTACTATGGCGACGGCGGCTTCAAATTCGTTCCTCCGCGCCGTCCGCGGCCGGGATTGGGTCGGGGTTACGACTACGACTTCACCAACTCCGATGTGATCCTGAATCGTCTCTCCGTTCGCGACAGCCAGTTTGTGCTGCCCGACGGCACGAGTTATTCCGTGCTCGTCCTGCCCGGCGACCGGGAAGCCCACCCGGCAGTGCTCGCGAAGATCGAGCAACTCGTGGCGTCGGGCGGTACGGTGATCGGCCCCCGGCCGGAGCGCGCGGTGGGACTTGAAGGCTACCCGGCCAGCGATCGACGGGTCCGCGAGATCGCCGCGAAGCTCTGGGGCGATCTGGATGGCAAGACGAAAACGAGCCGCATTCACGGGAAGGGCCGCGTCGTCTGGGGCCAGGTGCCTAAGGAAGTGCTGGCTTCCATGGGGATTGGGCCGGACTTCGTCGCGCCGGAGGGGATCGACTTCATCCATCGCCGCGACGGCGCGACGGACATCTACTTCGTCCGCAACATGATCGGCACGCCGGTGTCGCCCACAGTCAGTTTGCGCGTCAAGGACCGTCAGCCGGAACTCTGGGATCCCGTCTCAGGCGAAATCCGCACCGCGCCCGTGTGGCGCCGGGACGGTGAGGGACGCATCGAGGTCCCCCTTGAGTTCGCGGGTCATGGCTCGATGTTCGTCGTCTTCCGCCGTTCCGCGAAACAGCCTCCCGCGCCCGCGCCGCCCGCCGCTCCGGAGCCCGCGCCCATCTCGCTGGATGGTCCGTGGACCGTCGACTTCGAAAGCGGTCCAGCCGAGGTACGGTTCCCCAGCCTCATCTCGTGGACCACGCACCCCGATCCGGCAGTCCGGCACTTCGCCGGTTCCGCGCGCTATCGGACGACGTTCAACCTGTCCGCCAACTGGCGTCAGCCGGATTCTCAAGCGCACATCGACCTTGGCCGCCTTTGGACCATCGGCGAAGCCTGGCTGAATGGCCAGCCGCTCGGCATCACCTGGACCGCTCCCTTCCGGCTGGACGCCACCGCCGCGCTGCGCGACGGCGAGAACGAACTGGTCGTCGAGGTCACGAATACCTGGTACAACCGTCTGATCGCGGATGCCAAGCTTCCGCCCGGGAAACGCGTCACGCGAACGAATGTCGTCGCGTCCGGCGGCCGGCCTTGGGCCGAATTGGAGCCTCTGGAATCGGGCCTTTTCGGACCCGTCCGTGTAGTCGCCACCCCCCGGACAGGGACGTGGCGCACGTTTTAACGTGCCG
>CAYPUQ010000384.1:0-6137 GCA_964413655.1 uncultured Solibacteraceae bacterium | reverse complement strand
CTGATGCTGGCCTGGGAGGTCAAGCAGGCATTTCCCAAGGATCCCGAATTCGACGACACGCTGGGCTTGATCTACCTCAGGATGAACCAGCACAACGAAGCCATAAAGCACCTCGAAGCCGCGGCGGCGCGCATGAAAGGCGCGCGAACCAGGTACTACCTGGCGATGGCGTACTTCGGCGCCGGCCAGCCGGATCTTGGACAGAAAACGTTGGCTGCCGCCCTGGCCATCGATCCGAACCTGCCCGAGGCTAAGCAGGCGCGCCAGATGGCTGAATCCGCCCGCTGAGGCCATCGCGCCGTTTGGCTGGTTCGCTCCCGCGACCGCCTGCTATCATTGACTCACACGCCTCCAAATGCTGCTGTCCACAGCGCCGTTCTTTGTCTTTCTGTGCGCCATCTTCTTCCTGTACTGGCCGCTGTCCCGGATCCGGCTGCTGGGTCTGGGCGTTCTGTTGTTCGGCAATTACCTCTTCTACGCCCGCTGGGATCTCGTCCACCTGGCGATCATTCCCCTCGCTTCGAGCGTTGACTTCCTGATCGGGCTTGGCCTTCAACGATTGGGTTGGGCGCCCGGCCGCCGCGCGCTGGTGACCCTGAGCGTGGCGATGAACCTGTCGTTGCTGGCCTCCACACGCTACATGCCGTTCCTGCTCGAGAATTACTCGGCCGTAAGCGGCCAGCCGGCGCCCGGCTGGCACTGGATCTTCCCGCTCGGCCTGTCTTTCTACGTCTTCCAGTCGCTGACCTACACGATCGACATCTACCGCCGCGACGCCAAAGCCACCACCAGCTACCTCGCTCACCTCACCGCCACTTCGTTCTTCCCCACCACGCTCGCTGGACCCATCACGCGCGTCAGCTATCTCATCCAGCAGTTCACCAGAAAGGACCTTGGCCTCTCGAACACCGACAGCGGCCGTGCCTTTTACCTGATCTGCCTCGGTCTGATGAAGAAACTGCTGATCGCCGATTACCTCGGCGACAACCTCGTCAACCGGGTCTTCGACAATCCCGGCCTCTATAGCGGCGCCGAAGCCCTCATCGGCGTTTACGGCTACGCCCTGCAACTCTACTACGACTTCTCCGGCTACACCGACATCGCGCGCGGCGCGGCCCTGCTCGTCGGCATCAAACTGCCCATCAACTTCAACCGCCCATACGCCGCGGTGAACATCGCCGACTTCTGGCGGAGGTGGCACATCTCGCTCTCTAACTGGCTGCGCGACTACCTCTACTTCTCGCTGCCCGGCCTGCGCTCGAAGTGGAAGATTTTTGCCTACTGGAACCTGTTTCTGACCATGGTGCTCGGCGGCCTCTGGCATGGGCCAAGCTGGAACTTCGTGATCTGGGGCGCGCTGCACGGCGCGGCGTTGGCGCTGCTGCGGGCCTGGCAGACCGGCACCGGCAACGTTCCACCGTCGGCCCACCCGGCGGCAAAGCTGGCCCGGATCTTCTTTACTGTCCAGTTCGTCTGCTTCTGCTGGGTGTTCTTCCGGGCCGAAACACTGCCCGCGGCATTCGCCGTTCTGGAGCGGATCGGTTCGCTCAGCGTCGGATTCGAGAACGTTTCCGCCGGCCTGTGGGTAGTCCTCGCGGTCGCCGTGCTGGCCCACTACATTCCGGCCAAGTGGTTCGACTGGACGGCGGCACGCTTTGAAACCGCGCCCTTCTACGCACAGGCCGCGGCCGTCGTGCTGCTGATCGCCGCCGTGCAGTACGTTGGCGCCACCGGCGCGGCGCCCTTTATTTATACGCAGTTCTGAGCCCATGAACGTCTGGCCGCTCAAACCCGCTCTCGTCATCCTCACCGTGGGCGCCGCGCTGTCGCTACCGGTTTTCCTCCCGGCTCTCGATCGCTGGCCGCTGCTGGAGATCCACCTGCTGGCCGCTGTCCTCGAGTTTCCGATCCCCAAGGGCTGGGTGCCGGCGGCGCCCGAGTTGCCGCTGCCCCGCCTCCCGGCGGGCCCGTTGAAGCCCTATCGCGACCCTACCGCCATCTTCGACGAAAAGCACACCTTGGATCCTTTCTACGAAGCCCTCCTGCGCGTCGATGCAAAGAACCCCGGCCGTGTCGTCCGGATCCTGCATTACGGTGACTCGCCCGTTACCGCGGATCTCATCACCGCCGACGCCCGCCGGTTGCTCCAACAGCGGTTCGGCAGCGCCGGCCACGGCTTTTGCCTGATCGCCCGGCCCTGGGCGTGGTACGGCCACGACAGCGTGCGGATGTCGAGCTCGGGCTGGGATCTGAGGTCGGCGATGGACTTTTCGCGCCGCGACGGCGTCTTTGGAATTGGCGGCGTCCGGTTCTCCGGCGGTCCCGGCGCGAGCGCGTCGTACACGCTGCGCGAAGGCCACACGGAGGTGGAGGTCGCCTGGCGGCGCCGGCCGGAAGGCGGCGTGCTGGCCGTCGCGGCGGATGGAGAGCCTTTGGGCGAAATCGATACTTACTTTCCGGAACCCGGATCGGGCTTCACGAAGTTCCCGCTGCCCGCCGCCGCCAAGCGCGTGGATCTGCGCGTGGCCCATGGGGAGGTCCAGTTGTTCGGCGTCAGTTTCCGCAGGCCGGGGCCGGGGGTCCAATACGACAGCCTTGGGCTGAACGGAGCGTCCATGGCCACTTTATCGTCGCAGATGAACGAATCCCACTGGACCGGCCAGTTGCGCCATTACCGGCCAGACCTCATGATCGTGAATTACGGTTCGAACGAAAGCCAGTACCCGCCGTATGTCGGCAAGCCCTACGAGCGGGACTTGCGGCATACCGTGGAGAAGGTGCGGCGCGCGCTGCCCGGCACGCCGTTCCTGCTGATGAGCCCGATGGACCGGGGACAGCGCGATGGCGGCGAAATTGTATCCGATCCCGCTCTGGTCCGGCTGGTGACGATTCAGGAGCGCGTGGCGGAGGAGATGGGCGTGGCGTTCTTCAATACCTTCGCCGCGATGGGCGGCGCCGGAACCATGGGAAGATGGTACGAGGCTACGCCGCGGCTGATCAGTGCCGACCTGCTGCATCCGACGCCGGCTGGCGCAAAGGTAGTGGGGCAGTTGCTCAATCGTGCATTGCTCAACGGCCTGAACCAGTACAAGTTGCGTAAACTGACTGGGAGCGGAATGGGAAGCGAAGCTATCGCCAAGGGCGGTTCCACCAACTAATGCTCCTCCGGCGCGCCGCGGTTGGGTTGAGCGCATTCCTCCTCTCGTGCCTTCTCATTTCGATCGGACCCGCCGCCGGACAGACTAAGACTTCCCAGAAGAAAACCGCCGCCAAGAAGACGACTCCCAGGAAAACCGCGAAGCGCAAGACAGCCGTTCGCCGCAAGGCCCCGGCCGTCCCCGCCCGAACGCGCGCCAACGCGGTTCAGTTCGTCAACGCGAAGCTGGAGTTCACGCCCGACGACCGGATCGAGAACGCCGAGGCGCTTGATCCATTCTTCGACCGCCTTCATCGCCTGGAAGCGGGGGATTTGGCGCGGCCCGCCAGCATCCTGCACTTCGGCGACTCACACACCGCCTCCGACGACTGGGCGGGCACTCTCCGCACCCTGCTGCAACTGGACTTCGGAGATGGCGGCGCTGGATTCTCCCATGCCGGACGCCCGTTCCGGGGTTACCGGCGGCTGGACGTCAAAAGCTATTCGAGCCGGCGCTGGGAGCCCGCCGGTTTGCTGCGCAAAGACGGCGACGGCTGGTACGGCCTGTCCGGCGCGGCGATGGAAACCACCTATCCCGGTGAAGCCATCACGCTGGAGGCGGTCGCCGATCGCGTTGAGATCCACTTTCTCCGCCAGCCCGGCGGCGGGCGGCTGGAGTTGTTCGACAACGCCTCGCCAGTGGGCGAGATCGGCACCGATGGCGAACTCGGGCTCGGCATCTACGAGTACCAGGCGCAGCCCGGCCAACACTATCTGGAGTTACGGACGCTCGACAAGGCGCCGGTGCGGTTGTTGGGTTGGGTCACCGAACAGGCATCCGGGGTCACTTACGAGACGCTTGGCATCAACGGGGCGCAGGCGTCGCTCATCCTCGGCTGGCGGGAAGAGATGCTCGAAGCCGCGATCGCCCGCCGCGACCCGGCGCTCATAGTCCTGGCGTACGGCACCAACGAGGCCGGTAGCCGCGACTGGACCGGGGAAAGCTACCAGGAGATGTTCTCCATGCTCCTCCAGCGGCTGCGGCAACACGCACCCGAGGCCGCCATCCTCGTCGCCGGGCCGCCCGGCCGCCATTACCGCTACCGCGGCGTCTGGCGTGTGCATCCGGGGGTCGACAAGATCGTCGCCGCGCAGCGCGCGGCGGCGCTCGAAAATGGTTGCGCCTTCTGGGACCTGCGCGCGAAGATTGGTGGAGAAGGGGCGATGCGCCAGTGGGTGCTCGCGGGCTTGGCGCAGTACGATCACGTGCATTTCACGCGCGAGGGCTATCAGCGCCTCGGGCATGCGTTATTCCGCGACCTCATCGGCTATTACCGGCAGCGCGGCGAAGATCGCCAGACTATCCTCATCGGAGACGCGGAAAATGGATCGGCAATCGAAGATCCTTGAGATTGTTCAGGCGGTGGCCCGGAAGGACGAGACGCCTGGCCTCGAAGACTCGCTGTTCGACTCGGGCTACCTGGACTCGTTCGGCCTGCCGGATCTCGTCGCCGAACTGGAGAAAGCCTTCTCCGTCAAGATTCCGGATTCGGACTTGAACCCGCGCAAGTTCGAGTCTGTGGCGCGGATTGAGGAATACCTGCAAAGCAGGCAGTAGTGCCCTACATTCGTGAGTTTGGCGCCGCGCTGCCCGCGCGGGTAGTGGACAACACCGAGGTGGCTGCGCTGGCGGGCTGCGAACCGGCCTGGATCGAGCAGATGACAGGTATCCGCGAGCGGCGCTGGGCCGCTGCGGAGGAATCCGTCGAGGATCTCGCCGAGGCCGCCGCGCGGGACTGCCTCGCTCGCGCCGGCTGCGACTCCTCTTCAATCGGCCTGTTGATCGTTTCAACCGGTAGTGCCTCGCGGCGCTTCCCCGGCCCGGCCGCGGAGGTTGCGCGCCGGCTCGGAATGGGCGATAAGCCGGCCCTCGACGTGCCCATCGCCAGCGCCGGCTCGATCTTCGGCGTGACGCTCGCGGCGCAATTGGCGGGGACCTACGGAGATGTCCTTGTAGTGGCCGCGGAAAAAATGTCGCCGTTCGCGCGGCGCGAGCCGGTGACCCGCAACGTCGCCATCCTGTTTGGCGACGGCGCGGGCGCCTGCCTGATCGGCGCCGGGTCCGGCCGAGCCAAGATCCGCGACGCCGCGCTCCACTCCGACGGCTCGTACGCGAACGACCTCTCGCTGGACGCCGAGGGTCTGCTCGTCATGAACGGACAGACTGTGATCCTCCAGGCAACGCGCAAGCTGCCAGGCGTGATCCTGGAGGTCCTCGACCGCAATGCCGTGCCCGCCGCCGGCGTGGACGCCTTCCTGCTCCACCAGGCCAACCAGAACCTGATCGCCCGCGTTGCCCGTTCCGTCGGCGCGCCGTCCGAGCGCTTCTTCTCGAACATCCATCGCTACGGCAACACTTCCTCGGCTTCCATGCTCATCGCCGCCGCCGAGTGGTCGTGCGACCACGGCGGCTTCCAGCCAGGACGGCCGGTGGTCTTCGCCGGCTTCGGCGCGGGTTTTCATTGGGGCTGTTTGTTGGCAGTCGGCGTGTAGCGGCAGCGCGGTGGGGGGGCCCCCGTTGGCAGTAAAATAGTTCCGTGGAACCGGATGCTGCGCGTTTGCTCAAGGATGCTCTAGCCCTACCGCCTGAGGCTCGCATGGCGCTCGTCGACTCGTTAATCGGTAGTCTGGATCAAACCGTTGACGCTGGCGCGGAGGAAGCATGGCGCGAGGAGATCCATCGCCGTCTTCAGCAGATCGACTCTGAGGCCGTCCGGCTCATTCCCTGGGAGGAAGCCCGCCGTCGTCTGCGGTCTCGACTGGAGCGGTGAGTCCCGGGTCCGTCCGAATTCACCCCGCCGCCTTGGAAGAGGCCGAAGCCGCAATGGACCTCGTCGTCTTTCGGGAAACCTCTACCGGCGTGGAAATCATTGCTGTGGCTCATGGACGTCGTCGCCCGGGATTCTGGCGGGATCGGGTCGAGTGACGTACAGGTCGTTTC
>CAYPUQ010000383.1:0-6148 GCA_964413655.1 uncultured Solibacteraceae bacterium | reverse complement strand
GGACGCTGAAGCTGCGCTACCGGGTGACGCTGTTCGATCGAACCAACTAGGGAGGGCATCATGCCAAACGCCTCTCGCCGCCAGTTTCTTCAGGGCGCAGCCGCCGCATCGGCGAGCCGCGTCCTTGGCGCCAACGATCGCATCCGCCTCGGTGTCATCGGCACGGGCGGCCGCGGCCAGCACCTGATCCGCATGGCCAATCAGGCCGGCGGTATCGAATGGGTGGCCGTCTGCGATGCCTGGGACCGCCGCCGCGCGGAGGGCGCCGAACTGATCGGCCACAAAGTCGAACAGGTCGCCGATTACCGTGCCCTGCTCGACCGCACAGACATTGACGGCGTCATCGTCGCTACGCTCGATCACTGGCATTACCGCATGACGGCCGACGCCTGCCGCGCCGGCAAGGACGTCTTCGTGGAAAAGCCCATGACGTCGCTTCCGATGCAAGGGCACGAGGTTGTTTCGGCGGCCCGCGAATACGGCCGCGTCGTCCAGGTCGGCGTCCAACAACGTAGCCTCGCTCACTTCATCGAGGCGAAGCAGCGCTTCTTCGACTCCGGCCTCATCGGCGAAGTCAACATGGTGCGCACTGTCTGGAACGCCAATCGCGGCTACCTTACGCCCGTGCCGCCCGGCATGGAGCGCCGGCCCGAAGGCCTCGATTGGGACGCCGTGCTGGGCTGGCTGCCGAAGATCCCCTGGGACCCCAAGCGCTACTTCAACCGCTTCGCCTATTGGGACTTCTCAACGGGAGGCCAGACCGGCGGCCTCTTCGTTCACATGGTCGATGTCGTCCACTGGTTCCTGAACCTCCAACGGCCCGTGTCGGCCGTCGCGCTTGGCGGCATCTACCGCTACGACGACGGCCGCGATACCCCCGACAACGTCAACTTCATCCTCGACTACCCGGAGAAACTCAACGTCACGTTTGAGGCGACCATCACCGACCTGATTGGCCGCGAGTCCGCCGACATTGTCTTCTTTGGCTCCGGCGGACGGTTGAACATCTTCCGGGGCGGCTATCGCTTCCTGCTTGCCGGTGGTGGCGAGCCCATCACCGCATCGTCCTCGCCCGAAGTCGACCACATGGCGAACTGGCTCGCCTGTCTGCGCTCCCGGAAGGAGCCGAACGCCGGCGTCGTGGACGGGCATTACGCCGCCATGGCCTGCCACATCGGGAACATCGCCTACCGGCAAAAGGACCGCGTCGTTTGGAACAAGGAGTGGGACCTGTGAGCATCGAAATCGGCGTCAACATGGAGTTCATCCGCTGCGAAGATAAGCCCTTCGCCGAAGGCGTGGCGCGCGCCGCTGAATTGGGCTACCGCTTCGTCGAACCGATGGTCCACAACGGCCGCGAACTGCTGAGCGAGGCCGGCTACTTCCACTCCGTCTCGATGGACGAGGATCCGCTGGAGATCAAGGACGTCCTCGACCGCAACGGCGTACGTGCCTCGGGTCTCAGCGCCCACTGCCCGCTGATGCGGCCCGAGATCAGCGTGCCTTACCTCCAGAAGGCCGTCCGCTTCGCACACGCGCTCGGCGCGCCGGCCGTCAACACCGATGAAGGCATCCGTCCGGAGTGGGTGCCGCTCGATGAGGCATTCGGGGTGATGAAGTACACGCTTACGACCGTCCTTCGCACCGCCGAACGCTACGGCATCTTTATCGGCATCGAACCGCACCAAAGCATCTCACGGACCACCGAAGGACTGCTCCGAATTGCGAGTCTGGTGTACTCGCCGATGCTCCGGGTTAACTACGACACTGGCAACGCCTGGCTGGCCGGCGAGGATCCGTACGCGGGCCTCGAAGCCGTGGCGGCGCGCCTCGTCCACGTGCACGCCAAGGACATCAGCGCGCCGATGTCGGCGGCCGAGAAAGGCAAGGTTACAGGAACGCCGGTCGGTTGCGCCTGCGGCGACGGCGTTATCGACTGGCGGCGCGTTATGGGAATTCTGAACAAAGCCGGCTACAACGGCGTGCTCTCGGTGGAATGCGGCACGCCCGAGCAGGCGGCGCGCAGCCTCCATCACTTGCAGGCGATCCTCGCTGGATCGCTGGAGGACTCCCATGTGGCCGGGACTTAGCCTATTACTGATGCTGGCCGCGGCGGCGACCGCCACCGATCCGGCGCCGTTCTTCCAGCCCGGCAAACTCCGCGCCCTCATTCTCTCCGGCCGCAACAACCACGACTGGCGCACTACGACGCCGCAACTCCGCCGCATCCTCGAAGAATCCGGCCGCTTCGACGTGCGCGTCACCGAGGAACCCGCCGGCCTCACGGCCGAAACGCTCGCACCGTACAACCTCCTGGTTCTCGACTACAATGGCCCGCGCTGGGGCGCCGTCGCCGAACGGGCGGTTGAGAGCTTCGTGCGCTCCGGCAAAGGGATGATCGCTCTCCACGCCGCTTCGTATTCATTCGGCGACGCCGTCATCCTTGGCGATAATCACGTCCGCACAGGTTTGCGCGAGCGGCCCTGGCCGGAATACGCTCGCATGATCGGCGCCACTTGGTCCGAACAGGAACCTCGCTCCGGCCACGGCGACCGCCACGTCTTCCAAGTGAAGTGGGTGAATCGCGTTCACCCCGTCTCCGCCGGCGCCGAGGAGACCTTTGCGATATCCGACGAGCTCTATCACAACCTGCGCCTGCAGCAGGGCATAAGGGTCCTTGCCACGGCCTTTGACGCCCCGGACAAGCGCGGCACGGGGAAACACGAGCCTGTCGCCTGGACGGTCGACTACGGCAAGGGCCGCGTCTTCTACACCACCCTTGGCCACGACGTGGCGGCGCTGACCGCGCCCGGCTTCGTCCGGATGTGGCGTCGCGCGGCCGAATGGGCGGCCCTTGGCAAGGTGGACCCGGCGGTCGAGGAAGCCGCCGCCGCCATCCGCGTCACCGTAGTCACCGGCGGCCACGACTACGAGCCTTCGTTCGACGGTCTCTTCGACGACACCCGCGCTTTCAGGACACGCGTCGACCCGCACCCGGTGGCCTACCGTGGCGACCTGCGCCGGAATACCGATGTGCTTGTGCTCTACGATATGGTGCAGGACGTGCCGGAAGAGCGAAGGACGAATCTGCGCAATTTCGTCGAATCCGGCAAGGGCGTCGTGATCCTCCATCACGCCCTGGCCAACTTCCAGAAGTGGGAATGGTGGTGGCGCGACGTGGCCGCCGGGCGCTATCTGCTTGAACCCGATGGCGGCCGGCCCGGTTCCACCTACCAGCACGATGTATGGCTCCAAGCTCAGCCGGTACTCGACCATCCCATCACGCGCGGCGTACCACCCATGTTCATCGAAGACGAAACCTATAAGGGTATGTGGATCTCGCCGGACGCCACGGTCCTGCTGCGGACCGGTCATCCCACGAGCGACGGGCCGCTCGCCTGGATCAGCCCTTATGGGAAGTCGCGTGTTGTGGTGATCCAACTCGGCCACGGTTCCGCGGCGCATAGGCACCCTGCCTACCGGCGCCTGGTCCATAATGCCATCCGTTGGGCCGCGGGCAAGGAGTGAACAGCGATGAACCGCCGCAATTTTTTCGAGATCCTCGCGGCGGCGCTGCCGTCCGCGCGCCTTTGGGCGGCGGGCGTGTCGCCCGATCTCAAGATCACGCGCATCGAAACCGTCTACTGGAAGTCCCGCGACGAAGTGCCGTGGTGGCCGCACTGGACGTGGGTACGATTGCATACTAACGAAGGCATCTTCGGACTCGGCGAGACGTATCCTCGCGGCGACCCGGAAGCGGCGATGTTTCACTCCGCCGCCGCCCGGGCCCTCTTGGGCAAACACCCTGGCGACATCGAGCGCATTTGGCGCGACCTCTATGTCGCCTTCGATTATCAGATCACCGGCGGCACGGAGATGCGGATCCTGAGCGCCATCGATCTCGCCTTGTGGGATCTTCTCGGTAAGACGCTCGGCGTGCCGGTCTACCGCCTCATCGGTGGGCGCGCGAATCCACGCGTGCGGCTCTACAACACCTGCTTCCCGTACAAGTACAATTTCCTCAGCGAACCGGACCGCATCATGAGCGAAGTCATGGAACAGCACGGAATCCGCGCCATCAAGGTTTGGCCGTTCGACGGAGCGGCGCGGCGCAACAGCGGCCAGTTCGTCACCGTCGACGACATCGACCAGGGCTTGGCGCCCATCCGCAAGCTGCGCGACGTATTCGGCGAAAAAATCGAGATCCTGGTCGAGTTCCATTCGCTCTGGAACCTTCCCGCCGCTGAACGGATCGCCCGCGCGCTCGAGCCGTACAAGCCGATGTGGCTGGAAGACATGCTGCTGCCCGGCAACTTTCCGCAATACCGCCAGCTTGCCGAGTCCTCCTCGATCGGCTTGGCCATCGGCGAACGAATGGCCGGCAAGATGAACTTCCAGGCGCTGCTCGAATCGCGGGCCGCGCGCTACATCATGTTCGATGTCTGCTGGTGCGGCGGTTTGACCGAAGCGCGCAAGATCGCGGCGATGGCCGATGCGATGCAGTTGCCCTTCGCTCCGCACACGGCCGGCGGCCCGCTCCTGTTCTATGCTTCCACGCACCTTTCCACCGCACTGACCAACTGTTGGATTCAGGAAAGCTGCCAGCGCTTCTACGAACGCGACTGGCCCGCCATGCTGATCGACCCGCTGAAGCCCCGAGACGGAACCATCGAAGCGCCCGATCAGCCCGGCTTCGGCATGAACATCAAGCCCGATGTGTGGACGGACCAGCGCGCCATTCGCCAGGTCTCGGAGAGTTGAGAGGTTCACATGCTTCGCCGTGGCTTCCTCGGGTCAGCCGCTACCGCTCTGCTCGCGCCATCCCTGCTGCGCGCCCGGCCCGAACCCCGGTCCGAGGTTTTCGACGCCAGCACTTTCGGCGCTGTAGGCGATGGCCGAGCCATCGACACTAAAGCGATTCAGGCCGCCGTCGATGCCTGCGCGCGCGCCGGAGGCGGAACCGTCTACCTCCGCGCCGGCCGCTACCTCTCGGGAACCGTCTACCTGAAGAGCAACGTTACGCTTCATCTGGCCGCCGGCGCCGTCCTCGCCGGCAGCACTAACCTCGCCGACTATCCCGTCACCATCCCCGCTCTTCGTTCCTACACCGACACCTATACCGACAAGAGCCTCCTCTACGCTGAAAACCTCGACAACATAGCCATCGAGGGCCGCGGCGTTGTCGACGGGCAGGGCGCTTCGTTTCAGGGTCCCTACAAGGTTAGGCCGTTTCTGGTCCGCATGGTGAACTGCCGCAACGTCAATGTTTCCGGCGTCACTATGAAAGACTCCCCGATGTGGGTTCAGCATTACCTCGCTTGCGACGGCGTGGCCATCCACGGTATCACCGTCCACAGCCGCGTGAACGCCAACAACGATGGCATCGACATCGACTGCTGCGACCGCGTCCGCATCTCCGATTGCGACATCAGTTCCGGTGACGACGCGATCGTGCTCAAGAGCACGTCCGCCCGTGCCACCCGCAACGTTGTCGTTGCCAACTGCGTCGTCAGTTCGCACTGCAACGCGTTGAAGCTCGGCACCGAATCGAACGGCGGTTTCGAGAACATCGCCATCGCCAACTGTACTGTCTACGACACCCGGTTGTCGGGCGTCGCCCTGGAGATCGTGGATGGGGGAACCCTTGACCGCGTCAATGTCTCCAACATCCTGATGGACGGCGTCGGCGCGCCCATCTTCATCCGCCTCGGCGACCGCGGCCGCCCTTACGAAACAGACGGCCCGCGTCCGCCTGCCGGCCGGCTCCGAAACGTGCTGCTGAGCGGCATCCAGGCCACCCGCGCTGGCACCGTCGGCTGTGCCATCGCCGGCCTGTCCGGTCACCCGATCGAACAGGTGGCGATCGACAACATGCGGCTGGTCTTCGACGGCGGCGGCAGGGCGCAACACGAGCATGGCGTGGTCCCCGAGCATCCCGAAAAATACCCCGAGCACAACATGTTTGGCGTCCTCCCGGCCTATGCCTTCTACTGCCGCCACGTGCGGGGACTTCGCTTCCGCAATGTCGAGGTGAGCACGGCCAAACCCGACACCCGCGCCGCCCTGCTCACCGAGGATGTCGAGGACCTGGAGATCACCGGCTCGAATTTGACTCCCCATGGACCTGGGGCGCACCAAGATGAATGAA
>CAYPUQ010000382.1:0-6151 GCA_964413655.1 uncultured Solibacteraceae bacterium | reverse complement strand
TGATCCGGCGGTATCCTCTCAGCATGCCTTGGATTCTCCTGCTTCTCGTAACCGCACTGAGTGCCTCCGCCCAGGAACCGGCCATTGTCCTACGCGCAGCACGCCTCTTCGACGCGAAGTCGGACGGCGTCATGTCGCCGGGCGTCGTGGTGGTCCGCGGCAAGCGCATCAAGGGCGTTGGCGAAGCGGCCATCCCTTCGGACGCAAAGGTAGTAAATCTCGGCGATGCGACCCTGCTGCCGGGATTCATGGATGCGCACACGCATCTGGCTTCCGAGATGTCGGGCGGCGATTCCCGTCAACGCACGCTGGACCGGCTTCAGAAGAACACTTCGGAGATGACTTTGGAAGCGGCGGTCCACGCACGGACGACACTGATGGCCGGATTCACGACCGTCCGCGACCTCGGCGCGCGCGAGTTCATCGACGTCGGCTTACGCAATGCGATTGAACGCGGCATCGCGCCAGGGCCGCGGATGTTGGTGGCGGTAAAGGGCATCGGGTCGCCGGGCGGGCATTGCGATCCGACGAATAGCTTCCGCTTCGGACTGTTCGGTCCAGAGGTGGGGCCCGAGTCCGGCATCGTCAGCAGCCCGGACGACGCGCGCCGCGCGGTTCGCAACAACGTGAAGTATGGAGCCGACGTGATCAAGACCTGCGCGACCGGCGGCGTGCTGTCGCTCAACCGCGACGTGGATTCCCCGCAATTGACGCAAGACGAGATGAACGCTTTGGTGGACCAGGCCCACACGATGGGTCGCCGGGCCGCTGCCCATGCGCACGGAGCCGAAGGAGCGAAGCGCGCGATCCGGGCCGGTATCGACTCGATCGAGCACGGGTCATTCATGGACGACGAAGCGCTGGACCTGATGGTGCAGCGGGGCACGTACTTCGTGCCGACTTTGCTTGCTCCGGCCATGCTGGAGCCCGTCCTCGACAAACTGGACCCGCGGCAGGCGGCCAAGGCGCGAAGGGCGATCGACAGCATCCAGGTCACCATGCAGCGGGCCGTCCGGAAGGGGGTGCGAATTGCGTTCGGAACGGATGCCGGTGTCTTTCCTCACGGCCGCAACGGCGGTGAGTTCGCGCTGCTGGTGAAGGCCGGGATGACGCCGGCAGCGACGCTCCGCGCGGCGACGGCGGTGAACGCGGATTTGTTCGACCTGGCGGAACTGGGCACCATCGAGGCAGGGAAGTCTGCGGACATCGTGGCGGTGGCCGGCGACCCGATAACTGATATCCGGCAGGCGGAGAAGATCGTCTTCGTGATGAAGGAGGGGGTGATCTATCGAAACGATTCGGCTCGCTGAGGATCAGCGGCTCAGCACGCCAAGTCTTCCCGGTGAACCTGGACGCCGCCAAGCGGTCCGATGGCCGTCAGAGCCATGTTATCGGGCTGGAAGAACTGCCGCGAGATGTCGAGAATATCGTCCGGGGTGACGCGATCGATGGCCTGAACCAACTCCTCCGGGCTCCAGTAACGGTCGAAGTAGAGGTGCTGGCGCGCGAGATTGGCCATCCGGCTGGAGGTGCTTTCGAGGCTGAGCAGTAGCGATCCGCGAAGATGGTTCCGCGCGCGGGTGAGTTCCTCGGCGTTGACCGGTTCTTCCTTGAAGCGGCGGAACTCCTCGACAATCAACGCGATGACCTCACGGAATGATTCGTGCGAGGTGCCGGCGTAAACCGTGAGGCAGCCCGCGTCGCGGTAGGAATTGATTTCGGAAAAGACGGAGTAGACCAGGCCGCGCTGCTCGCGGATATTCTGGAAGAGCCGCGAACTCATGCTCCCGCCGAGCAGCGTGTTCATGAGGTAGGCGGCGAAGCGGCGGTCGTCGGCGATCGGAATGGCCGGAACACCCACCAGCAGATGGACTTGCTCCAGGCTCTTGCGCTCTTTAATGACCAGTTTCGCGGTGGGTCGCGGGGGCGTGTGATTGGAAATAACCTCGCCAGCCGGCACAGAGCCGAAACAGTGGGCAATGAGATCCACGAGACGGTCGTGGTCGACGTGTCCGGCGGCGGTGATGACGATATTGGCCGGGGTATACACGCTGGCGTAGTACTTGGTGACCATCTCGCGCTGGAAGCCCTTGATGGTTTCCTTGGTACCGAGGATGGGCCGGCCGAGCGGGTGGCCTTTCCAGAAGTTCGCGGAAAACGTCTCGTGGACCAGGTACTCCGGGTTGTCCACCTCCATCTTCAACTCCTCGAGGATCACACCCTTTTCCCGCTCGATATCCTCTTCGCGGAAGGCCGGATTGATGAGCATGTCGGACAGGACATCGAAGGCCAGCGGCAGGTGCTCATCGAGCACCTTGCAGTTGAAGCTGACCAGTTCCTTGCCGGTAAAGGCGTCGAGGCTGCCGCCGAGTCCGTCCATGGCGCGGGCAATCTCTTCGGCCGAGCGGTTGCGGCTTCCCTTGAAGACCATGTGCTCGATAAAGTGTGATACGCCGCTCTCCGCCCCAACCTCGTGGCGCGAACCGGAATCGATCCAGATGCCGGCGGAGACGGATCGCACATGAGGCATCTCCTCGGAGACCACGCGGAGTCCGTTCGGAAGCACAGTAGTCCGGATAGCCCGGTCGATCGAAGGTGCAATTATCATGTCGGGTGGAACGGGGTGATTCCAGGATAGCATTCCAGGGCAGGCGAGTCCTTAGGCCGAATCGCGCACTGGCGACAATTACTTAATAATAATTAACCTTACAAAAAGGCTCGACCGCGGCAAACTTGATATAAGCTGTGGCCATGATGCGATCAGTATCCCAATGGGCGGTGCTTTCTCTTCTGCTTGCGGCAGGCTTGTTCGCTCAGGTGGAACGAGCCTCGATCGTGGGAACCATAACGGACAATACGGGCGCTTCGCTGCCGGGGGTAAGCGTCGAGGTAACCAGCGAGTCGGCCGGCACGACCTCGCGAACAGTCACGGATTCCTCCGGCAGCTATTCGGTTCCGAACCTGATTCCCGGCAGCTACCAGGTTCGCGCACAACGCCCGGGCTTCCGTGAAGTTCTCTACCGAAGCTTTGTCCTACAGGTTAGCCAGGCGGCCCGTTTGGACATGCGGATGGAACTCGGCGAGGTGCAACAAACGATTGAAGTATCCGGGGCTATCCCATTGCTGCAAACGGAGAACGCCTCCGTAGGCCAGGTGATTTCGCAGGCCGCCGTGAACTCCCTCCCGCTGAACGGCCGCAACTTCGTTCAGCTTGCCATTCTGGCACCGGGCGTATCGGGCCTGGACTACGCCCAGCCGAACACGATCAACTCCGGACGGCGACCGGACGAATTGCGTCCAGGCGGTACAGCGCTACAGGCCAACGGTGCGCGAAACACGTCCAACCAGGTACTCATCGACGGCGTCGACAACACTGAAATGATCTCGCAGACGTTCGTGGTGCGGCCACCGGTGGAGGGAATTCAGGAGTTCAAGGTGCTGACGAACAACGCAGGCGCCGAGTACGGGCGCGCGGGCGGAGCGGTTGTCGTCATCACTACGAAGTCTGGCGGGAACCAGTTCCGCGGATCCGTCTTCGAGTTTCTCCGGAACGAACGGTTCGACGCGCGCAACTTCTTTGCGAATCCTGATTTTGCGAAGCCAAAGTTCAAGTTGAATCAATATGGCGGCTCGCTGGGCGGTCCGATCAAGCGCAACCAGACCTTTTTCTTCGCCAACTACGAGGGTTATCGCGAGGTGTTCGGCGACACCCAACTGGTCACCGTGCCGTCTCCGGCTATGAAAGCCGGAAATTTCGCGGGCGTCGCGGGGATCTACGATCCGCTCACCACGCGCCCGAACCCGGGCGGAGCCGGAGTAATCCGCGACCGGTTCCCGAACGACCTGATCCCAGTGAGCCGGTTCGATCCCATTGGTGCCGGGATGGTTCAGCTCTGGCCCGACCCCCAGCGGCCGGCGCTGGCGAATAATTTCGTAAGCAACCCGGTGAAACGGTCGAATCTTCACCGCGCCGACGGCCGCGTGGATCACCAGTTGGCCGCCAGCGACACGCTATTCTTCCGCTACTCCATTGACCAGAGCATCATTGTGATGCCGGACACGTTCGACAAGCGGATCGGCGGCAATGAAGCGAGCTTCGCCGGCAACAACGACGTGAAGGGCCAGAATCTGGTGGGCTCCTGGACGCACGGCTTCTCGGCCTCGACCATCGGCGATTTCCGCTACGGATACACGCAATACAACATGGCGCTATTGCCCACCACGCTGACCGACCCGGTCTGGAGCCAGATTCGCGGCCGGGATGCGAACGATGCCTTTCAGCCCTCCGCGCCGATCATCGGCACGACGGGCTATGCCGGCCTCGGCAACGCGCGATCCACGCCGCTCATCCGCGACCAGAGCGCCCACCAACTCATCGCCAACATCTCGGCGCTGAAGAGCCGGCACAACATCAAGTTCGGCGCCGACCTCCGGTTCCGGACCACCTCCGAGACGGCGTCGCCGCCGGGCGAAAGCGCCTTCGGCCGCTGGAACTTCGATCCTGCTTACTCGCGCAATCCCGCCTCGCCGGGCGGCACCGGCGACACCGTCGCGACCATGTTGATGGGATACCCGATTGCCATTCGCCGGGACGTGTTTCCCGCGGTCACGGCGTACCTGCGGACGAACGAACTGAACTTCTATGTCCGCGACGAATGGCGCGTGAACAACCGGCTGACGCTGAACTTCGGGGTGCACTACGAGATCAACACCCCGTTCGTCGAGCGGAACAATCTCTGGGTAAACTTCGATCCTTCGACGGCTACGCAACTGCTCGCCGGACAGGGCGGCGTGTCGCGCACCGGCAACGTAAACACCGACTATAAGGCCTGGGGGCCACGCATCAGCTTTGCCCTGCAAGTCGACCCCAAGACCGTGCTTCGCGGCGGATATGGACTGTTTTATGAACCACAAGGGAACTACGCGACCAACATCCGCCAGTTCCGCCAGCCGCCGTTCGGGTTTGTCGTGAACCTGCCGCAGGGCGGTAACGACGTTCCGTCGCGGACGACTTCGGACGGATTTCCGGTCACCACCGAGCCACCGGATCTCACCCAGGGTCCGGCGCTATATGCCTTGCGCGCCGTCACCCCGAACTACCGCAACGGGCAGGTCCAGCAGTTCAACATATCGGCGCAGCGCGAAGTGGGTCAGGACATGGTGGTGACGTTGGGCTTCGTCGGATCGGCGAGCGCGCTGCTGTCGTGGGGCCGGAACATCAACCAGCCGGACCCAGGAGCGGGAAACATCCAGGCGCGACGGCCATTCAACAACGTGTTGCCCGGCGTGACGAACATCGCCTACCTGGAGAGTTCGGCCAATGCGGCGTACACTTCGATGCAGTTGTCGTTCGAGAAACGGATGTCGCGGGGACTCTACCTGCTTGGGAACTGGACCTGGGCGCATGGGCTGGATAACGGCGGATGGGACGGTGGCGCGAACGGTCCGATTCCGCAGGACCCGGCGAACCGCCGCGGCGACTGGGCCAGTTCGAATGCCGACATCCGCCATCGGATCAACCTCGCCGCGAACTACGAAATTCCGTTCGGGCGGGGGCTCACCTCGCCGGCCCGGCATGTGCTCGCCGGATGGGAGATCGGCTCCATCGTCGTCCTGCAGACGGGGCTGCCGTTCACGGTGACGGTGCCGGGTTCGCCCGCCAATACCGGTTCGGGCAGCCGCGCTAATCCCGTTCTGGGCGTTGACCCATATCCGGCGTCAAAGACAATTCAGCAGTGGTTCAATCCGGCGGCGTTCGCCAGCCCGCCTCAGTTTACGTGGGGTACCCTCGGCCGGAACACGCTTCGCGCGCCGGGGATTTACAACTACGACCTGTCGGCAGGCAAGAAGTTCCGGTTCAGCGAGTACCGGGAGCTGAACTTCCGCGCGGAGTTCTTCAATGCGTTCAACCATCCGCAGTTCGGCCTGCCCGCCGGCCAGATCGGAGTCGCAACGGCGGGGACAATCAGTTCGACGCAACGGTCGAACCGGCAGATTCAGTTCGCGTTGCGGCTGGTGTTTTGAGGAGGCAGCTGCTTCACGCGGTCTCCACATCCGTCCGGGCAAAATCGTTGCCCTTGCACAGCAGCGGAACACCCTTGGCCTGAGCCAAGGCGTACGCATAACAGTCGCCCATGTTCAATCGCGCCGG
>CAYPUQ010000381.1:0-6183 GCA_964413655.1 uncultured Solibacteraceae bacterium | reverse complement strand
CCAGATGTTCCAGCGCCTCTTCCTCCGTTTCCCGCTCCGGCAGCAGGTAAATCGTCGGCTCGCGTGCGAGGTCTTCCAATGTCAGTTGCGCACTCGTTGCATCCACTCGGTGCAGCCAGTCCAGAAATGGCTGGCACGGAGGGAAGGCCAGCAGTGGTCATTCATGCCAGCGGCAGAGGTGGAGCGCATTACGATAGATCTCGACAAGGCATGCAGTCGTGTCAGCAAATTGGTACTCGGACTGAAACTCCCGCCCCTGGTCTGAAAAACGACCCAAGAATCGCCCAACTGTTTCACATTGGATTAGTCAAGTATATTCGTGCCAAGATATTTCTTGAGTTGCCGAAGAACTATTTCTTAATGTAAGAGACAGCCTGAGGAGGCCGCCGTAGGCCGTGGCCCACCACGAAGGCTCCGCACGCGCCACCGTGCGGGATCAGGCGATGTCGGTTAGGTGCTGGAGCGGTCCGGTGCTGTCGCCGAGCTGGCTGGTGCGCACGCCGGCCAAGTCCAGCAGGCTGAGGTAAAGGTTCGTCATTTGTGTCTCCTTGGGGAACAGGAGATGGCGACCTGTGCGGAGCTTGCCCGTACCGCGGCCGGCGATCGCGACCGGCAGGTCGTGGTGCGTGTGGCGGTTGCCGTCGCTGATGCCGCTGCCATAGACCACCATCGAGTTGTCGAGCAGCGTGCCGTCGCCTTCCTGGATGGAGTCGAGCCGCTGCAGGAAGTAAGCGAACTGCTCGCAGTGGTAACGGTTGATCTGGCGAATCCGCTCGATCCAGTCCTCGTTGCCGCGGTGATGCGTCAGTCCATGGTGGCCTTCCGAGACGTTGATCTCGCGATAGGCGCGATTGCTGCCTTCGCGCGCCATCATCAGCGTCGCGATACGCGTGGAGTCGGTCTGGAGCGCCACGGCCAGCAAATCGAACATGAGCTTCGAGTGCTCGGCGAACTCCACCGGCACACCCGATGGCTTCTCGAATTCCGGCATCTCGATCTTGTTGTGTTTCTCCGCGCGCTCGATGCGCATCTCGATTTCGCGGACCGCCGTGAGGTATTCGTCCAGCTTGCGCTTGTCGGAGGAGCCCAGATGGCTCTGCAGGCTGCGCGTATCCTCCGTGACGAAGTCAAGGATGCTCTTGTTATACAGCTCGCGCCGCGCACGCGCTTCGGCCGACTCGCTCGGATCGAAGTCGCCGAAGAGACGCTCGAACGCGAGGCGCGGATTCACCTCGGGCGGGTTCGGCGTCGTGGCGGATCGCCAGGAGATGTTGTTGCTGTAGGCGCAGCTATAGCCGGAATCGCAATTGCCTGCCTGCCGGCCGCCTTCCAGGCCCAATTCGAGCGACGCGAAGCGAGTGTGATGGCCGATCGCCTGCGCGGCCACTTGATCCACCGAAATGTCGAGGCTGATATCGCCACCGGCGGTCTTCTTCGGGTGAACGCCGGTGAGGTACGTCGCCGCCGCGCGAGCATGGTCGCCCGGTCCGTCGCCGAGAGCGCGGCCGGTGTTGTGGGTCAGACCGGTCATCACCAGCAGCCGTTCCCGGAACGGCTCCAATGGCTTCATGATTCGCTGGAACTCGTAGCTGCGTCCCGTCTGGAGCGGTGTCCAGCCATCCATGATGATGCCGTTTGGAACGTAAACGAACACCATCCGGTTCGCGGCTTTCGGCGCCAGCCGGCTCGATGCGGCGAACGCCGGCATCATGGCGTCCAGCACGGGCAGTGCAACCGCGGTACCCAAACCGCGCAATAACGTCCGGCGGGAAAGGTGCTTACGAGTGATCATTGCTTCGCTCCAGTTCTTCGCGACGCCACCTGCCGTCTCTCCTCGTCCACGCGGCGTTGGATGAAGGGCGGGCTGGTCACGATTTCTTGAATCATACTAGAAAGCCGGTACTCGTCACCGGCCAGATTTCTGGCAATGGCCGCGATCACCGGCCGGTCGCTGCGCTCCAAGCCGCGGCCGATCGCATAGGTCAGCATCCTCTCGGTCAGGGCGTGGGCGAAGGAGTCCTTCTCTTCGAGGAGAATCTGCTTCAGCTCGGCTGGAGAGCCGAACTTCTTGCTGCCCGGCAGCTCGCCGGCCGAGTCCACCGGGAACTTGCCGTCCTCGCCACGCCAGGCACCGATCGGGTTGTAGTTCTCCAAGCCGAAGCCGAGCGCGTCCATCTTCGTGTGGCAGACGGCACAGGCCGGATCGGCGCGGTGCATTTCGAGCTGCTTCCGCAGCGACAAGTCCTGCCCGATCTTCTGTTCTTCGAGCGCCGGAACGTTGGGCGGTGGTGGTGGCGGCGGCGTGCCTAGAACATTCTCCATTACCCACAAGCCACGCAACACCGGGGATGTGCGCGTGGGGTACGACGTGACGGTGAGCACGCTGGCGTGAGTCAGGATCCCGCTGCGCTGCTCGCCGTCGAGTTCGACGCGCCGGAACTCCCGCCCCTTCACGCCTTCGATCCCGTAGTGGCTAGCGAGGCGCTCGTTTAGGAAGGTGTAACGGCCGTCGATGAAGTCCAGAATGCTGCGGTTCTCCCGCAGCACCGCGTCGAAGAACAGCGTCGATTCGGCCATCATCGCTTCCCGCAGCTCGGCGTCGAACTCGGGGAAGCGCCGCGGATCGGGCTGGACGGCGTTCAGGTTCCGCAGTTCCAGCCATTGTCCGGCGAAGTTTTCGGCCAGTGCCGCCGCCTTTTCGCCGGCGAGCATCCGCTTTACCTGCGCCTTCAGAATTGCGGGATCGCGGAGTTTCTTCCCGGCCGCGAGCTGGAACAACTCGTCGTCGGGCATGCTGCTCCACAGAAAGTACGAAAGCCGCGAAGCGAGTTCGTAATCGTTCAGCGGACGTACACCCTCGCTGGCGGCGGTGTCGCGTTCGATGCGGAACAGAAAGTGCGGCGACACCAGGATGGCCTTGACGGCAACCTTGATCCCCGATTCGAACGTATCGCCGTTGTCTTCAGCCAATCCGACGAATCGCGTCAGCCGCGTGACCTCGTCCTGCGTCAGGGGGCGCCGCCAGGCCCGCGTGGCGAAGCCACGCACGATCTTCTCCGCGCACGGGCCGGAAGCCTCGCCCGCGGCGGGCTGGCACACAAAGACGCGGTGGTAGGATTCGGGCAGTGTGGGCTCGGCCGGATTGAACGGTCCGCGCAATTCCACCGCTTCCACCGTCAGCGCGAGCCGCCGGGTGGGGTTGCCTTCCTTGTCGAAAACGTACGGCATCGACGATTCCAGCCACGCGGCGCCGAACGATTGCCGGCCGGCGGGAATCCGCACCTTGGCGACGAATACGCGGCTGCGCGGATTTTGGCTATCCACCTCCACGACATCGGCGACTTTGCCGCCGGCGAAGAGGGCGAGCCGCCCGCATCCATCGAGTTCGGGGTCGGACCGGCGCGCAAAGAAGCGGATTTCATAGTCGGCTTCGACCGGAAAATCCTGCTCGATATTGACGGATCCGCGAGTCTGCAGTGAGTCGTTCTCCGGATTGTCTGGAAGCTGCTTCGCGCGAGGAGCAGTGGCTGGATCGAAGCGCTCGGAAGTGGCCCGCTTCGGCGCCGCTGGCTTTTCCAGCGCGGCGGCCACGATGCGGTCGGCGGCCTTCAGGTATCTCTCCATCAGCACGGGTGAGATCGACAGGACATCGCCGATATTGTCGAAGCCGTAGCCGGAGTCGTCCACGGGGAACTCGTCGGCGGGACGGATGTCAACGCCGAGCAGATCGCGCACGGTGTTGTTGTATTCGGCGCGGTTCAGCCGGCGTGCGGTGACGCGGCCAGGATCGGGCGTGTGGTGAGCATCGTAATGCTCCACGTGCCCTTCCATCCACGCCACTGCTTTGTCCACGGCATCCTGAGCCGGGCGCGGCAACGGCGGTGGCGGCATCTCACCGGCGCGGATCTTGCGGGCCGACATTTCCCATGCATCGCGCTCGGCTACCGCCGCCTTGGGGTTTTTCAGAAAGGGCTGAAGATCGAAATTGGCCGCTTTCTGACTCGAGTTGTGACAGCCGACGCAGTTGCGGGTCAGAAACGGACGCACCGATTCTCCGAATGTGGCCGATCGATCCGCAGTCTGCGCCTGCATCGCGGCGGCGCCGACGAGCAGACCGCCCAGATACACGACGAACTTGAAACGGCTCAACTGCATGGAATCGGGTACAACTCTTGCTGTTCCTTTAGAATAGCGCGCTGTGTAACGAAACGTCAACTTTTCTATGACTTAACCACGATTAAACACCCGGTTGCGCCCGGCCCCGGAGGGCTTCGCCCGGTCCTGTGGGTGCGGTACACTGAGTGTGGCCGCATGAGTTTGTCAGGCGCTGCGCGCGGCCCTACATCTACGCCTCGTAAGGAGACCAAGAATGTCCGACAATCGTAACGCTCCATCCGATATGAAACGGCGGGAGTTCCTTCAGGGCGCGGGCGCTGCGGGCGCCGCGCTGGGCGTGTCCGTTTCAACCCTGGCGGCGAGGCCGGCCAGCAAGGCCAATACGGGCCGGGTGATTGGCGCGAACGACCGGATCAACGTCGGTGTGATCGGGGCCGGCGGACGCGGCCATTACGTTGCCCGTTACTTTGCCAAGATCGGCGAAGGCGAGCACAACGCCCAAGTGACCGCAGTCTGCGACGTTTGGCAGCGCCGCGTCTCGATGAACAAAGAGCACTTCAAGTGCGACGGTTACCTGGACTACCGCGAAATCATCAACCGCTCCGACATCGACGCGGTGATTATCGCGACGCCCGACCACTGGCACGCCAAGATCGCGCTCGAGGCGATGGACAAAGGCAAGGATGTCTATCTCGAAAAGCCAATGTGCCACACCGTCGACGAAGCGCGTCAGCTCGTGCAGACCGTCCGTGAGACCAAGCGCGTTCTTCAGGTGGGCTCGCAGACGACATCCGGCGACCAGTGGCATCAAGCCCGGCGCGTGATCTCCGACGGCATGCTAGGCACGCTGATCCTCAGCCAAGGCTCCTATCACCGCAACTCGGTCGAAGGCGAGTGGAACTGGAAGATCGACCCGGCCGCCGGCCCCGATTCCAAGGGCGACGACTACATTGACTGGAAGATGTGGCTCGGACCCGCGCCGAAGCGGTCCTGGGACGCCGACCGCTACTTCCGTTTCCGCAAGTATTGGGATTATTCGGGTGGCGTCGCAACCGATCTCTTTTATCATGTCGTCGCGCCAATGAACATCTGCTGGGGCGAACCGCAATTTCCGCACAAAGTGATGGCCGGCGGCGGCAAGTACGTCTTTAAGGACGACCGCGAAGTGCCGGATACGTTCCACCTGATCGGCGAATACGGGAAGGGGCACTCGATCGTGCTGTCCAGTTCGATGGCCAATTCGCAGCACATTCCGGGATTGATTCGCGGCCACGGCGCCACGTTGACGATGGTGGAGCACGGCCGCTTCGAGGGCTTCGCGCCGCACATCACACTCAAGGCCGAAAAGACGCGCGACGGGAAATACATCGTCGGCGAACTCGAAGACAAGTTCAAGGGCGAGACTGAGATCAAGATCCCGGTGCAGGAAACGAACACGATGGACATCCACGTGGCGAATTTCCTGGAGTGCATGCGGACCCGGCAGAAACCGACGCTCGATGTGGAGACCGGCGCGAAGGCGCAGGTGCTGATCACGATGGCGGTGCAGAGTTACCGCGAGGGACGTGTGCTGTACTTCGACGAAGAGAAGTGGAAGGTGGTTCCGAAGCCTACGCGCACCATGGCTTAAGGCGGCGACGGGTTAGTTTTCAGAGGACTCGCGGGCCGGTTGGTTCGCGAGTCCTTTGTTTTTGCGTGGACCCTTAGGGACTTTTTCGGCATGGGACGAATACCAGCAGTGGGATGATTCTGTTCCCGTGTCCGCGGTCTCGTTCTGCAGCGCGAGCGCGATGCGAAGCACTCCCCGCTCCAACAAGGCATAAGAGCGTCAGTCCCACGGCCCTCTCCGCGCAGCAGAAACGCCGCTTCGGTGAGGACCGGTTCGCAAGTGAGCAGTGGCGGACGCAACCGCTTCCATTGCTCCACCGCCCAAGCATGATGTCTCATCCCTGAGGATAGAATGCTCAGCAGCAGACCAGTATCGAGCAGGATCGTCCTCTCCTTCAGTCGCCGAAGCCTTCCATGTATTTGGGATTGTCGGCGAGATCTTCGGGCAATCCTTTCACC
>CAYPUQ010000380.1:0-6191 GCA_964413655.1 uncultured Solibacteraceae bacterium | reverse complement strand
GTGCCATTAGCTGCCGTTTGTTATAGCCCCGTAATCTGAAGGCAGATGCCTCGCGCTGCACCCTATATAGCGGGATCTCTTCGTGCACGCCCCTCAGGCGCCCGCTCTGCGGCTCCACGCGAAACGGCGTCAAGAGCTCCTTCACCGCGGTGCAGTGGGCCTGCCACCCATCATAGCGAAATCATCAAGACCGGCAACGACAGCTGGCGCTTCGAGACCAGAGTCTGACCTGCTCCTCAGGGCGCCCTTCGGCAATGCGGCTCGCGCTCCGCCAATGGATTTCGCGCATCGCCCCCGGGCGAGCGCCTGCATTCTTAGAAGGAGTCAAACTTGAATGCCGATCAGGGGGCAATGTTCAACCGGCGCGAACCAAGGACAAAGTTGTTGGAGAGTGGGGTTCGACGGTGATATGCTCACGCCAGGCGTTCCCAATGGGAATGCCAGGCCCACCAGCGCCGCAGCTGAGTTACTTCTCGGCTATAGCGCTTCCAACGCCATAGCATACGGGAGGTCGGAATAAGCAGAGCCAGCGCCGCAGCGAGCACATTGTGACCGATGCTGGGTTTAGCGGCACCACACGTCAGAGACGAGACAGGTGCCGTCGGAAAAGCCTCGACCCTTTGTCAAGCTCGCGCCGAGTTCTGTTGAGGTTCAACGCGAGGGTGGGGCAACCAGAAAACCGGGGAGGAGACGATGCACCGGCGTTCATTCATGGCCACGGCAGGGGTGGCCGCTGTAGGCGTTGTGTCCACGCTACCTGCTCCAGCTGTCGCGCAAGACATCCGCGAATTGACGATGGTGACATCCTGGCCGAAGGGGTCGGCCGGGCTTGGTAGCAGCGCGGAAAGGCTCGCGACACGCATCACGGAACTGTCGGACGGCCGGTTGCAGGTCAACGTATTCGGCGCCGGCGACCTGGTTGATGCCTTTGAGGTATTCGATGCCGTTTCGGCGGGCATTGCCGACATGTACCACTCGGCGGAGTATTACTGGCACGCGAAATCGCCGGCATTCAGCTTTTTCACTGCCGTCCCCTTCGGACTGACGGCGAACGAGCTGGCCGCCTGGATCCACCGGGGAGGCGGGCAGGAGCTTTGGGACGCGCTCAGCGCCGAATATGGGCTTAAGTCGCTCCTGGCGACCAATACCGGCGTGCAGATGGCTGGCTGGTTCACGAAGGAAGTGACGTCGGTCGAATCCTACAAAGGCCTGCGCTACCGCATGCCGGGCCTCGGCGGCGAGGTTCTCAAGCAACTCGGTGGAATTGTCGCCAATCTCCCCGGTGGCGAGATCGTCGCCGCCTTGCAGTCCGGTGCGATCGACGCGGCGGAGTGGGTCGGGCCCTGGATGGACCTCGACTTCGGGCTTTATGAGGGCGGCAAGTTCTATTATTACCCCGGCTTTCACGAGCCCGGGACCGCTCTCTGCCTCGGGATCAACAAGCAGATCTGGGACGGGCTGAGCGCGTCGGACAAGCGGCTGATCGAACATGCGGCGGGCACCGAGTACATGATGTCGCTCGCCGACTTCAATGCCGAGAATGGCGTTGCCCTGGCCACGCTGATCAACGACCACGGCGTCGAGCTGCGCCGCTTCGATGATGATGTCATAACCGAGCTGGGGCGGGCGAGCCGCGATGTCCTCGATGGCATTGGCAATTCCGACGCGGCAACCTCGCGCGTATACAGCAGCTTTCTCGAACAGAGAAAGTCATTGATGGACTGGAGCGATATCTCTGAGCGCGCCTACCTGAACGCCAGGGGATTGGCCTTCAGCGGTGCCTAGGATGCAGCGGCGCATCCAGGAGCATCGTCCTTTGCGGACGGCTTCGACCGCGGAGGCAGGGATTCTCGAGCGATCCGTCGGTTCGGGCTGAGATCGATGCTGGGCTCGATGTTCGGTCGGATCAGTGTCGGTGCCCGGCTTCTGCTCGCCTTCTTCGGCATCAGCGCGTTTTCCATCATCGCCGCCGCGGCCGCCATGTATTCGCTCCTTGCCGTGGGTGATGTCGTGGATCACATCACCGAGCGTCAGGTTCCATCGGCCATCGACGCGCTGAAGATGTCCCGGCAGGCGGAGCGCATCGTTGCCGCGGCGCCGGCACTGCTGACGGTGTCGAGTGCAACGCAGCAGGACGATCTGTCCAGGAGAATCGACGCCGAAATGGCGCAACTCGAATCGCTGCTCGCCCGGTTGATGGGGGAAAGTGACGGCGAGCGCGCCGAGACGCGCATTGCTGCGCTGGGTGAGCTGAGCGCCCTCGCTCAACAACTGCGGGTGAACCTCCAAGAACTGGATGAGATGGTGGCCGAGCGCCTCGCCGTCGCGCAGCGCAAGCGGGAGGTGCTGGGGCGGCTGCTCGATACCCATACGCAAACGAGGAAACTATTGGCGCCATGGCTGCTCATCACCGCGGCCGAGATCGAGGAATTGAGAAAGACCTCCGGTGACGGCGGCATCGCGCCGCAACTGCGCGAGGCAGCCGCCGCCGATCTCAAGACAGTGCAGGCGGTACAGCGTGCGCTGCAAACGGTGGAACTGGAGACCTCCGTCACAAACGACATCCTCTTGCGGGCGGCAGCGGCGGAAGACACCAAACAATTGAACGTGCTCAGGTTTCGGGTTCGGCGGTCGCTGACGGCCGTCGAGCCGCTGACCCCCATCCTGGATGCGAAGCTGCAGCCCTTGCTCACCGCGCGGCTCGAGGAGTTCGACGGATACTCCGCGGGTCCCGAGGCCATTCCGGAAACGCGGACGCGGGAGCTGGAGCTTCTGGAGGAAGCCCAACGCTTGCTGGCGCGAAACTACGAACTCACGCGCGAAGTTACCGATGCCGTCGATACCCTGGTCGGCAGCGCCGAGAACGACATAGCCGTCGCGAAACAGCAAGCCCGATTGGTTCAGGAGGTGAGTTCCGGGGTGCTGATTGGCATCGTCGCACTTTCGGTCCTCAGCTCGATCCTGATCGTCTGGCTCTACGTGCGGCGCAACATCGTTCGCCGATTGACCGGACTCAGCAACAGCATGATGGCTATCGCGGGTGGCGACCTCGAGGCGCCGATCCCGTCTGGCGGCCAGGACGAGATTGGCGGGATGGCGGAGGCGCTCGAGAAATTCCGGGACACGGCAATTGAAGTTCGCGAGACGAATCTCAGAGAAATCCAGGATGCGCGCCGCCGCCTGGTCGACGCGATAGAAAGCATCTCTGAAGGCTTCTCGCTCTACGATGCAGACGACCGTTTGGTTATTGCCAACGAACGTTACCGCCGTCTTCTGTATCCCGAGATAGAGGACACCATCGTGCCCGGGGCGACATTCGAGTCGATCCTCCGCAACGCCGCGAAGCAGGGACTCATTCCGGAAGCGCAAGAGGGGGACGACGCTTGGGTGGCCGAACGGCTGGCACAGCACCGCAATCCGTCCGGTCCGCATATTCAGAAACGGAGCAACGGGCGCTTCATCCAGATCAACGAGCGCAAGACCGAAGACGGCGGCACGGTCGCCGTCTACATGGATATCACCGAACTGAAGGAGCACGAGACCGAAATCATCAGGGCCAAGGACGCAGCCGAGGGCGCGCTGGCCGATCTGCAGAGGGCCCAGCAGCGGCTGATCCAGGCGGAGAAGATGGCGAGTCTCGGCCAACTCACCGCGGGGATCGCGCATGAGATCAAAAACCCGCTGAACTTCGTCAATAACTTTGCCGGTTTGTCTGAGGAGCTTCTGAGCGAACTGAAGCAGACGCTTGGCCCGGCCATCAGCGAACTCGAATCGGAGGCGCGATCGGATGTCGATGATTTGATCTCGACGCTGACCGGCAACCTGTCACGGATCGCGGAACACGGCAGGCGGGCCGATGGCATCGTGAAGAGCATGCTGCTGCATTCGCGCGGTGGCAGCGTTGAGAGCCAGAATGTCAATCTCAATGCGCTGATCGAGGAGGCGCTCAATCTTTCCTATCACGGCGCCCGCGCACAGGATCAGAACTTCAACGTCACATTGGAGCGCGACCTCGATCCCAATCTCGCTCTGATCGAGGTCGTCCCACAGGACATCACGCGCGTGTTTCTCAACCTGTTCGGGAACGGCTTCTATGCGACCACCATGCGTCAGCGCAATTGTGGCGCCGGTTCAGACTACCGCCCGACGCTGCGGGTGACCACACGCGATCTTGGGGAAAAGGTAGAAATCCGCGTGCGCGACAATGGAGTCGGGATGCTGCCGGAGGTACAGTCAAAGCTGTTCACGCCGTTCTTCACCACCAAGCCGACCGGCGAGGGCACCGGCCTGGGCCTCTCTATCAGCTACGACATCGTGGTCCAGCAGCACGGCGGCACCATTGCGGTCGACAGCAGCCCTGGCCGGTTTACAGAGTTCGTCATCCAACTCCCACGTGCCGCTGCGCGGAGTGCCAAGCCCGCGATCCCTGTAGGAGCGACGCCATGACAGTCAGCATTCTGATCGTCGACGACGAACCGGATGTCGTCGAGCTATTTCGTCAGCGGTTCCGCCGCGAGGCTCGCAGCGGTACGTATGCGCTGCACTTTGCGGAATCTGGTGAACAAGCGCTGCAACATCTCAAGGATGGCATCCGACCCGAACTGATCCTCATCCTCTCGGACATCAACATGCCCGGCATGGACGGCCTCAAATTGCTGCACGAGATCCGGCAGGCGTGGCCACACCTCCCGGTCATGATGGTAACGGCCTATGGCGATGACGAGCGGCGACGACAAGCCGCCGAGGAAGGCGCGGTGGACTTCCTCAGCAAACCGGTTGATTTCAACTATCTGAAGCAGCAGCTGCGCATATTCGCTTCGTCGCCTTCCACACCATGAGCGCCGCCACGCGAATCCTGGTTGTCGACGACGAGGCAGATTTTGAGCTGCTGATCAACCAGCAGTTCCGCCGCCACATTCGTGCCGGCGAATTCACGTTCTCCTTCGCGCGCGACGGGGAACAGGCGCTCGCCGTGCTCCAGAGCGGCACCGGAATCGATCTGATGCTGCTCGACATCAACATGCCGGTCATGGATGGTCTTACGCTGCTGGCGCGCCTGCGCGAGCTGCAGGCGCCGGTGCGAGCGATTATCGTTTCAGCGTACGGCGATATGCCGAACATTCGCACCGCCATGAACCGCGGCGCGTTCGATTTCGTCACCAAGCCGATTGACCTGGTCGATCTCGAGGTGACGATGCGTAGGACCTTGGACGACGTCGCAAAGCTGCGCGAGATGGATCGTCGACGACTGGCGGCGGAACGGGCGCGCACCAACCTGGCGCGCTATTTCTCGCCAAACCTGGTTGATGTACTCGCGGAACGGGATGAGCCCTTTGGGCCGGTTCGGCGGCAGAATGTCGCCGTGCTGTTTGCCGACATTGTAGGTTTCACTAGCATTTCCGAAACAATGCCACCGGAACTGGTGGTGATGTTGCTCCGGCAGTTTCACGAGCGGATGACTACCCAAATCTTTGACTACGGCGGGACCGTCGACAAGTATGTCGGCGATGGCATTCTGGCAACATTCGGGGTGCCGCTGGCCGCTGAGCGTGATGCTTGTAAAGCCCTCGAGTGCGCCGACCGGATGCTCATTGCTCTGGACGATTGGAACCGGGAGCTCGCCGCGGCTGGAGAGACGCCGCTCGGTATGGGCATCGGCCTCAACTATGGTCCGGCGGTGGTCGGCGATGTGGGCAGCGAACGCAGTATGGCGTTCACGGTCATCGGCGATACGGTGAATACGGCCAGCCGACTGCAAGATCTTACCCGAACGCTCGACACTGCGCTGTTGGCCAGCGATGCGGTCATCAAGGAGGTGGGACGCCAGTCTGACGACAATCTCGCACGGATCCTCGAACGACTTGAGGAAGGAGGCAAGCAGGTACTCCGCGGCCGCAATTTGGCTGTTCGTGTGTGGCGTGACCCGCGCCGGCTCTTCGCGAAATAAATTTCGGAATACGGCTCGCCGCGAATGGCCCAATACCTCACCCTACGATTCGTCGGTCTGCTTTGGGTCAACTTGCGTCATAGGCTGCTCCGCACCGAGCGACCGCTTCGGGTCCAATTCCGTGCTATTCGTCCGACCGGCGGCGAACTCTGCTCCGGGTCACGAAGCGACGCCCTTGACTAGCGCCGCTCGATCGGGATTCCAGGCTTACCCCTAGGCGTCGGGATTGGCCGGATCCACGATG
>CAYPUQ010000379.1:0-6202 GCA_964413655.1 uncultured Solibacteraceae bacterium | reverse complement strand
TGGCGGCCTATGCCGCCGGAACCGCGACGGCGGTGAGACTGCGGGCGCGGCGTGGCGCGGGTTCCAGCACGTCTTCGACCACCGCGCGGAGCAGTTCCGCGACGCTCCAGGCTTGGGCCGGGCAGCCGCGCGGGGTGTGCGGCGGGTCGGCGTCGAAGATCTCCGAGAGCTGCCCGACTCCGGCCTCGCGCAGATGCCGTTCCAAACCGGTGAGCCACTCACGCGCCTGGCGGCGCGCTTCGACGCCGCGGCCGTTCACCTGCACGTACGCGCTGATGAACGGACCCAGCAGCCACGGCCAAACGGTGCCCTGGTGATACGCCGAGTCCCGGCTCCACGGATCGCCGGTGTAGACCGGCCGGTATTGCGGGTCGCGCGGCGAGAGACTGCGCAGCCCGACCGGAGTCAGCAGTTCGCGCCGCACAATCTCCACCACTTGCCGCGCCTTATCGCGCGACAGCATGGTGTGCGGCAGACTGACGGCGAAGATCTGGTTGGGCCGGATCGAAGCGTCGCCGCCCTCGGCGCCCACCACGTCGTACAGACAGCCCGCGTCCCGCCGCCAGAACTGCTGGTTGAAGCTGACGCGAGCCAAGTCGGCCATCTCGCCGTAGCGCGACGCCGCCCGGGAGTCGTCCAACTCCATCGCCAGCGCTTCCATGATCCGTAGCGCGTTGTACCACAGCGCCTGAATCTCGACGGGCTTGCCGTGTCGCGGCGTCACCACCCAGTCGCCAACCTTGGCGTCCATCCATGTGAGTTGCACGCCCGGTTCGCCCGCCAGCAGCAACCCGTCCTGGTCCATGCGGATGCCGTAGCGTGCGCCGCGCAGGTGCCACTCGACGATATCCTGCAGCACCGGAAACAAGTGAAGCTGCACGAAGCTGAGATCGCCCGTGTACTGCAGGTACGACCCCACCGCCTCGAAGTACCAGAGCGTGGCATCCACCGTGTTGTACTCCGGCGCTTCGCCCTCGTCGGGGAAACGGTTCGGCAGCATGCCGCGATTGGCCGCGCGCGCGAAGGCGAGCAGGATGTCGCGCGCTTCGCGGTGGCGTCCGGTGGTCAGCGTCAGCCCCGGCAGCGTGATCATCGTGTCACGGCCCCAATCGCTGAACCACGGGTAGCCCGCGATCACCGTCTTTAGATCGCCGCGCGCGACAATAAACTGGTCCGCCGCGACGGTCAATGCCGTGACGAAGGGTTCTTCCGACGGCGAAGAGGCCGCCAATGCCGCCCGCCGCTCGATCTCGCGCCGGCGCATCGACGGGGCCAGCGCCGCGTCGCGCCGCTCGGTCGACGCGATCGCGATGGCCGAGCCCTCGTTCAAGTTGTAGACCGCCACGAACGGGTTGAACAGGTCTTCCATGAAATCCAGTCCGCGCTCCCGTTCGATCTCGTATTCGAAGTTGTGGTACCAGCCGTGCCCGTCCGCGATCCGCGCGGCGTTATGCGCGAAGTGCAGCGGCGGCACGCCGTCGTAGGGTTGAATGGTCACCTGGCCGATGTCGAGCTGCAAATCGCCGCGGATCGCGCCGTTGGCGTGCGCGGTGGCGTGGTAGTCGCGATATGCGATCAACGGCCGCAGTTCGAGCGTCGCCTCCGCCGCGGCCGGCCCGCGCATCTCGTACTCGACAACCACGGTGTTCTCGCCCCGCGGCATGAACACACGCTTTTCTATTTCGATATCCTCCACCTGGAAGACGAACACAGGAAACGGATCGAGCCGGAACTCGCGCAGAAACTCAAATCCGCGCGGATGCACCGCGCCCGCGTAGCGGTTCGCCGACAGTTCGTGCCGGCGGCCGCCGGCGACCAGCGTCTCCTCGAACTTCGACAGCAGCACCATCCGCCCCACTGGCGGCTTCGTGGCGGCGGTCAGCAGGCCGTGATAGCGGCGGGTATTGATCCCCGCCACCGTTGAGGAGGCGAAGCCGCCGAGTCCATTGGTTTCCAGCCACTCGCGCTTGGTGGCCCGGTCAAGATCGGCGCAGATGTCCGCGCCGAAGCGGATGATGTCGGGTCCCATATTCGCCTCCTACATGCCCGATTGTTGCAGTAATTTCGCGACGAGTCCGGTCCAGCCCGTTTGGTGGCTGGCGCCCACACCCGACCCGTCGTCGCCGTGGAAGTATTCGTAGAACAACACGAGGTCGCGCCAATGCGGATCTTTCGCGTACTTCTCGACGGAACCATGTACCGGCCGGCCACCATCGCCTTCGCGCAGGAAGATGCGCGTCAGGCGGCGCGACAACTCGGCCGCCACTTGTTCGAGCGTGAGATACTGGCCCGACCGCGCCGGGAACTCCACCGTGAACCCTTCGCCGTAATAGTGGTGGAACTTCTGGAGCGCCTCGATCAGCAGGTAGTTCACCGGGAACCAAATGGGACCGCGCCAATTCGAGTTTCCGCCGAACAGGCCCGTGCTCGATTCGCCAGCCTCGTAGTTCACCGTGTAGCGCGCGCCGTTCATCTCGAAGACGTACGGCTGGCCGCGGTGAACAGCCGACAACGCGCGGACACCGTACGGCGACAGAAACTCGGCTTCGTCGAGCATGATGCCGAGCACGCGCCGGAGTTGTTCCGCCGTGACGATAGAGAGCAGTCGGCGCTCAACCTTGCCGGGCGATTGCATGCAAGCGACGTTCGCCGTGAGGTCCGGGCGGTTGTCGACGAACCATTCGAGGCGGCGCCGGAAACCGGCCAGGCGCTCGACCATCTCCGGCTCGAGCGTCTCCACCGCGTACAGCGGAATCAGCCCGACCATCGACCGCACCTTCAGCGGCGCGTGACGGCCGTCCGGCAGGTGCAGCACGTCATAGAAGAAACCGTCCTGGTGGTCCCACATACCCGTGCCGTCGTTGCCGAGATGGTTAATGGCGTGCGCGATGTACAGGAAGTGTTCCCAGAACTTACTCGCGACGTCCTCGTAGGCAGGGTCTTCCTTCGCCAACTCCATCGCGATAGCAAGCATGTTCAGGCTGTACATCGCCATCCAGCCGGTGCCGTCGGCCTGTTCGATATGACCGCCGGTCGGCAAGGGAGCGCTCCGGTCGAAGACACCGATGTTGTCGAGGCCGAGAAATCCGCCTTGGAAGACGTTGCGCCCCTCGGCGTCCTTGCGGTTCACCCACCAGGTGAAGTTGAGGAGCAGCTTGTGGAAGATACGTTGGAGGAAGGTGCGGTCGCCGCGGCCCCGGCGCTTCTTCTCGATTTTGTAAACGCGCCAGGCCGCCCAGGCATGCACCGGCGGATTGACGTCGCCGAAAGCCCACTCATACGCCGGCAACTGCCCGTTGGGATGCATATACCATTCGCGAACCATCAGCATGAGCTGCTCTTTCGCGAAGTCCGGGTCGATCAGCGCGATAGGCAAACAGTGGAAGGCGAGGTCCCACGCAGCGTACCACGGATACTCCCACTTGTCGGGCATTGAAATGATGTCGGCGTTGTAGAGGTGACGCCATTCGGAGTTCCGGCCATACTGGCGGCCTTCGGGCGGCGGCGGATGGGCCGGATCGCCGTTCAGCCAGTCCTTCACGACGTAGTGATAGAACTGCTTGGACCACATCAGTCCGCCAAACGACTGCCGCATCACATTACGGCCGTCCTCGGAAAGTTCGGCCGGAATAACGCTCGCGTAGAACTCTTCGGCCTCGGCGCGGCGCTGTTCGAAGAGGCGGTCGAATTCCGTGGAGTTCGGATCGGCCGCCGCGGTCTCCGACAGAACGAGCCTGACGGTGACGCTTTCTTCGGCCGGCACGTCGAAGCGGTAATAAGCGGCGGCTTTGGTGCCCTCGCGCGACGGATTTACGGCGTCAAGATTGCCCTGCACCACGAAACGGTCGAAGGCGTCTTTGACGAATCGCTCCGGGTTCGGCGAACCGTACAGCCGTTCGAAGTTGGTTCCGTTACCGGTGAAGAGCAATTCGGGCGCGCCCGAGGTTCTTAGATACCGCCGGCCGTACCGCGGTTCGTCGAGCACGATGCCCCGACAACCCTCCCCGCAAGCGGCGAGCGTAGGCCTCGCTACTTCGTTGCCCCACGACCACACGTTGCGAAACCACACCGTGGGCAGCAAGTGAATCGGCGCCGCTTCCGGTCCACGATTCGCCACAGTGATCTCGACGAGAATGTCTTCCGGCGAGGCCTTGGCGTATTCGATGAAGACGTCGAAGTAGCGGTTCTCATCGAAGACGCCGGTATCGACCAGTTCCAGTTCGTGCCCGCCGCGGCCGCGCTCGCGGTTCTCGCGCACCAGGCGGTCATACGGAAACTCGGCCTGCGGGTACTTGTAGAGAAACTTCATGTAGGAGTGAGTGGGCGTACTGTCGAGGTAGTAATACAGCTCTTTGACGTCCTCGCCATGATTGCCCTCCTTGCCGGTTAGTCCGAACAGCCGCTCCTTGAGAATCGGATCGCGGCCGTTCCACAGCGCCACCGCGAAGCAGATCCTCTGATGGCGGTCGCTGATGCCCGCGATGCCGTCTTCGTTCCAGCGGTAGGCTTTGGATCGCGCGTGGTCATGCGGCACGGACTCCCACGCCGTTCCGCCCGGACTGTAGTCCTCGCGGACCGTCCCCCACGCCCGTTCGCTCAGATACGGCCCCCAGCGCTTCCAGTGCGCGGTGCGGTCGTGCGAGTCCTGCAATCGTTTCTCTTCGGCGGTCATGATCGTTCTCCTGGAGACAAAAAAACGGGGCCGGAGATTGGACCGGACCGGCCCCAAGTTGAGGGAGCTATTTCACCGGAGAGGGAAAGCTCGCCTCGCCGAGGTTCACTTCGGCAAACGCGCACCAGATCTGAACCTTCGCGACGTCCTTGATGTAAGACGGAAGCGTGATCTGCTGGTGATATTTCTCACCGATCGTCGCCTTCACCTTCAGGCGTCGGAGCAGATAGGTGTTGCCGTGCGAATCGATCACCTGCCAATGCGGCGCGGGCGTATCGGGCACGACGAAATCGTCCGACAGCCGCAGCACTTGCTTGCCGCCCTCGGTCATGTGCATCACGGTTCCCTTGTTGGCCTTCGGGCCCTTGAAACCGTTCGAGTGGTGCCTGTTGTGGCCGGCAAACGCCGCCGTGGACAGGAATAACGCGGTGACGAGGCCCACCATCGGGATGAGCTTCGCAAACCAGTTACGAAATTTCATTCAACATTCTCCTTCGGACTTGTTTTGGTGATAATCAAGGCGTGACCGTCGGGGTCACGCACAAGAAACTGTCGCGGGCCGCCCCCGCGCACGGCGATGCGGGTCTGCCAGTGAGCCAGGTCGTTAGCGCGCAGGTCCAGCGGCGCGGGCCGGCCGTCGCGCGGCGCCAGGTACTCGAGAAACTCGATGCCGGGTCCTTCGCCGGCGCGGAGCGCGGTGATGCGAAGCCGCGCGCCGAACACGTTGTTCAGCCGCTCCTGTTCGGGACCGTAGTTTTCGCTCTCGCCGGCGACGCGCATGCCTAACTCGTCCCGGTAGAACTTCAGGCTCGCCTCGGTGTCGCTCACGACGATCGCCGTATGGTCGATGCCGAGAAACAGCCGGTCCGAGGGCGTGCGCCACTTGGAATCGCCCTTGTCCGGCGGGAACTGGAGGATCTCCAGGAAATGTCCGTCCGGATCCCGGAAATAGAAGGCCTTGATGCCGCCGGCGTTCTTGTTCCAGTCCGGCAAAGTTTGCGGCCCCGTGGACGCGTGCTGGACTTTGAACCGCCGCAGATGCGCGTACGCCGCGTCCATGTCGCCGGTGATGATGGCGATGTGCTGGAACCAGCGGTCATTGGCGCGGGTGCCGGCGGGATAAGGCCGGCCCTTCGGCGCGAGGTACTCGGTGAGTTCGATGGTCTCGCCGCCGAGGCGAAGCCGCGCCGTCCGCAGCCGCGCGCCAAAGACACCTTGCAGGCGTTCGATTTCGTCGCCGTGGAATTCGGTCTCGTCGAGTTTCTCGAAAGTGAGTACGGTCTTGTAGAAATCGACGGCGCGGTCCAGATCCGAGACGGTCATGCCGACCGAGACCACGGCCTCGGCCTGTCCGGCCAGGGCGGGAATCAGGCTGAGGACCAGCGCAAGAATCAACCTGAGGGCGGGATGCGGACGTGGGGTAGCCCCGTGGGCCGCGGTGGCCTCGCTGGCCGCCCGGTTTGGGCGGGCCAAGGGCCCGCCGCAGGGCACGGCCCTGTCCCAGCTTTGTTGACAGAGTACTTGGAGACT
>CAYPUQ010000378.1:0-6204 GCA_964413655.1 uncultured Solibacteraceae bacterium | reverse complement strand
GAAGGTAGCGCGGATGCTGCGCGCCCATGAGCCGCTGCTGTTGAACTGGTTTCGAGCCAAAGGAGAGATTTCCAGCGGTGCCGTGGAGGGCCTCAACAACAAAATTCGAGTGGTGACCAGACGATCTTACGGCTTTCGTACCTACGAGGCCATGGAAATCGCCCTCTATCACACCCTGGGACGACTTCCCGAACCAGAATCTACCCACAGATTCTGCTGAGGAGGCATAATCTCGAAGCTCCGAACAACCGCGCGGCGGAGCGTCTCATCCGCCGCGAAATCCTCGAACGTCAAGCCAGTCCTCTGGGAAATGAAGTAGTTTGCCTCCATCAGGATATGGCGACGGTATTCACGCGGCTCGGAGGACATCTTGCGCTTCTGCCAGGATTCGCGGCCCAATGAACGGAGAAAGCGCCTCAGTCGTAATGAGTTCCACTCGATGGCCGAGAAATTCCTCAAGAAGCTCGGAAAGCGCAAGAAAGCGATCGAACGTCTTGGCGCCAGGGGAGAACTACACGAGGAGGTCAACGTCGTGTCAGGAGCCGGGCGTCGCATCGAAGGACGGAGCCGAACAGGGTGAGCCGAGCGACACCAAGCGCACGAATTTCCGATTCGGAAGCCGCCAGAAGGTCCGCCGCTTGTTCTCGGGAAATCGAGCCGCTCATGGCCGGACACTCGGAAATTGGGAATCGGAACGGCCATTTGACGGATCAGTCCTCCCTTGTCGTCAAGGGTTTACCGATCCGTGACAACTATATGCCTCGGATGCGAAAACTGGCTTCATTTCAACGCGTAGGGCGGGCGAGGGCGCATACCCTACAGTGTCTGTCGCGCGGTAGAATGGCTCCTGCCATGAAACTGAAGTGGTTGCGATGGAGCGGGGTCGTGGGCTTGGGGATCCTGGCGTGGGCGGCGGCCGATTCGGCGAGCGTGGTCCGGGAAATTGCACCCGGCGTGTACGTGCGAATGGGCAACCGCGACCGGCAACAGCCCGCTAACTCCGGCTGGGTGGTACTCCGGGACTACGTGCTGGTTATCGACGCGAACTTCCCATGGGGCGCGCGCGAGATCCTGCCGGAGATCCGCAAGACCACGAACAAACCCATACGGTTCGTGTTCAATACGCACTATCACGGCGATCACGCATACGGGGGCAGCGTGTTCACCGAGGCCGGCGCAATGATCGTGTGCTCGGGGGATTGCGCGGCGGAGTCGCGCACCAAGGGGCAGGCCGGGTGGGACAAGAATACCGCGACGGGCGAGTTCAGCCTCAAGCCCTACAGCCTCGCCCATCCGACGGTGACATTCGAAGAAACGATGGAGTTCGACGACGGCGAGCGCCGGGTGGAGTTGCGCAAGCTCGGGCCGGGCCACAGCAAAGGGGACGCAGTAGCCTGGCTGCCGAAGGAGCGCATCGTTTTCACCGGCGATCTGTGCGTGAATTGGGGCTCGGGCAATAACGTGGCGGACGCGGATGCCGACCACGACAACTGGCTGCGCGCGTTGGACACGATGGCCGCGATGGGGCCGAAGACAGTGGTTGTCGGCCATGGCGAGCCGGGTCCCGTGGGACTGCTCGCGGCACAAAAGGCCTACCTTGCGGACATGCTCGATCAAGTTCGAAAGGGCGTGGGGGCGGGCAAGAGCGCGGATCAACTGGTTTCGGAGATCGATCTCACCAGGCACAAGATCGGCTCGGATAAAGAGCGCAATGCGGTTTCGGTTCGCGCGGTTTACCACAAGTTGGCCGGGCGCTGAAAGACGGCGGTCACCTAAGCGTCGCCACGATTGGCGACGCGGCACGTTGAGAACGTGCGCCTCATCAGTGGGCTTGGTCATTAAGGGGCGGAGCAGGCGGTGCGCAGGGTGGTCCAGTTGACGCCGGGGAGCAGGGGGCGGGGCGGCGGCGCGGGTTCACGGGCCATCTCTTCCATCACGCGGATACGGCGGCGGGTGTCGGGATGGGTGGAGAGGTACCGGAAGAATTCGGGCGCGTCGCCGCTTCGTTCAGCCAGCTTTTCGAACATGGTGACCATCGCCGACGGGTCGATGCGGGCGGCTTGCAACAGTCTCATTCCTTCGCGATCGGCTTCTTCTTCCTGGCCGCGGGCGAAGTGTAGGCTCCCAAGGGTCTGGGCGGTTCCGACGATTTGGCCGAGGTCGCCGCCGCCGAACGCCGTGGCGATCAGCAGGCTCAGGAACATTTCGCGGAGGATGGCGCGTGTGGAGTGGCGCCGCAAGACGTGCTGGATCTCGTGGGCGAGGACGGCGGCAAGTTCCTCGGGCGTGGCGGTCCGCTCGATGAGCCCGCTGAAGATGACAATGTGTCCGCCGGGCGCCGCCAGTGCGTTCACCTCGGGAGCGTTCAGGACCTCGACGCGAAAGCGATAACCGGAGTCGGGCGCGGCTTCGGAGAGGCGATCCACCATCTGGCCGAGCGCACGATGGAGGCGGGGATCCTGACACCGCTGGTCTTCGGGCGCGAAGTTACTCACAGCGCTTCGCCGAGCTTGTCCTCCCAGGATTTAGGGACCAGCCCAGCCGCGGCGCCGGCGATTGCCGGCAGAAGCCAGAAGTACGCCAGCAACCCGATAGCGGGGATGGCGGCGGCGATGCCAACCAGAACCGCCAGCTTCGGGCCTGGACGCTCCGGGGCGGGCGAGGCGGCGAGCGTGGGCGCGGCACTCCGGAGCGCGGGCAGAAAGCCGGGGTCCTGTACGATGAGCGCCTGCGGCAGTCCGGTTCTCGTTTCGAGCTGCACGTGGTCGGTTTCGTTCACCTGACGGGCGGGGCGAATGGCGTGAAACGGCCAGCGGACGTTGCTGCCGTCCGGGCGGGCGATCCTGATTCCGCCGGCCTCCAGCAGCACGTACACCCGCTGTCTTTCGGCAGACCGGCCGTCGTAGTAATAGCCGATCCAACCAGGCGGCTCAGTTGCCGAAGGCTGCATTCGAAACCTCGAAAATCCAGTATCCCATTCGCATCGCGGGTGCCGGAGTGGAGCGGTCTTTTACAATGAAAGTACACATGCACCTGGCGGCGACATTGTTGGTATTACTGTTTTTGCCGCAAGCGGACCATCAGGCCGAAGGGATCAAGGCGCTTGAGGCGAACCGGTTTCCGGAGGCGGTCGCGGCGTTTGAGCGGGCCGTGGAGACCGATCCGGAGGATTACGGCGCGCGCTTTCATCTTGCGCTGGCCCACAGCCTGGCGGGAGACGCCACGGCGGCGGTTGCCGGATACCGAAAAGTGCTCGAGATGAAGCCCGGGCTGTACGAAGCGGAACTGAATCTCGGCATCCTGCTCCTGCAGCGCAAGGACTATGAGGAAGCGGCGGCGCTCCTGCGATCGGCAGGCGAACGGAAACCAAACGAGCCGCGGCCGCGCCTGTACTTAGGAGAAGTGTTGCTCGCGACTGCCAGCCCGGATCGCGCGGAGGCCGAATTTCGCGCCGTTTTGGCCGCCGAAGAAGAAAACGCCGCGGCGCAGTTGGGCGTTGGCCGCGCGTTGGCGGCACAGGGCCGGTTAGAGGCCGCCGAGTCTCACTTCAGCCGCGCCGCCGAACTGGACCCGTCGCTGTCAAGCTACCTGTTGGAGTTGGCGTCGCGTTACGAGGAAGCCAAACAGCCGGAGAAAGCGCTGGCCTTGTACCGGAGGTTCGCGGACGATCCGGCCGTGGTTGAACGGACAGGTTTGCTTCTGCTCGATCTTCAGCGCTACGAAGAGGCCGCGGCGGCGCTGGAAGGTGTGGTGAAGACGTCGCCGACAGCGGCCAACCAATACGCGCTGGCGACTGTCTATCTGCGATCGAAGCAGCCCGCGAAAGCGCGGGAGTTGCTCGAAAAGGCCGCGAGCGCGGCGCCCGCCGATTTTGACCTGAGGATGGCGCTCGGCCGGGTCCTGCGGGACCAGCGCGATTTTCCCGCCGCGGCGCGGGAATTCCTTCAGGTGGCGCAAGCCCGTCCCGAATCCACGGAAGCATGGAGCGAACTGGCGAGCCTGCTGATCGTGACCGAAAACTATCTCCAGGCGCTGGCCGCGTTCGACCGGCTGGAATCGCTCGGGGAAACCAATCCAGCGATCCATTACTTCCGTGCCATTGCGTTTGACCGTACCCAACAACTGAAACCCGCGCTCGAGAACTACGAGAAGTTCCTGGCGCAAAGCGACGGCAAGAATCCCGATGAGGAATTCAAGGCAAGGCAACGCATTCGAGTGTTGCAGAAGGAGCTGAACCGGCGATGACCATTCGACTGTTGCTGATTCTGCTTCCCTTCTGCCTGGCGCAGGCCAAGAACACGATGGACTGGGTTATGGCGGAGCAGAATTTGGAGAAGCGCTCCAACCGGGCGGTAGACTATGCGAACCACACGCTCGACCTCGCCCGGAAGGCGTATCAAGAAGGCGATTGGCCCGGCACAAAAGCCGGTCTGGCGGAGATGACGCGGGCCGTGCAGGTCTGCGACGACTCGCTGGAGTCGTCCGGCAAGGACGGCCGGCGGAGTCCGAAATGGTTCAAGCGGGCGGAGATTTCGCTGCGGAAGCTGCAACGGCGGCTGGAAACGTTCGAGTTCGAAGCGTCCGTCGACGACCGGCCGCCGATCGCCGAAGCAGCGAAATTCGTCGAAGAAGTCCAGCAGCGGGTCCTGTTCAACATCATGACGAAGGAGAAACGATGATGCGCCTGCCGGCCCTGGTTGCGATGTTCGGCGCGTTGGTCGCGGTGGGGCAGCAACGCGACTTTCTCACCGCCCACGAAGTGAACCAAGTCCGGCTGGCGCAGGAGCCGAACGACCGGCTGAAGCTGTATTCGGTGTTCGCCCGGCAGCGCGTGGACATGCTCGAACAGTTGATGGCGGATGAGAAGCCGGGCCGCTCGGCGCTGGTTCACGGCATCCTTGAAGACTACACGAAGATCATTGAAGCGATCGATGTCGTGGCGGACGACGCCCTGAAGAAGGGCCGCGATATCGCGGAGGGCATGGAGGAAGTCGCCAAAGTGGAGGAGGATTTGCTCGCCAAGCTGCGCAAGATCGACGAATCCGATCCGGCCGACCGGCGGCGGTACGAGTTCGTTCTGACCAATGCCATTGAGGCCACCGAGGATAGTCTGGAACTGGCTCGCGAGGATGTGGTGGCGCGCCGGCGGAACGTGGAAGCGAAGGTGGCCGAGGACCGGAAGGAGCGCGAGGCGATGATGACGCCCACCGACGCCGAGGCTCGGCGCACGGTAGAGGCGAAGCGCGCTGCCGAAGAGACCAAACAGAAGCGCAAAGCGCCTACGCTCTACAAGAAGGGCGAGAAGCCGAAGCAGGACTAGAAGGGATGGCCAAGCCGACACGCCGTTCGGTGTTTTGCGCCGGGTTGGGCGCCGCAGTAGCGGTGCGCTGTCTGGAGGCGACTCCGGCGGCGGCGACCCTGGGACGGCCGGAAGGACCGTTCTACAAGGCGGGCGCGCCCGTACGCGATGATTTCCTGGAGCCGGGCGCCGAAGGGATGCCGCTGCGCATTACCGGGCGCGTTCTCGATACCGGGGGCCGCCCGATCGCCAGCGCGGTACTGGACCTGTGGCACGCCGACCACGAGGGCGCGTACGACAACGATGGATTCCGCTTCCGCGGCCGGATCTACTCCGGCGCGGAAGGCTCCTGGCGACTAACTACCGTGCTGCCCCGGCACTACCGGGGCCGCACGGCGCACATTCACTGCCGGGTGCAGGGTGAAGGAACTGCGCTGCTTATTACGGAACTGTACTTCGAGGGTCATCGCGGCAACGAGGGGGACCGGGCGTACGACCCGCGGCTGGCGGTGAGGCTGAAAGACGCTTCCGGCGGCAAGGTGGGCTCGTTCGATTTTGTGTTGCGCCGGGCGTGACGGTTTACGGCCGGATGGCGCGTTCGACCCGCTGAAGGTCTTCGAGCAGTTGCCTGGTGATCTTGTCCGCGACGTCCGCGCTTGCTCCGCGGAATTTCGCGCCGAGGCTCTCCTTGGTGGCGGACCAGACGACATCGCCCTCGCGGTTTACGAGCCGGACGGCGGCGGCGGCTTCGTGCTTCCGCTCGGCGATCCGGGTGCTTTCGTTTTCTCCCACCGAAACGCTACCGAAAGCGCTGTTCCTGCCCGCCGAGGTGGTTCCAGCAGCGCCGCGGCCGGTGCCGGCGGAAGCCCGTGCGTTGATGCCCTCGCTGGACTGGAATGTGTCGG
>CAYPUQ010000377.1:0-6278 GCA_964413655.1 uncultured Solibacteraceae bacterium | reverse complement strand
CGAACCCCGATAGGCGGATCCAGAGTCCGCAGTCTTACCGTTAGACGACCTCCCAGCAGGATAGACGCCGCTAGAACAAGAATAGCATCACAGGGCGCCGTGCACTAAGCGTCCGCCGACCACCGTCGCCAAAACCTCGATGTCGCGGATGGCGTCCTCGGGGCAGGTCAGATAGTCGGCAGAAATGACGGCAAAGTCGGCGAACTTGCCGGGTTCAAGCGATCCCCGGTTGTCTTCCTCGAACGCATTGTAGGCGCCGTTCGAGGTCCACATTCGCAGCGCCTCGTCGCGGGTGATGCGCTGTTTCGGACCAAGCACCTCGCCGTCGGTCATCTTACGGGTAATCGCCATCCACATCCCGAAGAAGGGGTTGTAAGCATTGATGGCCTGGCGGGAGTCGAACTTGATCATGTGGTCCGATCCTCCGGCGACCATTACGCCAGCATCGATCATTGACCGCAGAGGCAAGAAACTCTCAACCCGCCGCGGCCCGAAAACGTGCTGGAGCGCCGGACCGTCAAAGTGGTGCCACGCGGGCTGGACATCGAAGATCACCCCCAAGCGCGCAGCTGTGGCGATCGCCTCGGGCGTGGGGAAATTGCCGTGCGTGACGGTGAAGCGACGGTCTTTGATTGGCCGGTCCCGGCTGGCGGCTTCGTAAGCCTCCAGCAGCAACTCGATCGAGCCGCTGCCGGTCGTGTGCGCAGTCATCTGCCAGCCCAACCGGTTCGCCGTGCGCGCCATCTCGACGACATTCTCACGCGGCACGGCCAGGACTCCCCGGTAGTCCGGGTCAGTGTAGCCGTACACCTGGGTATTCTCACCGTAGGGTTCGCGCAGATAGGCCGTGCCAATCAGGATGCCGCCGTCGACCACCGTTTTGATGGGACCGATCCGCAGCCACTCGTCGCCAAGACCGGTTACGAACGGGATCGCCTCCATCTCTTTGCGGACATCTCCGGGCGAGCCCTGCGCGCCGATGCGGTACGTCACCGTTGTACGGACAGTCATCGCGCCGCGACGGTGGAGATCCTGGTAGACGCGCAGACCCTCGGCCCGCTGCCCGCGGTCGATCGTAGTGGTGATCCCAACCTGGTTGTAAGCGCGCTGCATCCGTTGGAGCGCCTCGACACGCTCCTCGTGCGAGAAGCCCCGTGAGGCACGCAATGCGCCGAGTAACTGCGGAGCGCCCAGAATGAGTCCGGTGGGCTCGCCGCTGTTGTCGCGGATAATCTTTCCGTTGGGCGGTTCGGGCGTGTCGCGCGTGATGTTGAGTTTGCGAAGCAGGTGAGAATTCAGCACCGACGCGTAGCCGTTGTCGGTCATCGCCGGCCGGTCGCCGGTGGCGGCGTCGAGTTCCTGGCGCGTGGGGTAGCGGCGTTCGCGCAGCCGCGTCGAATAGACTTTGGGCACAAATAACAGCCGGTCTCTGGGAACCTCTGCCGCGAGGCGTTTGAGGTACGCACCCACCTCTTCTATCGAATTCAACACGGGGATCTCGCCGTCGAACTCGCTCAGCGCCGCGCCGAGTGGATGCGTGTGGCTGTCGATCAGCCCCGGCAGCACCGTGCGCCCACGTAGATCGATGCGGCGCGCGGAACCGGCGGCGGCCAGCACTTCCTCGTTCGTCCCGATCGCCACGATACGGCCGCCGCTGACGGACATCGCTTCGGCGGTGGGTTTGGCGCTCGACAAAGTGACAATCCGGCCGTTATGGTAAACAGTGTCCGCGCCGGCCAGCGAGGCCGCGAGCGCAAGGAATATCGAAACAGTCTTCATGGACGAGTCACCTTTCGGCCGGCATAGCGAGCAAGATAATCCAGCCACTTCTCTTCGGTTCCAGCGGCGCCGAACCGCTCGATCCAGGCTCTGCGGAACTCCTCCTGGCGCGCTTTCGCCTGCCTTCCCATGCCGGCCAACGTGGCGGTCAGAGGAGGCCGCGGACGCGGGTAGAGCGACCGGATCAGAGCAGCCGACGCGACATAATCCTGCAAGTCGCCGAGCAGCGATTGGACGCCCCGCACCTGTTCAATACGATTCTTCATCGCGGGCCCATAGAGCGGCCGGAAAATCTCCAAGGTATAACGAAACCGCTTCGCGGCGAGACGGAAAGCGTGCATCAACTCGGGCGTACTATTCGGTTCCGCCGCCCGGCTTCCGGCGCTGAAGAACTCGCGCGCGACCTGTGGCAGAGCTTTCCTGGCGTTTTCTTCGGCGGCCGCCTGAGCGTCCCATGGAAAGTCGATCTTCTTCTTCACGAGGCGCGCTCCAGTTGCAGCCGCGACCGCCACCGAGCCGCAAACTCCCGCTCATCCAAGCGTCCGAGGCGCTCGGTGAGTGGCGCGACGGATTGGCTGCGCATCACCCGCAGCGTCCCGGCGACTGGGCCGGCATCGGGGTAGCCGGATTTGGCGAGCAACTCCAACGCGATGTCGTAGTCGCGCACGGTCCCGGCCAGTTTCAAGACCGCGCGCAGTTGCCGCCGCACCTTCTTCACCTCGCGACGCGGCAGCAGTAGCTCGAAGGTGCGGAGACTCTGGGTGAAGCGCCGGATGGAAACGCGGAGATCGTGGACCGGGTCGGGGTCGGGTTTCTCCCGGCAGCGACGGATCTCGCGCGCCACGCGGGTTAGGCGCAACGCCACCTGTCCGGCGACGAAGTCCATCATGGGGATCGGTTCCGTCATGAAGCCCCGCTTCTGCCGCGCGCCCGTGTGATTGCCAGCGGCTTGCCGTAGATCTGCTCGAAGGCGGCGCTTGTTTGCCGCGCGGCCCAAATTTCCAGATCGATATCAGCGTCGGAACGCAGGCTCACTTGTACGTTGCCGTTGCGCAAAGCGCAGTCGACCGCCGCGATCCGCTGTTCCTTGGCGCGGTCGAGCGCGTCGGCCAAGCGGATGATCGGAATCAGGTTCAGGACTACCCGCCGGTCCTCGGCTGGCAGCGCTTCGAAGTTGAGGTGGCTAGCGTTCGGCATCGCTTTGCGGTGATAGCGGCACATCATCGAGATCAGTACGCGTTCCTGGTCGGTGAACCCGGGCAGATCCGCATGCTCCACGACGTACTGCGAGTGCTTGTGATGAGCGGTGTCGCTGATGTAGTGGCCGATGTCGTAGAGGTACGTGGCCGCTTCGAGCAGTTTCCCGTAGTAAGGACGGAGCTGATGCAGCGGCTGAAGACGCTCGAACAGGTTCAGCGCCGTGGCCGCAACGTGACGCGCATGTTTGACAGGGACGCCGAACTTCCGCGACATCTTCTCCACCACCTGGCGTTGCTCGCGAGTCAGCCGCAGAAGATCGGCGCCGACGCGGCGCGCGAACAGATCGGCGATGATGCCGTCGCGCACGCCGGCCGTCGAATAGTACAGAGACGGCATGCGGAAGTGCTCGATCACGCGGCGCAACACGGCAACACCGGCAACCACGATCTCGGCCCGGCGGGGCCCGATGCCGGGGATGCGGGCGCGCTGCTCCCGGCTCCTTTCCGCGAGGTCACGGAAGATGCGGCGGATCTGAGGCAGTGTCGCGCGATGACGGTCCGCTTCGTCGCGGCGCGCGCGCGGAATGCGGTTCGCGGCGCAGATGAGCGCCGCCGCGGTCGACGAAGTGGCGATGGCGCGATCGAACTTCACACCGCCCAGGTGCCGCAGGACCACGGACAGTCTCTCATCGATGAACTGCTCAAGCTGGTGAACCTGCAACGGATCGGGCGGATCGTCCCGGAGGAATACGCTCGTCAATCTGACCGCGCCGAGCGGCTTCGAGAACGCCTCCACCAGTTTGCCGCTCTCCGACGACACGATCTCGGCGCTTCCGCCGCCGACATCGATCATCAGCACGCGGTGCTTTGGGTGGGGCCAGCGGCTTTGAACGCCAAGGTGGATGAGCCGCGCCTCCTCCTGGCCGGAGATGACCTCGACCGGCGCGCCGACTGCCTCCGACGCGAACTCGAGAAACTGGTGGCCATTGGTGGCGTCGCGAACGGCCGCTGTCGCTACCGCGCGCACTCCGACCACGTCGAACTGCCGGAAGCTTTCCGTCATCCGCCGCAGCACACTGCAGACGAAAGCGGCCGCTTCGTCGCTGATGGCGCCGGAACGGAACACGCTGGCGCCGAGCCGCGTGACTTCGCGGTCCGACGCAAGGATTCGCGGCGGCTGGCCGGCGGAGACATCGGCCGCCAGCATACGGACGGAGTTGGAGCCGATGTCGATGGCCGCGTAGCGGGGCATATTGTCTATGATACGGTCTGGCTTCGCCGCGACGTCTTCCGGAGACACTCATTCCTCAAGGACGCAGATGTCTTTGAGGTTGCGGTAATCCTCCGCGTAGTCCAGACCATAGCCGACGACGAACTCATCCGGGATGCTGAATCCGACGTAGCTAACGTGAACCGGCCGGAGCCTTCGGTCCGGCTTGTCGAGGAGAGCAGCGATGCGGATCGAGCGGGGCCTGCGCTGTTCAAGAAGGTGCATCAGGTAGGTGAGGGTGACTCCGGTGTCGACAATGTCTTCGACGATCAACACGTCCATGCCTTCGAGCGAGATGTCGAGATCCTTGGTAACTCGCACCTCGCCCGAACTGGTTTTCCCGCGGCCATAACTGGAGATGCCCATGAAGTCGAGCCGCACCGGCCGGGTGACGGCGCGTGCCAGATCCGCCAGGAAGAACGTCGCGCCCTTAAGAATGCCTACCAGGTAAATGGGCCGTTGAGAGTAATCGGTCGAGATTTGCGCGCCGAGTTCGCGGACGCGATCCTGAATCTGCGCGGCTGAAATCAACACGCGCAGCTTGGTCTTCTTGACTTCGCCCATTCCAGTATTGATGACAGGTTAGTCGGTGGGACGCAAACGCAGGCTCGGCGGGCCGATGTGAATATGTGCAGCGGTCGCCTTGCCGGGCACCCGTCCGCGGAACGCGAAGTAGGGGACGCCGAGATCCTCCAGCAGGCGGCGCAGCCAGACTCCCTCTTCCGAATCCGGATACACGGCCACGTCGACGCGGCCGCGGTGGTCAAAGCCCATCGCCCGGTGCATCGTCGTATCGCCGCGGGCGCTGACGGGCAGCGGCTTGCCGAACTGCTTCTCAAAGGACAGGACCACGGTGCGCAGGTGCTGATCGTGGAAGAGTCCATGGCCGTCGAACCGCTCCGCCAGCGGCCGCGGCGCGTCCGGCCCCTCTTCGAGCGCCGCCACGAACTCTTGCTCAGCGTGCACGATGTCGCTCAGTTCGCGCAGCAGACTGTGACGCGTCACGGCCAGAGTCAAAGTCTTCCGGCCGTGGTCGACTTCGGTCAGGAGTGGGGTGAGATCGCTGCGCGGCGCGACACCGGACTCCACGCGTTCTTCGGCTTCCGCCAATAACTGCTGCTTCCGGGCCAACTGGCGCCCAGCGGCAGCGAGCATCGCTTCACCCTGTTCTTCCGTCAGATCTTCAATCGAGAGATCACCGTAAAGGGTGCCCCGGAGGATTTCGTCGTCGTTCGCCTCTTCTTCGGCAGCTTGGATGCGCTCCAGCGCCTTGCGCGGAAGGGCGCCAGCCTCAACAAGTTCACGAATCCGTTCGGGATCGCCGGGCGGAACGGTCTGCGCGGCCAGGGACACGCACACTACCAGCGCGCAAAGCGTTCGCATGAGCATAATTGTAGTACGATACCGGGAAGGAGAACGTTACCCCACCTCTTGAAGTTCGCAACTACGAAGAAAACCGCCCGCAAGGCCGTCAAGAAAACGGCCCGGCCCGCCGTCAAGAAGGCCGCGGCGAAAAAGGCCGCCCCCCTCAAGCCACCCCGCAAGGCTGCTCCGGTAGCTCCGGAGGGTCCGTCCGTTTGGCTGGATGCGGTGCGCGCCGCCGAATCCAAAAAAGCGACGGCGATCCGTGTGCTGGATCTCAAGCCGGTAACCAGCTTCGCCGATTACTTCGTCCTCTGCAACGGCGCCAACCAGCGCCAGATTCAAGCCATCACGGACGAAGTTATGCGAGTTCTGAAGGAAAAGGGCGAGCGTCCTAACAGCGTCGAGGGGTACGACAACGCCGAGTGGGTACTCGTGGATTACGGGGACATGGTGATTCATGTCTTCTCAGAACAGGCCCGCGGTTACTACGACCTCGACCGGCTGTGGCGCGACGCGCCGGAGATGACGGTTCCCGCCGGATCCTAATTCGCCGCGCTTCTTCGATGTACCTGCCTCAGTCCTGCAAGGGCCGTCCTTCAGCGCGCTGTAAAGCAGGTGCTTGATGTCGATCCGCGGCACAAATTGAGCCCGGCTGGGGGCATAGC
>CAYPUQ010000376.1:0-6288 GCA_964413655.1 uncultured Solibacteraceae bacterium | reverse complement strand
TGGCGGCGATGCGGCGCAGGGCGGCGCGCGATCCGGACAGCGCGGCGCGGCGGTCGATTCCGGACGCGGCGCTGCGCACGCGCACGCTCAACCACCCGGAGGCGGGTCCGTTGCTGAGGGCGCTACGACAGAGCGTGTTGACGGACATGAGGACGCGGCTGCCGGGGACACGGAACGATATCGAGCAATCGCGGAGGCCATTTTCGTATGCGGTGGAGGTCGTGGCGGCACCGGTATTGATTGTGCATGGGACGGCGGATGAGGTTGTGCCGTTCAGGCAGGCGGAGGCGCTGGCGGGGAGGATACGGAGGGCAGAGCTGTTTGCGATCGACGAGGGGCGGCATGTGAGTTTGTTTACTCATTTAGATGCGGTGAGGGAGCGGGTACGGGGGTTTGTGGGCGGTTGAGCTGGTTTGAAGATGGGTTGTGGCGGAGTGAGCCGAACGCCGGACGGTTTAGCCGCCGACGCAGGAGGTCCTATACGTTGAGACACCTGGATAGAAGAGCAGGTTTTCGAGGCGCTAGGTCGCGGATCTGGCGGCGGTGGAGATCGCGCAGGGGCAGGCGCGGGCGGTCGCGGACGGCGACACGAACGTGCTAAGTTGTGCGTGGCGAGCCTCGAACCGTGGACCGCCTTCGAACGCTGGAACACCTTTCCGGACGGCAAGGGCGCCGGCGCGGTCGAGCTAGAGGACCAGCGGCGGGGCGTGATCGACGTGAGGGTACCTGGGCCGAATGGAACGCGCTTTTCGGGCGGTCGAGCGGTTGGGCGGCGCAGGTTGAACCTCCAGATTCCAGTAACGCGTATCACAGGTCCGGCGCACGTTGGCACGAAGTTCCTTGAGTCATCGCTCCCGGCTATCAGTCCACCGATTCTTCACGACCGCGCTGGTTGCGCGAGATCGAGTCCTGTGTACTTGGCGATTGCGTTGAAGTCGCGGTCCCGGTGCCACACGGGTACACCGTTGTGGATCGCCACGGCGGCGATCAGACAATCGACCGAGGACCTGATGGCAATTCCCTTCCTTTCTACCCTGCGGTAGATCTCACTTGCGGAGATGAACAACTTGAGTGGCATCGGATCGCTTAGTACCGGGATCGCGAGAAAAGCCGCGCGAAACGCGTCGCTCTGCGCGCCCGGCCTAAGCCCTTGGAGGACTTCCTGGACAATCGGGCCGCATGTTACGAAACGGAGGAGGTTATAGGAGGTCTTCCTCGCGGATCGCACGGCGTAGTCGTCCCGACAGAAGTTCAATCCAGATGGAAGTGTCCACCAGGATCATCCGCGACGGATCCTGCGCGACGGCTGGTCTTCCCGCATTTGGGTCCAGTCTCCCTCCCAAATGCCAGATCCAAAGAAACGCGGAATGCATTGAATCTTTCGCAGGCGGATCACCTCCTCGAGCGCCGTATTCACCGCCGCGGAATACGTTCTTGCCGCAAGCACGCGAGTGGCTTCGATAAGAAGACGCTCATCCAACACAAGATTTGTGAGCTTGATGTGTATAGGCTAGCAATAATCCGCCCAGGTGTACCGTGAAGTGGTCCAAACATTCCAGATCGCCGGTACGTATACTACGCATCATGGGCTCGGCGCCGGGTGAGGTCGTTCGCAGGGGCCCCATCTTTCTCAGTCACGCCGGCGCAGACACGCAAGCGGCTCGCCAGTTAGCGGAAATACTCCGCCGCAACGACCTTGACGTCTGGTTCGACAAAGACAATCTCCAGCCTGGCGACGCCTGGATGGCTACTCTCGAAGAGGCCATTTCGCATGCTTCCGCCATGATCGTGTACATCGGAAGCCTTGGCATCCAGGCCTGGGTCGATCGGGAGGTTCGTATCGGACTGGTCCACAACACCCACCATCCTGAAGCCTTCCGCTTTATCCCGGTACTGGGCCAGGGAGCGGACCCCTCGAAGCTTCCGCCGTTTGTACAGCAGCATCAGTACGTCGATCTCCGCGATTCCCAGCGTGCGCCCGAGCAGACCCGCCGGCTGATCGAGATCCTCCGCGATGCCCCATCCTCCCAGGTCGCGGTCCCGACAGAATACTGGACCACGCACAGCCCGTTTCGCAGCCTCCAGATCTTTGGCCCCGAAGATTCCTGGTTGTTCTTTGGACGCGACCGCGACACCGGCGAGTTGCTCACCCGCCTCGGCCGCGCACCTACGCTGGCCGTCATCGGAAACTCCGGCAGTGGCAAGTCATCGCTCCTTCAGGCCGGACTGATCCCGGCGCTCCGGCGCGGGCGCTTTCGATTCGATGGCACATGGGTGGACTCCTGGCGGATCGCCGTATTTCGGCCGTCGGCGGCTCCTTTCGACTACCTTGCGGAAACTCTCCCTGGGCAACTGGCGCCTGAGTTGAGCGAGGCGAGTCGTGCCGAGTTGACGGACTACTGCAAGAAGAAGCTCCCAGGCGGCGGTGAGGCTCTTCGCAATGTCATCGCTCAGGTCGCCCGTGGCGCGCACGTTTTGCTCGTCGCCGACCAGTTCGAGGAGCTGTTCACCCTCGTTCCCGATCCGGCAACCCGAGCCCGGTACATCGATTCGCTTCTTGCGTCGGCGGGACTCGATGGGGCGGTACCGGTGCACCTGGTGTTGGCGCTGCGGGCGGACTTCTACGGACATTGCCTGGACCATCCGAAGCTGAGCGCCTGCCTCAGTACCAACCTGTACAACGTGCCTCTCATGAGCCCGCCACAACTGCGCGAGGCGATCGAGAATCGACTGGCGCTGGCCGCGGCCCGCGCCGAGCCTGGATTGATCGATTCCCTGCTTGCCGACGTCGGCGCGGAACCGGGAAACCTGGCGCTGCTTGAGCACGCTCTCGCCCAACTGTGGGAGCAATCCTCCGCCTCCGCTCATGCGCTCACCAACACCGACTACGCCGCTATCGGACGCCTTCGGGGCGCCCTCGGCAGACATGCCGACGAGGTCTATCGCGGCCTCGGCGGCGAGGCCGACCAGCGCCTCGCCAGGGAGATATTTCTCGAGCTGGTCCAACTCGGCGAGGGCGCCCAGGACACCCGTCGCCGGGTAACCAAAGAGGCTCTGCTTCACCTGGGCGCCCCCGAGCAGGTCGAGCGGCTCATCGCCCTTCTGGCCTCCAGGCGCCTGCTGGCCACCAGCGGACAGGGACCGCAGTCTCCGGCGGAAAACTTCGTGGAGGTGTCTCATGAGGCGCTCATCCGCGAATGGCCGGCCTTGCGGGAATGGTTGAAGGATAACCGGCAGGATCTCCGCCTCGGGCGAAGTCTCCTTCAGGCGGCCGAAGAATGGCGCCGCTTGAACAAAGACCCGAGTGCCTTGATGCACGGTGTCCGGCTCGCACAGGCGCGGGAGTGGCTTGCCAGGCGCCCCAACCCGCCCGCTCCGCTGGGAGAGTTTCTGGAGGCAAGCCGGGAGGCGGAAGAGGCGGCAGCGCGCAAGGAGCGGCAGGCCCAGGAACTGGAGATTGCCCGGCAGAAGGAGCTTCGCGAGCAAGCCGAAGCTCGGGCCGAGGCCGAAGAGCAGCTCCGCCTCGAGGCGGACCGCCGCCGCATCGCCGAAGAGGCCGCGACCGCACAGGCGCGGCGCTCCGCGGTCCGTAGCCGCAGGCTTTCGTACGCGCTGGGTATGCTAGTCCTTCTAGCTGTCGCAGCGGCGTGGTTCGCCCGTCAGCAGCAGTTGGCTGCGCAGTCCCGCGCGCTGGCCGCGCAAGCCGAGCAGATGATTGCCCGGGACCAGGCTGAGGCGCTGGCCTTGGCGATCCGCGGCTGGCAGACGGCAAAGACGGCGGAGGCCCTCCTGGCCGTAGCCCACGCGTTCCCACAACTGATGGCCACCTTCGTTCACAAAGGCACGGTTGTGCACGCGGCGTTCTCGCCCGACGGCCGGCGCATCGTCACCGCCAGTTGGGACAAAACGGCGCGGGTGTGGAACGCGGCCACGGGCCAACTTGTGGCCACCCTCGTTGGCCACACCGCCAGGCTTGAGCACGCGGCGTTCTCGCCCGACGGCCTCCGCATTGTTACCGCCGCCGGCGAGGACAGAACGCCGCGGGTGTGGAATGCGGTCGACGGCCAACTGGTGGCCGCCCTCGTTGGCCACACGAGCATTGTCTGGCACGCGGCGTTCTCGGCCGATGGCCGGCGCATCGTCACCGCAAGCTTGGACAAAACGGCGCGGGTGTGGGACGCGGCCACCGGTCAACCGGTCGCCACGCTCGAAGGCCACGAGTTCGGTGTCCAGCACGCGGCGTTTTCTCCCGACGGCCGACGCATCGTCACCGCCAGCAACGACAAAACTGCCCGGGTGTGGAACGCCGCCAACGGTCAACAGGTCGCCAGGCTCGAAGGCCACACGAACAATGTCGTGCACGCGGCGTTCTCGCCCGACGGTCAGCGCATCGTCACCGCCAGCTATGACAGCACGGCGCGGATGTGGAACACGGATAACGGCCAATTGCTGGCCACCCTCGCTGGCCATGTGTACTCGGTCCGCCGCGCCGCTTTCTCGCCCGACGGCCACTGGATCGTCACCGCCAGCGTTGACAACACGGCCCGGGTGTGGAACGCGGCCAATGGCCAACTGGTGGCCACCCTCGTTGGGCACACGGCTGAGGTCTGGCACGGGGAGTTCTCGCCCGACGGCCGGCGCATCGTCACCGCCAGCCACGACAACACGGCCCGAGTGTGGAACACGGATAACGGCCAATTGCTGGCCACCCTCGCTGGCCATGCGGACTGGGTCCGCCACGCCGCTTTCTCGCCCGACGGCCAGTGGATCGTCAGCGCCAGCGATGACAATACGGCGCGGGTGTGGAACACGGCCAACGGCCCACTGGTCGCCAGGCTCGAAGGCCACACGAGCACCGTCTTTCAAGCGGCGTTCTCGCCCGACGGTCAGCGCATCGTCACCGTCAGCGAGGACAACACGGCGCGGGTGTGGGACGCGCCCAACGGTCGGCTAGTGGCCACCCTCGTTCACAAAAGCAGGGTCAAGCACGCGGCGTTCTCGCCCGACGGCCGAAGCATCGTTACCGCCAGCTTGGACAACACGGCGCGGGTGTGGAACGCGGCCAGCGGCCGGCCCCTTGCGAGCCTCGCCGGTCACACTGCCGGTGTTGTGCATGCGGCGTTCTCACCCGACGGTCAACGCATTGTCACTGCCAGCTATGACGACACGGCGCGGGTGTGGAGCGCGGCCAACGGCCAACTGCTGTTCGCCCTCGTCGGCCACGCGGACTCGGTCCTGCACGTCGCTTTCTCGCCCGACGGTCAACGCATTGTCACTGCCAGCGATGACGACACGGCGCGGGTGTGGAGCGCGGCCAACGGCCAACTGCTGTTCGCCCTCGTCGGCCACGCGGACTCGGTCCTGCACGTCGCTTTCTCGCCCGACGGCCAACGCATTGTTACCGCCAGCTTGGACAACACGGCGGGCGTGTGGAACGCGGCCAACGGTCAACCGGTCGCCACGCTCGAAGGCCACACAGCCCCGGTCTCACACGCGGCGTACTCGCCCGACGGACAGCGCATCGTCACCGCCAGCGGCGACAGCACGGCGCGGGTGTGGAACGCGGCCAACAGCCAACTGCTGGCGACGCTCGAGGGCCACAGGCACGTTGTCAGGCACGCGGCGTTCTCGCCCGACGGCCAGCGTATCGTCACCGCCAGCGACGACACCACGGCGCGGGTGTGGAACGCAGCCCATGGCCAACTGGTGGCAACGCTTGTTGGCCATACGGGCGGTGTGAGGCACGCCGCGTACTCGCCCGACGGCCAGCGCATCGTAACCGCCAGCGGTGACAACACGGCACGGGTCTATTACTTGGTCACGCTTTCGGACCTTACCGAGCTGCTTGGAAAGTGAAGGCCGGCAGAACAGCGGCTACGCCCCGCTTTTGACCCAAAGCTGCGACGAGAGTCCGATTCCAGGAAACAAGAAGTAACCCGAGAGGCTCGGCCAATTGGCTGGTTTTCCCCATCCGGACAATGGTCTGCCGACATGGTTCTATCGTTCTACGATGGCGGGCAAGATCAAAGAACGGAAGTTGTCAGTGTCCTATCGGGAGCGTCGCGGCGATGACCAGGCCGGGAATAGGAGAGACCCCGAACAAGTTGGCCGAAGTCCGGCGATCCGCAGGGCGAAGCCACTTGGCCGTCTGACGCCGGCCGACTCGTGCATCGGGCACAGCCGATGCGGCTCGTGCGGCCACGGGGCCGGAAGGTGTTATACGTTGAGACCGGCAGGAAGTAGGAGGCTTTTTCTTTGACCAGCTCCATCGGAACAAGGTCAAGAAAG
>CAYPUQ010000375.1:0-6293 GCA_964413655.1 uncultured Solibacteraceae bacterium | reverse complement strand
GGGCTGGAAACGGGCGGGGAAGCCCAGCACCGCGCCAGTCCCTTACCCGACAACTGTTTTTCAAGTGGATGAAACAACATCTGCGGATCAAGGCATTTTACGGCACCAGCGAGAACGCCGTGAAGACCCAAATCTGGATCGCCGTTTCGGTCTACGTGTTGGTTGCGATCGTTCGCAAGCGTCTGGGCCTGGATCTCAGCCTCTACCAAATTCTACAGATTTTGAGCGTGACCCTTTTTGAGAAAACGCCCATTTTACAGGCCCTCCAGCCCTCCGACTCCCCGGAGAAATTGGTCGATGCCGGTAACCAACTGAATCTGTTCCACTTATAGCCGGACAGTAATGGTATGTGTTATTTGCCAGCCCGCGGTCAAGCTCGTCCGCCCTTCGCACAGGAATGAAAGGAAACAACACGTCCCGCATGAAGGCAAAGGTCGCATCGTCCTGCCCCTTGGGCACGACGACTTGAGCATTCGCGAACCTGCGGTCAAAAACCACACTGCTGATAAGATCGCGCGCCTCCCAACTTGGGGGGTTGTATTGGTATGGCATGCCACCATCGGGGCAAGATGCGAGATCGAAACGCGGCGCTGCGCGCGGCCGCTTATTTCCTATCCCGCAATGAACTTGTGGATCCGGTCCAGCCCGCGGGCCAACTCTTCCATCGACGTCGCGTAGCTGATGCGGACGTGGGCGTCGGTGCCGAACGCTTCGCCGGGCACGACGGCGACGTGGGCCTCGGCGAGCAGTTTCTCGGCGAATTCGAGCGGTGAGCCGATGCCGCGGTTCTTCATGCCTTCGCTGATGTTCGGGTAGGCATAAAACGCGCCTTTCGGTTCCGCGACGCTCACGCCGGGAATTTCGCGCAGCCGTTTGACAACGAAGTCGCGCCGCTTGGCGTACTCGGCGAGCATGTTGCCCACCGATTCCTGCGGCCCGGTGAGCGCTTCAACCGCCGCTTTCTGCGCGATCGAGGTGGGGTTCGACGTCATGTGGCTCTGCAGCTTGCCGACGGCGTTTATGATCGCGGCCGGACCGAGTCCGAATCCGATCCGCCATCCGGTCATCGCGTAGGTCTTCGACAGCGATCCGGCGACGATGATGGTTTCCTTCCCGCCGTTGAACGACGCCGCCGAGTAGGGCTCGCTCTGGTAGACGAATCGGCAGTAGCACTCGTCGGTCATGAGCCAGATGCCGCGCTTCGATGTCGCGTGGTAGATGCGCTGGAACTCCTCGCGATCGAGTACGCCGCCGCTCGGGTTGCAGGGCGAGTTGATGATCACGAGCTTCGTCTTCGGCGTGATGTGCTCTTCGATGTCGGCGGCGGTCAGCGTGAAGCCGTTGGTCTCGCTGGTCTCGACGAAGACGCATTTGGCGCCGGCGTAGTTGATCACGTCCTTGTAGGTGACCCAGTAAGGCACCGGGACGATCACCTCGTCGCCGGGATTCAGCAGCACTTGGGTCAGGTTGAAGATGATGTGCTTACCGCCGACGGTCACGATACATTCGGCGGGCGAGTAGGAGGTACCGTAGTCGGTCGCGTGCCGTTCGCAAATCGCTTTCTTCAATTCGAGAATGCCGCCGACCGGGGTGTACTTCGTGAAGTTAGCCTCCAGCGCTCTGACCGCGGCCTGTTTGATGTTGTCCGGAGTCGGGAAGTCCGGCTCCCCGGCGCCGAAGTCCACCACGTCGGCGCCTTCGCGGCGCAGTTTGTCGGCATCGGCGGCCACCTTCATCGTCGATGAGACGCTTATAGTCGATACGCGTTCGGCGAGTTCGTTCGCTGCCTGAATCATCTGTTCATCCTCTTGCTTACCGTTGTTGTGGGAGCCGTTCCCGCAGCCGGGCTTCAACGCCCGGCGGCACCAGCCCCGTGATATTGCCTCCGAGCCGGAAAACCTCCTTCACCAGCTTCGAGCTGATGAACGAATAGGCTTCACCCGCCATAAGGAACACCGTTTCGATCTCCGGCCGCAAGCGCCGGTTCATCAGTGCCATCTGCAACTCGTATTCGTAATCGGAGATCGCGCGGATGCCGCGCACCAGCACGGTAGCGCTCTTGTTGGCGGCATAGTCCACCAGCAGACCCTCGAAACTGTCCACTTCGACATTGGCGTGGTGAGCGGTCACCTCCCGCAGCATATCCATTCGCGCCCGCACGCTGAACAGCGGCTGCTTGTTCTCGTTGTCCAGAATCGAAACGATCAACAGGTCGAACAGCGCCGACGAGCGTTCGATCAGATCCAAATGTCCATACGTGATGGGATCGAACGAACCGGGATAGATGGCGATAACCTGCTCTGGCTTGTCGGCCACGGATACTTCGCTATTTTACCGAATCCGCCGCCCCCGCCGGGTGTCCGCGTATGATGGTCTGGAACCTCGTTCATGGCAAGCACGATCTCCATTTCTTCGATCCTCGATTCCTCCGACCCGGCACTCTACGACGTCCGCACCCGTGCGAGGGGGCCGCGGGGCGAACTGCCAGTCACGCCGGAGATGCTGCTCCACCAGCCGTCCGGCGATCTATTCGGCTGGACGCAGAATGCCGGCATGGGCTGGGATCCGCGGAAAATGGGCGGTCCCGAGGTGCTGATCCTGTCCACGCACGGTGGCGTGCGCGCTCCGGACGGCACGCCGGTCGCGCTCGGATACCACACGGGGCACTGGGAAGTGGGACTGCTCGTCGAAACGGCGGCACGCGAATTGTCAGCGCTGGGCGGCGTGCCCTTCGCCGGCGCTTGCACCGATCCGTGCGACGGACGCACGCAAGGCACCCCGGGCATGTTCGACAGCCTGCCCTACCGCAACGACGCGGCGGGCATCTTCCGGCGTCTGATCCGGTCGCTGCCGACGCGGCAGGCGGTGATTGGCGTGGCGACCTGCGACAAAGGGCTGCCGGCGATGATGATGGCGCTGGCCGCCACGCGCGATCTACCATGGGTGCTCGCCCCGGGCGGTGTCACGCTGGCGGCCGAAGATGCCGAGGACGCGGGCAAGGTTCAGAGTCTGGGCGCACGTTTCGCCCACGGCGATATCACCTTGGAGTACGCGGCGGCGGCAGCCTGCCGGGCTTGCGGAACGCCGGGCGGCGGCTGCCAGTTTCTGGGCACGGCAGCGACCTCACAGGTGGTCGGCGAGGCGCTAGGCATGACGCTGCCGCACGCGGCGCTGGCGCCGTCGGGACATCCCATCTGGCACGACATGGCGCGGCGCTCGGCCCGCGCGGCACTGGCCCTACTCGGTGCTGGTTTGCGGGGCGGCGACATCCTGACTGGCGCCTCGGTCGCGAATGCGATGGCGGTCCATGCGGCCTTTGGCGGATCGACGAATCTGATTCTGCATTTACCGGCGGTGGCGCGGATGGCTGGGCTGCGCTGTCCATCGGTGGACGACTGGAAGTCGGTGAATCGCCAGATCCCACGGCTGGTCGACGTGCTGCCGAACGGTCCGCGCAGTTTCATCACGGCCCAAGTCTTCCTGGCGGGCGGCGTCCCGGAGGTCATGCTGCATCTGCGCCGGGCAGGGTTGCTCGACACCTCGGTGAAGACGGTTACGGGACAGACGCTGGACGAGAACCTGAACTGGTGGGCACAGTCCGAGCGGCGCGCGGCTTTGCGAAAGGCGCTGGCGGAGCGGGACGGCGTGGATCCGGACATCGTGATCATGCCGCCAGACCAGGCTCGGCGGGCGGGGCTCACCTCGACGGTGTGCTTCCCGTCGGGCAACCTGGCGCCCGAGGGGTCGGTAGTGAAGAGCACGGCGATCAACCCGTCGGTAGTAGATGCCGATGGCGTGTACCGCAAGCGCGGGCCGGCCCGCGTGTTCCTGACCGAAGCGGACGCGATCACGGCGATCAAGGAGAACCGGATCCGAGCGGGAGACGTGATGTTGCTGATCTGCCGCGGGCCCCTGGGATCGGGAATGGAAGAGACGTATCAAATTACGTCGGCACTGAAACACTTGGAGTTCGGAAAACACGTTGCCTTGTTGACCGATGCCCGCTTCAGCGGAGTATCGACCGGAGCCTGCGTCGGCCACATTTCACCGGAGGCGCTGGCGGGCGGGCCGATCGGAAAGGTGCGGGATGGCGACATGATCGAGATCATTATTAACCGCGAGACGTTGGAGGCGAGCATCCAGTTGATTGGGCAGGATGGACGGGCCGGCGACCCGGCAGACGGCGAGCGGATATTGGCGGCGCGGGCGCCGCGGCCGGATCTGGCGCCCGATCCCCGGCTGCCACCGGAAACGCGGCTGTGGGCGGCTTTGCAGGACGTCTCCGGTGGGGCGTGGGGCGGTTGTGTGTATGACGTTGAAGCGATTGTCGGTCGTCTTCGCTTGGGCGGTTCGCCACCGAAACCCCCTCCCAACAGTGGTGGTTGTGTAGAATAAAGATTCCAAAAGCTTTCAGCGCCTGGGAAGTGAGCCTCTTTCAAGGTCGTTAATTGTCCGGGCGGCTTCAGCCGATAAGTCAAGCGGGAGGACTCGCGGACCGTGTGGGTCCGCTGGAAGGGGTGCCGGGCTACCGTCGAATTCGTCGACGGCGCCGGCCAGAGAAAACAATGGACGGTGGAGCGTTCCTGTTCTTGAGTTCACATCAGCTTCTTCGGAGCCGTTCATGCGGGTCTTGATTGCCGATGACAGCGCTTCGTCACGGCGTATGCTGGAGGCTACGCTCGAGAAGCAAGGCTACGAGGTTGTATCCGTTGGCGATGGCGCGGAGGCGTGGGGAATCCTGCAGAAGCCCGATGCGCCGCGCCTGGCGATTCTGGACTGGATGATGCCGGGGTTAAGCGGCCCCGAAGTCTGCTCGCTGGTACGGGAGCAGTCTAAGGGCTACTACACGTATCTCCTCCTCGTGACCTCACGCAGCGAGACCGAGGACATTGTGGAGGGAATGAATGCGGGGGCCGACGACTATATCGTCAAGCCCTTCCACGCGAGCGAACTGCAGGTCCGGCTGCGGCCCGGTGTCCGGATTCTCGAACTGGAGGAGCAACTGCTTGTAACCCAGGAAGCCTTGCGGGAACAGGCGACACGCGACGCGCTGACGAAAGTCTGGAACCGCCGGGCGATTCTCGAGATCCTGGAGCGGGAGCTCTCGCGGGCGGTCCGCGAGAGCTATCCAATGGGCATCGTGATGGCCGATATCGACGAGTTCAAGCAGGTCAACGACACGTACGGACACATGGCGGGCGATGCCGTCCTCACCGATCTCGCGGGACGGATGGCAGCTTCGATTCGACCCTACGATTCCATCGGCCGCTACGGCGGCGAGGAGTTTCTGCTCGTGCTGCCCGGCTGCGAAGAGGCGAACGCCTGGCGTCACGCCGAACGTATGCGAATCGCGATCGCGGCCAGTCCGGTCCAGTACGAATCGCTGGAACTATCGGTCACGGCCAGTTTCGGTGTCACGGCCTTGCCGGCGGGTACCTCGTGGCGTTGCGACGACCTGATCCGCCGCGCCGACCAAGCCCTTTACGACGCGAAGGAGACGGGGCGCAACCGCTCAGTCTTCCTGACCGTTAGATGAGCCGCCGGCCTGCGCGACCCGGTAGTGGCTGAGCGACTCGCCGTAACGGGCGACGCCGCGGTAAAGAGCTTCGGCGATTTTCTGGCGATGGTCGTCGCGGCGTAGTGCCGCCTCTTCGCGGGCATTGCTGAGGAAGCCCACTTCGGCGAGGATCGACGGCATTTGCGCACCAATCAGAACGACGAACGGCGCCTTCTTCACGCCGCGGTTCGGCAGGGTCTTGCCGTGGAGTTGAGCGGCCAGCGCGTGAGCCGATGCTTGCACCTTCGCCGCGAACTCGCGCGATTCGGCGACCTTCTCGTTCATGGCGATCTGGCGAACCAGATCGTTCAGCTCGTGGACCGACTTCGTGGAAGTAGCGTTTTCGCGCGCGGCAACCGCCAATTCGGCCTGCGATGCCGTCAGGCTTAGATAGTAAGTTTCCACGCCGGCGACCGTCTGCGCGGGTGAAGAGTTGGCGTGAATCGACAGGAACAGGTCCGCCAGATGATCGTTGGCAATCTGCGTCCGCTGTTCCAGCGGGATGAAGATGTCGGCCTCGCGTGTGTAAATCACGTCGGCGCCGAGCCGCTCTTCGATCAGCCTGCCGAGACGCAGCGTGATGTCCAGCACGAGATCCTTCTCCATCAGGCCGGAGCGGCCGATCGTGCCGGTATCGTGGCCGCCATGGCCCGCATCGAGCACCACGCGGCGCAGCTTAAGGCCCAGCGCACGGGTCAGCGACTGGGCGCCAGCGCTTGTTCGCTGCGCGGGCTTG
>CAYPUQ010000374.1:0-6295 GCA_964413655.1 uncultured Solibacteraceae bacterium | reverse complement strand
AATTCAACTCGGGTTGCGGCTGGAGTTTTGAGCGGACAACGGCGCTGGTGCCAGCCCCCTTGCGCGATTGGCCATTGTGCGGCAGAAATTCCGCTTGACCCCTCGGGGATTACGCCGATTGCGGCTGGAAGCGGCAGGCTCGTCGAGGATCTCGTCCAGCACCGCGTTATGGAACCTTTTTCGACCCCGAGGGGGGAATAGCGCCGAAGGCGGCCATCTTGCGGCGGACAACGCGCACGGCGTGGAGGAAGGACAGCCGGTCGGGATCCTGATCGACACGCAGCGCCGCTTCGTGCATGAGGCCGCGCACGGCGAAATGCGCCATCAGCAAGCCATAGAACTCCTGCCGTACCAGATCCGGCGTTTTACTGCGGAGCACGATATGCGCACCCCGCAGATGAGTCTTGAGTTCGTCGAACACGGTTTGTCGGGTAAGGGACTGGCGCGGTGTTGACCTCGCCCGTTTCCAGCCCCTCCCCATCAGAACTGCTCGTGAAGTTTTCCCTCAAGCAGCTCACCCAGTGAGTTTCATCCAAAGGGTTATGAGTCCTGTCGGTCGGCGGCCACTTTCACTTCCCCTCCCCAACGCCGGGTAGCGGCTGGATTTTCCAGTCCCTAGCTGCCGGGGACCGACGACACCACACGGGGGTTTTCGGGGGTATCGCTGCCGCTGGTGGACGAGGCCGGCTGGGTAAGCGACGAACTGTACTACGGGTTGCGGCCGGTGCTGGCGGCATCGGGCGGCGGCCCAGGCTCCGGGTGGCGGGGAAGACGATTCTGCGCGCGATGGGCCTCTTCAGTCTTTTTTCCGCGAGGTGGCGGAAATGCATTATCTGTGGACGACGCCCGTCATCCTCGACGACACGCGACTGCGCCATCTGCTGCCAGAGCTGAGGAAGACTCCGTACGAGGAGGGGATCCGGCTGACCTTAGAGGCAATGCGGGCGGAACGTAGGTAACGGCGCCGACCAGAGGGCCGGCCGCGCCGATCTGGTAATCTTAAGAATTGGAACAGGGCCTTTAGGCCCTCCCACCTCCGAGGTTTCTCAGGACATGTCCGGACATTCGAAATGGGCCACCATTAAGCACAAGAAGGCGGCCCTTGACGCCAAGCGTGGCAAGGTGTTCACGCGACTCATCAAGGAAATCACCATCGCCGCCCGCAGTGGGGGCGATCCGGACGGCAATCCACGGCTCCGGAGCGCCATTGCAGCCGCCAAAGCGGGCTCGATGCCAGCGGAGAACATCAAGCGCGCCATTCAGCGCGGCACCGGCGAGATCGAGGGCGGCCAGATCGACGAACTTACTTACGAAGGCTACGGACCGGGCGGCGCGGCCGTCATGGTAGACGTCGCCACCGATAACAAGAACCGCACCGTGAGCGAGATCCGCCACCTGTTCTCGAAAAACGGCGGGAATTTGGGCGAGTCGGGCAGCGTCGCCTGGATGTTCGACCGGAAGAGCCAGATCGTCATCGAGGATGACAAGGCCACCGAAGACCAGTTGATGGAGATCGCGATCGAGGCTGGGGCCGAAGACATCAGGAACGAAGGCCAATGGGAAATTCTTGCGCCGCCCGAGGCGCACGAAGCCGTCGTCGTGGCGCTTGAAAAGGCCGGGATTCCCACGATCTCGGCCGAAATCGCCATGGTTCCCCAGAACCTGGTGAAACTGGAAGGCAGCCAGGCGAAAGGAATGTTGAGGCTGAGCGAAGCGCTGGAAGAGCACGACGACGTTCAGAACGTGTACTCGAACTTCGACATCGACGAAAGCGAGATGGAAGCGCTCGACTAAGCCGATTACAAGCCAATGCGGGTGATGGGCATAGACTGCGGAACCGAACGGACCGGCTACGGAATCATCGAGAGCGATGGCCACTGCCATCGGATTCTCGCCGCCGGCACCATCCGCACCGACCCGCGCGAGCCGCTGCACCGGCGGCTCCAGGCGATCGCCGGCGGTCTGCGCGACATTGTGGCCGCCCATCGGCCCGACGCCGTGGCGGTGGAAGAGGTGTTCCACGCGGTGAACGTGAAAAGCGCGCTCAAACTCGCCCATGTGCGCGGTGTCGCCCTGCTGGTGGCCGCCGAAGCCGGCCTTCCGCTGGCCGAGTATTCGCCGCTCGTCATCAAAGGTAGCGTTGTCGGATACGGCCGCGCCGAAAAATCGCAGGTGCAGTTCATGGTGGGATCACTGCTCGGTCCCGCGGCGCCGCTCGATCAGCCCGATGCCTGCGACGCGCTGGCCGCCGCCATCTGCCATGCCAACCATTCCCGCGCCGCCGCGCTTCAGACAGGAGGGATTGCATGACACGGCTACTGTTGTTCGTGCTTGGCATCGCCACGGCGTTCGCCGAACCCCATATCTTTTACTCCAAGTCCTTCCCCGGCAGCGTCCCGGCCTACGTTGAGATCACTCTCGAACGCAATGGAACGGTTGAGTACAAGGAAGCGCCAGATGACGATCAACCGATCCGCTTCCGCCTCGCCGGCGTCGATGCCGACACCATTTTCGATCTTGCCGCCAAGCTCGGCCATTTCGACCGTCCGCTCGAAGCCGGCCTGAACGTCGCCAAAATGGGTGAGAAAACCTACCGCTGGATTGAGGACGGCGCGACGAAGCACGAGGTGAAGTACAACTACTCGATGGAAGCCGACGCCCGTCCGTTCCAGGACTGGTTCGAAAAGATCACCGAGACCGCGCAGCACCGAATGATCCTGGAACGCACCGTTCGCTTCGACAAGCTTGGCGTCAACAAGGCGATTCTCCAGATGCACGCCGCGCTCGACCGCGGGCGCATCGTCGCTCCGGATCAGTTTCTGCCGCTGCTGGACCGCGTCCACAAGAATGCCAGCTACCTCAACATGGCGCGCGAACGGGCGGCCCATATCGCCGACGTGATCCGCAATAGCGCCGGCACGGCCGCCAACGCCGCCGCTCCGAGCAACGCCCAACCGGAATGACGCGGCTGCTCCTCGCGTTTTGCCTGACCGCGTACGCGGCTTCGCCCCAAGGCCAGTCTCCCGAACAGAAAGAACTCGGCGTGGCCCTCGCCGAAGCCGGCAACAGTCCGGCCGACTTTCTCCGCGCTCTCGAGGCTCATCTGGAGAAGTATCCGGAATCGCCCCAGCGGGCGGAACTCGAACGGGCCATCCTCAAAGCGGCCGCGGATCTTAAAGACAGCCGGCGCATTCTTGTGTACGGCGAACGTTCGCTGGCCCGGGACCCGGAGAACGCCGCGCTGCTCGAACAGGTCGCGCGCCTGCTGCTTGCCGAAGACGACCGTGGCGACGCCGAACGCGCGCTCGACTATGCCCGCCGCCTCGAGCAATTCGTGACGGCGCTGCCGGATCTCGAACCGGGTGCCCGCGGCGCCGCCCGCCGCCGGCAGGAGCGCGATGCTTTGCTCGGGAAGGCTCTCGTGTACCAGGCTCGTGCATTGGGATACCTCGGCAAGGCGGACGAGGCGGTCGCGTTGGCGCGGCGCGGTTTCGAGGTAATGCCCGCGCCCGAAACCGCCCGCGAACTCGCTCGCTGGCTCCACGCTCAAGGCGACATTGAGGGCGCCATCGAACGCCTCGCCGAAGCTTTTGCGCTCGCCGATCCGGAACTTCAAGCGGAAGACCGCTCCCGTCTCGGCGAGTGGTATCGCGCGTGGAAAGGCGCGGAAACCGGACTCGGCGACATGATCCTCGCCGCGTGGGACCGGGTTCAGGCTCGCGAGGAGCAGCGCCAGGCCGCGCTGCGCGCACTCGACCCGAACGCGGGCGTCGAGGATCCGCTCGATTACACTATCTCCGGCCTCGACGGCGAGAAACTGCGACTGGCCGGGTACCGGGGCAAGGTGCTCGTGCTCGATTTCTGGGCGACGTGGTGCGGCCCTTGCCGCGTGCAGCAGCCGCTCTACGAGCGGGTGAAGGATCGCTTCCGCGAGAACGAGAAGGTGGTGTTCCTGAACATCTCAACGGACGACAACCGCGCGGCCGTCAAGCCTTTCCTTGAAGAGAATGGTTGGAACAAGACGGCCTACTTTTCCGACGGCCTTTCCTCGCTACTAAACGTGTCCTCCATCCCGACTACAGTGATCTTCAACAGGCGCGGCGAGGTCGCCAGCCGCATGAACGGGTTTCTCCCGGACCGCTTCGCCGATATGTTGACCGCCCGCATCGAACGCGCGTTGGAGGAGCGGTGAGCGCTCCGTTCCGCCGCGTCGTATGGATCGTCCTCGATAGCGCTGGGATCGGCGAGATGCCGGACGCGGCGGCCTACGGCGACGCCGGGTCGGATACGCTGGGCAACATCGCCCGGCAGCGTCCGCTCGATTTGCCGAACCTGGCTGGTCTCGGTCTCGGCAATATCCGCCCGTTCGTGGGCATCGCGCCCGCGAGTTCCCCGCGCGGCTGTTACGGCCGCGGCGCGCTTGCCTCGCCCGGCAAGGACACGACGACCGGGCACTGGGAGATGGCCGGCATCCTGCTGGACAAGCCGTTTCCGCTTTATCCGAACGGCTTTCCGGCGGTGATCATGGACGAGTTTTCGCGGCGCATTGGGCGCGGCTGGCTCGGCAACAAGCCGGCGAGCGGGACGGAGATCCTCAAGGAACTCGGCGAAGAACACCTGCGCACTGGCAGGCCGATCGTCTACACATCGGCCGACAGCGTCTTTCAGATCGCCGCGCATGAAGAGGCGATTCGGGTGGAGGAGTTGTACCGGATGTGCGAGGCCGCCCGCGACATTCTGCGCGGCGAGCACGAAGTGGGTCGCGTGATCGCCCGCCCTTTCATTGGACGCCCCGGTACATTTACGCGCACGGCCAATCGCCACGACTACGCCGTGCCGCCGCCGGCCGGGATGCTGCTCGATGTGCTGGCGGACCGTGGCGTGCCCGTTCATAGCGTCGGCAAGATCAGCGACGTGTTTCTCGGCCGTGGCATCACGGGCGGCGCGAAGACCAAAAGCAACGCGGATGGCATGGAGAAGACGCTGGCGGCTATGCAGAGCGAGGCCCGCGGGGTGATCTGGGTGAACCTGGTGGATTTCGATTCGCTGTACGGCCACCGCAACGATGTCGAAGGTTATGCGAAGGCACTCGAAGCCGTGGACGCGTGGCTGCCCGCGGCTTTGGATGCCGTGCGCGAGGACGATCTACTGATCCTCACCGCCGATCACGGCTGCGACCCGACCACTCCCTCCACCGACCACAGCCGCGAATACGTTCCGCTGCTGGTGTACGGGCGGCGCGTGCGCGGCGGCAGGAACCTCGGTACGCGCGCTTCACTCGCCGATATTGGTCAGACGGTGGCGGAGAACTTCGGAGGAAAGCTGCGACATGGAACCAGTTTTCTCGCGGCGCTGGTTTAGCGGCCTCGCGCTGGCGGGACTCGGCGCGAGCGTGCTTCGCGCTCAAAGCCGCCGGCGTCTGCTTGTCGTCTCGATCGATGGCCTGGATCACCGCTACCTTCGCGACGCGGACAAACTGGGTCTGAAGGTTCCGAATCTGCGGCGGCTGGTGCGCGCAGGGTCGTGGGCGGACGGCGTCGTGGGGGTGTATCCGACCGTCACCTGGCCTTCGCATACGACGCTGGTCACCGGCGTCACTCCCGAAGTGCACGGCATTCTCTCGAATAACCAGCCCGGCACGAGCCAGCGTTACTGGTACTCGTCGCTATTGAAGGCGCCCACTCTGTGGGACGCTTGCCGGAAGGCCGGGTTGACGAGCGCGGCTGTTCACTGGCCGGTTACCGTGGGCGCGCCGATCGACTACAACCTGCCCGAGTACTTCACGCGCCGCCGGGGCGGCGGCATGGACTTCGCCGGGATGGAAGAGAAGGCGACGCCGGGCTTGGTGGACAAGATCACGGTGAAGTATCCTTCGTTTCCGCAGGAATGGGTGGACGACCGCGTTCGCGCGCTGGCCACGATGTACCTGATGGAGCACGAACGGCCGGACCTGACGCTACTCCACTTCGTCGATCACGACGCCGAGGCGCACGACAACGGTCCGTTCACGCGCCATGCGAACGCGATCCTGGAGTACACCGACGAACTGCTCGGCGGCATCCTGGCCGTGACGCCGAAGGATGTGGTGGTAGCTATCGTGTCGGACCACGGCTTCGAACGGGTTGAGCGGTCGGCCGATCTCGCCCTAGACGGGGTGGAGACTACGGGATTCATCGCGGTGGCATCGACCGCCGAGGCGGCCGGGAAGCTGCGGGAGTTGGCGCGCCGCGGCGAGTCCGGCGTGGGACGGGAGATTCCGCCCGCGGAGTGGCGGCGGTACGCGGGTGCGGTTGAG
>CAYPUQ010000373.1:0-6305 GCA_964413655.1 uncultured Solibacteraceae bacterium | reverse complement strand
CGAGGCGGGGGTCGACGCGGATCAGGAAGGCAAGGTCGTTGCGTTCGACGACGGCTTTTTCGAGCCAGTCGAGGGCTTCGGCGCGGTTGTTCAGGGCAAGGTGAAGGATCAGAATGTCGTCGGCGGGGACGTATTGCGTGTCGCGCAGCGCGGTAAGTTCCTTGACCAGGGCTTGCGCGCCCGCGGGCTTGCCGTTGAGCGCCTCGGCGTAGGCGCAACTGGCGCGAGTCTGGGGGATGCCGACGATCTGGTCCGCCTTGCGGAAGGTTTCGATGGCGGCGGCGACGTTGCCTTGGTAGAGCTGGCTCCAGGCTTTCCAAGAGTGCGCCAGCCAGTAGTTCGGGTCCACTTCGAGAGCCTGGTCGAAGAGCGAAACGGCCTTGTCGTGCTGCTTGGACAGCAGGTAGCCCAAGCCGAGCGTGTGGGAGGTGAGCGGTTGGATGGGGTCGAGTTCCACGGCCTTGGCGCCTTCGCGGATCGCATCGTCGAGGCGGTTCAAGGCCAGCAAAAGGTGGGCGTAGGCGGCGCGCACGCGCGCGTCCTCTGGCGCGGCCGCGAGGGCTTCGTTGAACTCCTTTTCGGCCGCCGGCCAATCGTGGTCGTAGAGCGCCAACGTCTGTCCTAGGGCGACACAGGCAGCGATACTGCCGGAATCCAGTTCCAGTGCCTTGCGGGCGGCCGCCTTGGCCTTCGGCAACGCTTCGAGCGGCGACATGAACCATTCGGAGGCCACCATATAGGCTTCGGCGAGCCCGACATAGGCGTCGGCGTACGACGGATCGATCTCGATGGCCTTCTGGAGGTATTCGCGGCCGGTGCGCAGACCCTCCTGAGTCGATTTATCGATGTGGAAACGGGCGCGGAGGAACCACTGGTGGGCGTCGGGGTTCACCGGGCGTTTGGCCGTCGAGTGGCCCGTCGAGGGCTCCTTGGGGGCGGGCGCGGATGGGCCGAGCCAGACGCTCCGGGTCTGCCAACCGGAGGCCAGCAGAAGGCCGAACAGGCCAGCCAGGGCGAAGGCGCGGAGCCGCCGTTTCCCGGGTTGGGGCGCGACGGTGGCCGCGGGGGCGGCCGGCTGGCCAATCTGTTTGAGACCGGCGATCAATTCAGTGGCGGTCGCGAAACGGTCCTCGCGCCGTTTCTCCAGGCACTTGCGCACCAACGCTTCATAGCCTTCGGGATGGCGGATGTCGCCGTCGCGGAACGGTTCGGGCGGCGACTGGAGGATCTTGGCGAGCGTCTGCATTTCGCTCGACCCGTCGAAAGGCCGCCGGCGGGTGGCCATTTCGTACAGCACGACCCCGAGGCTGAAGATGTCGCTGCGTGTATCGATCTCCTCGCCGAGCGCCTGCTCGGGACTCATGTAGGAAACGGTTCCCATGATAAGCCCTTGCTGTGTCTGGAGTTCGTTGACGTCGCGGGCCGTTTGTTTGGCGAGCCCGAAGTCCAGCACCTTAGCGCGGCCGCGGGCATCTATCATGATGTTGGCCGGCTTCACGTCGCGGTGGACGATCCCCTTGGCGTGCGCCTCTTCGAGTGCCGCGGCAACTTGAAGGGCGATTTCGCGCTGTTCCTCCCAGGGCAGGGGACCGCGCTTCATGCGAGCTGAAACGGTTTCGCCCTCAATGTATTCGAAGGCAAGGTAGACCGTGCCATCGACCTGGCCGATTTCGTGGATCTGGGCGACGTTGGGGTGGCTGATGGCGGCGGCGGCACGCGCTTCGCGGAGAAAGCGGCGGCGGCGTTCGGTATCGGCGGCGACGTCCGCGTGCAGGACCTTGATGGCGACGCGGCGCTCGAGGCGCGTGTCCTGGGCGAGAAACACCTCGCCCATGCCGCCCTTACCGAGCGGTTCGAGAATCCGGTAGTGGGCCAACGATTGGCCCGCTGTTTTGCCGGTGTCGGCCATCAGCGTCCCTCTCCAGTCGACCGGGCCGACCGGCGCACGCAGGAATACACGCGCCAAGTCCGCCCCACTGTCGTTATATCGGCAGCGGCTACAGTTTTAGTAGAGCGCGGAGCCGTTTTGTCTGCACCCGGCTGACGGGAATTTCGGTCTGCTTTTTGTCGTCCATTCGGAGTTGAAAGCTGGATTTAAACCAGGGAATCACCTCGCGAATGCGGTTAATGTTGACCAGGTAGGAGCGGTGAACCCGCCAAAAGGTATCCGGATCGAGATTGGATTGGAGTTCCTCGATGGTCCGGTAGTTGGAGATGCCCTCGAAGTGGGTGGTGACGACGGTGATGAGACCATCGTCGATGGTGGCGTAGACGATATCCTGCGCGTCGACGATGAAATTCCGGTTCTGGGCTTTTACGAGGACCTTGGTCCGCTGGAGGGCGGGCTTGACCGGCGGCGTCTCGACCGGGCCGGAAGACTTCTCGTGAATCGATTTGCGCGCACGGGTGATGGACTCGGCCAAGCGGTCGCGGTCGATCGGTTTCAGCAGATAATCGAGAGCTTCGAGGCGGAAAGCCTCGACGGCGTACTGGTCGTATGCCGTGGCCAGGATGAAGTAGGGGTGAGGCAGGTCGGGCTCCTCGCGGAGCTTGCGGATTACCGCCATACCGTCGAGGCCGGGCATCTGGACATCGAGGAAGACGAGGTCGGGCTCGACCTCCTTGATAACATTCAGGGCTTCCAGGCCGTTGGAGGCCACGGCGGCCACCTCGATCTCGGGAAAGTCCTTGAGGAGAAAAGCCAGTTCGTCGCTCGCCAACTGCTCGTCGTCGGCGATAACAGTCACCAGAGTGGCTGACGTCGCGCGGGACTGCATGAAGTGATAGTATAGCATCTGGTCTTTTCTTATGAGCCGGCCGTACGCGGACCCGCTCCACCAGATTTTTCGTGCGCGGGCCCCGTGCAATTTGCGCTTCCCGGCCCGCCCGCACAGTACTATTCATCGCGCGAAGGAGTTCCTGATTGTCCGATAAGCAAAGCGTTACGATTGCCCCGGCCGATGGCAAACTTGGCATACTGATTCCGGGCCTGGGGGCGGTCGCCACCACTTTTATCGCCGGCGTCGAGTTAGTGAAGCGGGGCCTCGCTCAACCGGTCGGATCGCTCACCCAGATGGCGACGATCCGGCTAGGCAAGCGCACCGAGAATCGCGTGCCCCGGATTAAGGATTTCGTGCCGTTGGCGGGACTGGACAATCTGGTGTTCGGCGGTTGGGACATTTACGAAGACAACGCGTACGAAGCGGCGATGAACGCCCGGGTGCTGCGGCCGGAGCATCTTGAACCGGTGAAGCAGCCGCTGTCGGCGATCCAGCCTATGAAGGCCGTGTTCGAGCGCGAGTATGTGCGCCGGCTGGACGGTCCGAACGTCAAGACGGGTGCGAACAAGCGGGAATTGGCAGAGCAGCTTATCCAGGACATTCAGGACTTCCGGCAGAAGCACGGATGCAGCCGGCTGGTGATGATCTGGTGCGGTTCGACCGAGGTTTTTCACCGGGCGGTGGCGGTCCATCAGGACCGGAAGAGCTTCGAGGCGGGATTGGCCGCAAACGATCCCGACATTGCGCCGAGCCAGGTGTACGCTTACGCGGCGCTGATGGCGGGCGTGCCGTTCGCCAACGGCGCGCCAAACCTGACGCACGACATTCCGGCGCTGCTCGACCTGGCGCGCGACCGGAACCTGCCGGTGTGCGGGAAGGACTTCAAGACGGGGCAGACGTTTATGAAGACGCTGCTGGCGCCGGGGCTGAAGTCACGGATGCTGGGCGTGAGCGGGTGGTTCTCGACCAACATCCTCGGCAACCGCGACGGCGAAGTGCTGGAAGATCCCGGCTCGTTCAAATCGAAGGAAGAGACGAAGCTGTCGGTGCTCGACCAGATCTTGCAGCCGGGCCTCTACCCTTCGCTCTATAAGGATCTGTACCATGCGGTGCGCATCAACTATTACCCGCCGCGCGGCGACGAGAAGGAGGGCTGGGACAATATCGACATTTTCGGCTGGCTCGGCTATCCGATGCAGATCAAGATCGACTTTCTGTGCCGCGACTCGATTCTGGCGGCGCCATTGGTGCTGGACCTGATTCTGTTCCTCGACCTGGCCCAGCGCGCCGGCATGCGCGGGATTCAGGAGTGGCTGTCCTTTTACTTCAAAGCGCCGATGACGGCTCCGGGCTTGTATCCGGAGCACGATATCTTCATCCAACTCATGAAACTCAAGAACACACTGCGTCATTTGCGCGGTGAAGACCTGATTACACACCTAGGTTTGGAATATTACGACTAGCAGGGGTCAGTTGTACTCATGAATGTTCTGGTAATCGGTGGGACCCTGTTTATTGGCCGCGCACTCGTCCGGGCGCTGTTGAAGGCCGGGCATGACGTGACGGTGATGCACCGCAAGCCGGAGCACAACTTCGGTAAGCGGGTAGGAAACATCACGGCGGACCGGAACGATCCGGGCGCCGTGAAGGCGGCGCTGGCCGGTAAGCGGTTCGACGTCGTGTTCGACAACGTGTACGACTGGCAGCGGGGCACGACGGCCCGGCAGGTGATTTCGACCGTCCAGGCTTGCGGCGACAACCTGCAGCGCTATGTGTTCATGTCGAGCGTGGCGGCCTACGGGAACGGGTTGAACCGGCAGGAAGGCGACGGACTGGTGCCGGACGACCATCCGGACCCCTACGCGCGGAACAAGGCGACGAGCGAGCGAGCGCTGTTCCGGCATCATCAGCGCTACGGCACGCCGGTGGTGACGCTGCGGCCACCCTACGTGTTCGGGCCGGAGAACCCGTTCTATCGGGAAGCGTTTTTCTGGGACCGGATGCGCGACGACCGGCCGATTATCGTGCCGGGCGACGGCCGTCGACTGATGCAGTTCGTTTATGTGAAGGACCTGGTAGACGCGTGCCTGGCGGCCATGGAAGAGGTGAAGGCGGTGGGCCACCCGTTTAACGTCTCCAATCCACGGCCGGTAAACCAGAACCAACTCATCAAGTCGCTGGCGGCAGCGGGCGGATTCAAGGCGCGTACGGTCCACGTGCCCCGGCCGCGGATCGCGCGGGCGGGCGGACATCCGATTCATCCGCCGCTGTACTTTGCCGTCTACTTTGACATGGCGCCTATCACGATGGTGACGCAGAAGGCGAGGCGGGTGCTGAGTTTCAAAGCGACGCCGTTCCCCGAGGCGCTGGAGGAGACGTACCGGTGGTACCGGCGGCACCACAAAAAGGGGAAGATCGATTATTCGTTTGAGGATGGTTTGATCGAGCCGGTGTTGAAGGCGAAGCGGCGGCGGTGAGTCAGAAGTAGGGCGCGCGTTCGAGGCTGGTGATGAAGTGGATACCGCTAACCAGTTTTCGCGAGAGACGGTCGTCGTTCGTGATAAACAGATCGACACCGGCGGAAGCCGCGCAGGCGAGGTGAACGGCGTCGGCCTTGGATATCGACCGATCGCGGCGAATCGAAGCGAAGCGCCTGGCCGCACAGAGGCCGAAGGGAATCACCTGGACGGCTCCGGAGTTGGCGAAGAACGCCATATATCGCTCGGCCGCGGCTTCGTCTGCCTTCTCCTCCGGCTTGACCAGGATCTCCCCAACAGCCAGTGCGCTCGTCAACAGGTTGTCGCGGCGCTCCCGCATCCGCTGGCGAAGCTGAACGACCTTGTCCGCCAGGGCTTCGTGTCCTTGGAAAAGATAAACGAAGAGATTTGTGTCCCAGAATACGTTCGCCACGTTGGACCGCCTACCAGTCTGTCGCGCGAATCCGGGGATCCATCAGAAGGCCGAACACGTAGGATGGGTTGATCATATCCTTGACGTCCGTGACTCTCGCCAGAGGGCATCGCTCGATTGCTTTCCGGAGCCCGCCCAGGTTGAGCCGGCGGTTAATGTAACGTCCATCCCTAGAAATGCAGAGCGATCTGCCATCCACTTGGTAAGTGAAGATCAGCCCTTCTTTCGTTCGGAACTCCTCTCCTTCATGGCGCTTGATCCGTGGCAATCCGTGGCCATACCCGGTCAAACCGGGTGGAGGGATCAGCGCTTGCAGAAGCGGGCTTCTCGGGTGCGTCCCAGTCACGACGCTGCCGGGCGATGAATGCATCGCCACCCTCATCCTGCCAAAGGTGCTTGCCGGCACCTAACGTTGCCAGCACGGGATCGGGGTCTTCGATTTGCACTCCGTTCTTTCTTCTGTCTTTCGTACTTCGATATTGCTCGTACCAAGTGAGCAGGTTCTGGAACTCAGACGGTAGTTCCTCGAGTTTGGGCCGGTCCTTGCCCGAGCGGGATGGATGCACCGGATCGCCCGTGCGGTGGAGCCGGTACGTGCCATCGTTCAGCTTATGA
>CAYPUQ010000372.1:5228-6310 GCA_964413655.1 uncultured Solibacteraceae bacterium | reverse complement strand
GACAGCTACTCCGTGCTCACCCACTCGATAATGACCACCGAAATGGGTTGACGGCCCGCGCGTAGTTGGAGCTTTGCCCAGTTATTCTCCGGCGCTGGGGCTTCGACCAGCGAGAGATTCGCGGCCCGGGCCGGATCGTGAACGAACTGGGTGCGAGTCCAGGCGTTTCGCGGGCCGGGCGGCTCGACCGCGCCTTCGCGCGGCAGCGTGGAATCGTTGCTGAAAACCGTCATGCCGGTGCTCGACAACTCGGCCGGATATGCGGACACGCGCACGGCCTTTCGCGGTAGCGCTCCGTTGAGGCTGCCGGTAGACGCCCGTCCGCTTTCGATCGTCAGACTGGCCGTCGGGGGGAGATAGCCGGTCCAGATCAGCCGCCCGCTCCGCGCCGCGGTGGGAGCCGTGGCGCCACCCGTTCCTGAAGCGGCGGGGGGATCGAGTCCTGGCTGAGGTAGTCCGGATCTCGCAGCCGCCTGGCTCCCGCCGCTAAAGATGGGCGGCTTCGGAGCTGGAGCCGAGGGAGTCGGCGGGGCCTGCGCGGGCTCGCTCCGTGGGGCGGGAACCGGGGGAGCTTTCCGCGCCTCCTCGGCCAACCGCCGATCCAGTTCGGCTCGCGCGGTCTCTAATCGCTCCGCCAGTGTCTGGTTCTCCTCGCGGCGGCCGGACAGTTGTGTGCGAAGCTCGTCGGCCTCGATCCGCAGTCGTAGCGACTCTTCGTCCTCTGGAGTCGTCTCGTCGTCCTCGGACCTTGCACGGGCAGCTCGCGCGAGGAAGCGCGTCGCCTCTTCCACCGGCTCGGGCCCGCGGCCGGGAAACGACGGGTAGACGCTGAGCCGGGCACGCACGTCGCCGCTCGAAGCCAGGATGGGTAGCGATCCCGAACGTAACACTTCCGCATCGACTCCCGAGCGGATTTCCTCGGCGCCGTCCGTGACCAACAGTTCCGCCCGTCGGGCGTTCATCACGAAGGCGGAGGTGGCGTCCCATCGGAGTGTCAGCCGGCTGCTCTCTAGCCTCACAACATGGAGCTGAAGCGGAGCCCGTGGCGGGCCGAAGTACCAGAGCCGCAGTGCGACGGCTGT
>CAYPUQ010000372.1:0-5128 GCA_964413655.1 uncultured Solibacteraceae bacterium | reverse complement strand
AAACTCCTCACGGGCCGCCCCGTCGATCGTCTCGTGGTCGAAGAAGGTGGCGCGAACCTCGCCGCTCGCCGCCGGTTTCAGGACCAGGGTGACCTGCCAGGAATCGGGGAAGTAGCGGGTGAAAATCTCTCGGTCCTGATCACGCAAAGGGAGTGGCGAACGGTTGTGGGAGAGATACCAGCCGACCGGAGTCAGCCCTTTCAGTGCTTTTTCGTTCTTAACCGCGGCGAGCGATTCCTGTAAGCGAGACTCGTCCAGCGGCGAGAGCAGGTAAGAGGGACCGGCGGCGTACTCGCACTCCACCGGACGCGCCGCTCGAATATGCACCTGGCCGCGTGCGTGCTTGCCGTACAGGACGCCGCCAACTTCGCGGCCGCCGGCGGGAAAGCTCAGGTGTCCTTCCAGGGTCTCGTAGGCTAGGTCGCGCATCAGCCGGATCGGATACTCTACGGCCACGGGTGAACCATCGGGGGCCCACACCGCGTGCCCGGTCCTCTTCTTCCGCCAAAACATCCGGCTTACGACGGCAGGTGCGGCAAATTAGTTCTTTCGGAAGGTCGCCAGGTATTGCACCTTGGGGGTAAACTCTTCCGCCGACAGGAACTCGAAGCCCGCTGCCCGGACCTCCTCAATCAGTTCCTGTTGATTCATCCGAATATGCTGCGGGTCCCTAAACCCCTCGGGATGGAACTCGACGATTACCAACCGGCCGCCAGGTTTCAATCCGGCAAGAATACCGTCCAGCATTTCCTTGGGGTAGTCGAAATGGTGATAGGCATCGAGCACAAGGGCAAGATCGATGGACGCCGGTGGAAGTTTGGGGTCGCGTTCGGTGCCATGGATGAACTCGACGCCGGCCTTACCATTCTGCGCGGCGCGCGCTCGAGCCTTCTCGAGGAAGTCCGGAAAGATATCCTCGGCGATCACCTTTCCCGTCGGACCAACGGCGTGCTTCAGGTGGGGGATCATATAGCCGATGCCGGTGCCGATATCGGCGACGGTCATGCCGGGACGGATCTCCAGTTTTTCGACCAGTTCCCGAGGCCGCTGCCGCGAGTCGCGGTCGTGCGAGCCCAGCGAGGCCGCCATGCCGGCCCGGCCCTCGGCGGTCTGGTAACGCTTGTTGGCATACTCGGCAACTTGGCCGGTGGCCAGCGCTGCGAATAGAAGACCGATTAGCAATCTCATAGCCCACTCTCCATCGGAAATGCGACTGGCACCTCAACCAGAAAGTCCAGGCTGCTCATGCTCCGCACCGCATCCTGGACGGCCTCTTCCGGCGTCGGTTCCAGCGTGATGACGAAGGGCAGATTGTCCTTCGACTCACAAGGTAATTGTAGGACGGCGTCCAGGCTGATTTGTTTTTCGGCCAGCACGGCGGACAGCGCCGCAATGATGCCAGGCCGGTCCTTTACGCGGAAACGAAGGTACCAGGCATGCTTCTGGCGCAGGATCGAGATCGGCCGGTAGTCGGCCAGACTCTCGTGCGCGAACGGCGAGACCCGCTGCGGACTCCCGCCGCGAATCTCGCGCGCTACCCGCATCAAGTCGCTCACCACGGCGACGCCCGTCGGCATGGCGCCGGCGCCGCGTCCGTAATAAAAAGTGTCGTCGCCATATTCGCCGCGCACCCACACTGCGTTGTAGGCGCCCTGAACGCTCGCCAGGATCGTGCTCTTCGGCAAGAGGGCGGGACGGACTGACAGCAGCAGGCCGTCCGGCGCATGATGTGCCAGGCAGAGCAGACGAAGGGTGTGGCCGAGGCGGTCGGCGTACTGAAAATCGAGCGGCTGAATGCGCCGGATACCCTCGGTGTAGATCTCCGCGGGCACGATCTTTTTTCCGAAAGCGAGCGCCGCGAGAATCGCCAGCTTGGACCGCGCGTCGTAGCCGTCTACGTCGGCCGAAGGATCGGCCTCGGCATAGCCGAGGCGCTGCGCCTCTTCGAGCACCACCTCGAACGGCGCGGGGTTCTTCTCCATCTCGGTGAGGATGTAGTTGCTGGTGCCGTTGAGAATCCCGTACAGCGTGACGATCCGGTCTCCGGAGATGCCCTCGCGTAAAACTGCGTGAATCGGGATGCCGCCCGCGACACTGGCTTCCATGGCGAGGTTCACTCCGCCCGCGATCGACGCTTCCCACAGATCGGCCCCAGCCAGCGCCATCAGTTCCTTGTTCGCGGTTACCACGGACTTGCCCTTCGCAATCGACCGCTCGACGATCTCTCGCGCCACCGCGGTGCCGCCCACCAACTCGGCCACGATGTCGACTTCCGGGTCGTCGACGATCTCGCGCCAATCTGTGGTCCGGCGGACCGGTTCTACACCGGGCGGCAATTTTTTCGCCGCGACCGACCGGCTGCAAACCGATCGAACCACGAGCCGGAATCCGAGTTTCTTTTCGATCTCGGCGGCATTGCCGGCCAGGATAGCCAGCGTGCCGGATCCGACATTGCCGAGGCCGATGAGACCCAGCTTGACATCACGCATAGGAGGATTAAAAGCTTATGATAACAAGTAGAGGCCGATGAAGACGTTTACTGCCTTTGTTTTCAGCGCCTTTCTGGTGCTATTTGCCGTATTTGCGACGGCCCAGGTCGGCCGGTTTCCGCCCGACGACCGCTCGCCCCGCATGAAGCGCTCGCAAATGGAAGCGCTGCTGAAGCAGGAGCACGAAAGAGCCCTCGATGATGCGGCCCGTTTACTCGAACTGGCCGAGGAGTTGAAAGTCGAACTCGAGGAAAAGGACAAATCCGTGCTCTCTATCGCTGCCATCAAGAAGACCGAAGAGATTGAGAAGCTGGCCAAGCGGATTAGAAACCGCATGAAGCGCTATTGAACAACCCAGAGGACCGAACCCCCATGTCTGATGCTCCCGCAGATTCTCCGGCTGTCGTGGAAACTCCCCCCGACCCGCAACTGGTAGCCACACTCGCCGATGGAATCAAGGTGAAGAGGCGGATTCCGCGCATGCGCGCCTGTAACGAGAAAGGCGAGAAGGGGAAACTTTGCGTCGGGCACCTCAAGCGATGGTACTTCTTCGGCGAAGAGGTAGTGGCGAAGTTCGGCAAGGACGCCGAGGTCTACCGTTGCGAGAAGTGCCGTACGCTCTATCTGCCCAATGAATCCGAGGAACCGCGCAGCGGCACCCTTTCCTGGTAACAAAAAAACCGCACCGGAGACGGGCGCTCCTGTTTAAGACATCCCGTCCCGGTGCGGTTCTGCCTCCCGAGTCGGGATCGGGCGGCAGTGTCCGGTTGCCTCCACGGCCCGAAGCCGGGAGAGCCGTCGCTAACGAGGCCCGGGTCCAAGTACGTCCGTCGCCAGGAGGCTAATCCAACCGGGTGCGTCGCCCAGGCAGTCTAAACCAATCCTTTCGAGCAAAAAAATCCCCTCTGTTGCACCTGGCAAACCAGGTCAATCGCTTAAGGTCGTAAACTACTTTTCCCGCGAGCACATCTGTCGGGTTGCGCGATCATCTGGCCTGCCCTTTGCAACAGAGGGTTCAGGTGTCAAGAGTTGACTTCCAACAATTCGATATTCACGGAGCATGCGCCGTGCCACGGCCGCCTGGCTTACAAGTTATTGAAACAAATAGCTAAACCGGCTGTGTGCCGGCCTGCGGACGGGGTGTGTCAGTGCATGGCCTGTGTCACTATGACACAATCGAAAACGAATGCATCCGCGCCTTGTGCTTCTGGTGCTGGCCGGCTTGGTGGCGGCAGCGCCGGAAGCCGGAGCCCAATCGAATTCCGTCTCTTCCGCGGCTGGCGAATACGCAATCGACCGGCCGCATCCCCGTCTGCTAATGCCGCCCCGGCGTCTGCGCTTGCTGCGCCGTGAACATGAACGGGCGACCATGCGCTGGGAACAACTCGACCTCCTCGTCCGGGGACGCGCGCGCATGCCCGAGCCGGGGTTTGCGCACGCACTTCACTACGTGGCGGCCGAGAGCGAGGAATCCGGCCGCCGCGCGGCTGAATGGGCGCTCAAGGAAACCAGCGACCTCAAGCAGGTGGCGTTGGTTTACGACTGGTGCCGCCCGCTGTTGAAGCCGGCCGAGTCGAAGGTTCTGCGGGAGAAGCTAACGCGAGCGCTCACCGTCGCGCCGGACGCCAGTTCCATGAGCGCGGTTCGCGACACCGTCCTGGCCGCCGCGACTCTTTTTGGCGACGTCCCGGCGCTTCCTGAGCGCGCCTTGCAGCGGGTAGTCGAGGAATGGTGGAACGCTGGGTTGGCGCCGAAGCTGCGCGACGGGGAGATCACCATCGATCATGCCGACCACCTGCCGCTGTTCGAGATCTTGCACGTGCTTCGCGACAATCTGGAGATCGATCTGCGGGAAGCCGCGGCGAAATACTTCGTCACGCTGCCGGCCTATCACATCCTGGCGCACTATCCGGCGCCCTTCCCGGCCGCCGAGAACGACTACCGCATCCCCGTGATGAAACGCCACGAAGAGCCCGACCTTACCGAGGCCGTCCGCAGCCGCGCCGCCGCTTTTAGTATGGTGGCCTTCGACACCAACGCGGAACAAATGCAATTCCTTCAAGGCTGGCTGCTGCTGGATCGCTTCATGATGCGCGGCCCGTACGGCGCTCCATACGAATTTCTCTGGGCCAACCCCTATCAGCCCGGACTCAGCTATCATTACCTGCCGCAGGTCTTCCACGACCCGCTAACCGGCCGGTTGCTGCTGCGGTCGTCGTGGGAGGACGATGCGGCATGGTTCCTTCAGTCCGAGGGTGGCATCCAGATCTTTCGCGATGGCCGCGTCACGAATCTCAAGCGCGAGGCGCTCACCAGCCCGCTGGTGCTCGGCGGAACCGTCGTTTTGCCGGCTGAGCTTTCGCGCAAGTTTGCAGTGAACGAGGAAGAGCCGGTTCGGTTTTTCGTGATGGGATTGAAGGCAAACACCAAGTACGAGATCGAAGTGGACGACGAAGAACTGAGGGAGCTGCAAACGGACCGCGGCGGGATCCTCGAACTGAATTTCCCGGCCCACCGCAACGCGCTCGCCCGAGTCCGGGAGCGGACCGGCAAATAGCGATTTGTGGGCCCCAGGCACCCCCTGGCCTGCGGCGGGTGCCCGCCCCCGCCAAAAATAACTTCGGGGCGGAGAAGGTCTA
>CAYPUQ010000371.1:0-6322 GCA_964413655.1 uncultured Solibacteraceae bacterium | reverse complement strand
CGCGCCGCGCCGGATCGAATAACGCCGCCGGGTTGTCGTCGAGCAGCATCCTGCCCAGTTCCACGGCCTCCACCTCCGAGGCGAACCCATCCTCTACCTTCTCCGCCAGCACCATCGCGATGTTCCTCCGCGCCATCTTCGCGTGCGCGTAGGTCAACTCGGGGTACCGGTAGTCGCCGCCGAAACCCATGATCTTGTTTGCCGGAACGGTGTCAAGGAACTCGTGCAGCGCACGACGGCTCGCCGATGGCGAGACGATATGCGCCCAGCACATGTCGACGTACACGTTGCGGAACAGCTTCGCCAGCACCGCCAGTTCGCCTTCGTACGGATAGCTCATGTGAAACAGGTCGAAGCGAACGCGCGGGTAGAGGAAGAAGAGGTTCGTGAGTTGAGTGGGCCGCGAGTTCTCGACGAAATTGCCATTACCGGCGTGAAGGCCGGTGTGGATCTGAAACGGCACGTTGTGCGCATCGGCCAGCCGCACGACGTGATGAAACAGGTGGTCCTCGAGGATGCGCCAGGGGCGCTCGACGTTGCGGCGAAAACCCTCCGGCGCGGGCGTGCCACCTTTCATCAAAGCGTCGAAGTCACGGGCAGCGTCCGCTTCGGAGACCTCGCGGAACAGCAGCGTCCGGTTGTAGGCCATCGTACTCTTCACGGTCACCATGCCCACGCCAAGCGAATCCGTGAAGTTCTTTTCCAGCGCCTGCTTCAACGTGGCGAGGCTGGTGATGGAAACGTTCGCGATCTTCTCCAGCCGCGCGATATCGGCGGCGGATGCCGGCGTCACGAACCGGTCGAACTTGTGCGCGAGAACGAAGTACGGCTGATCGAGCCGCGTGGGAACTTCGTTCCAATAGTCGTCCACCACGCAGAGACGGATGCGGGCGCGCTCCCGCAGCACGTTTTCGTACAGGCCCGGCTTGTTCTTCTCCGCGATGGCGCGATTGATCCGCGGCAGCGTCGATCCGTCAATCGTCTCGATTCCGTAGATGTCCCGGATCGCGATCCGAAGCGCCTGCCCGTAGCCGGTGAATCGCGCATGTCTCCAGAACAGCTCGAAGGCACGCCACCGCCGGTCGGCGGGCTCCGAGTCGCGGCGCACAATCTCCAGATCCTCTCCAGCCAGCCCCGCCGAGATGACGTCGTTGATCGCGTAGTGGCCAGCCAACGTGAAGAAGTCCACGTTCTGTGCCACCCGCTCCTTCTCCGGGATCAGGTGCTCGTGCGTGTCCACCAATTCGGTCTTCTCAAGCGCCTCCTGAATGCGCGTCTCCAGCGCCCGCGACGAACGCGCCGTCTGCCCGGAGGCCAGAACCGCCGGCCACGCCAACTGGCCCAACAAACACCGCCGCGAAATAGTCATACTCAATTCACCCAAACCGGACTCGACCACGCCTTGTTCGTATCGAACTGCTCCATGCGCAAATAATAGTAATCCCCCGGCTTCGGAGCCTCCCGGTCGTCAAACTGGAAGTCAACGTCGAGCGGCCCTTGCGGATCCACCAGGTCGCATTCGAGGAAGAAGGCCGGTTGGACCTCCATCATCGTCATATACGGATGCTGCACCTTCTCGCTCGCGCCTACCCGGGCCGTGAAGCGGCCCTTCTCGCGCAGTTCGCGAACCGGAATGCGGATCTCGACCTGGCCGACAGTGCCCGCATCGTCCAGCGTGAAGCGAAGCTCGTCCCCGCTGACCTCTTCGATATCGGCGAGGAAACCGTCGCGATCGTTCGAAACCGCCGCCGTGGTCCAGATGATCGAATTGCCGGACTGGTTCACCGACTCGAACGCCTGGTCGAGATGGATGGTTTGGCGCAGACGGATGCGTCCGGCGGCCGGCTCCAACCGGCCGCTACGCAATCCGGTCGCCGCCCGCCGCTGGTAAATGTTATCGCCCCAGACCACCCGAAGCAGATGGCCCTTCCGCTGCGACGGGCGCATGGTGTGGATGACGTTGTTGTTCTTCACTAGGTCCACTTGCATCACCGGTGACGTCCCGGAAAAGCGCCCTTCGATGCGCGCCGTCCGCGCCATCGAAGCAGAAATTTCACCCCCCATCGGCTCGCCGTTGACACGGAAGTCCACGAGGGTTCGGAGGTTACCGGTGGCGGCGAACGTCCGCTTTTCATACAGCCCGTTCCAGATCGACTGGCGGTCTTTGCCGAATGCGTACACGCCGGTTAAAGGGTTGGTGCTGACGTAGATCAGACCCGGATAGGCGATGCCCATCGACGTGGTGTGCGTATCACCCGCCGCGCTCGCGCCCAGCCGCAAACCGTTTCCGAGGTGCCGCTGCCACGACTCTTCGAACACGCCATGCACCGACGCGATCTCAAACAGCCGCTCGATGCGCGGATCGGTCGGGTGCGACCAATCGGGCGGCCCGCCGCCGATGTGCGGAATCACCAGCGTCGGAACGCGCGCGAGCTTCAGCGTCTGAAGCATTTTGCCCACCGGCGCCATGGGGTTGTCCGGATCGAGTTGCATCGTGCTCGGCGCTTCGTCGGCGTTATAGAAGATGTTGTGGTGGCCCCCGGCCTGCGTGCCGACGCTGTACTCGTAGCCGAGCACGGTCACGAGATCGTTCCACCCGTTCAGCTCCTTGGTCACCTTCTGCAGAGCCGGCCACTCCTCCACCGGATAGCGCCGCTCAAGGTAAAGGCTCGGTCCGGTAACGCTCATAGGCATGTGATGCGGAGTCACCGCGGCGAAGTCCAGCAGACCCACCCGCCGTCCGTAGAGATACAACTCCTCGAAGACTCCGCGGCCGTCGTGGAGATAGGTGTGCTGGTGCAGTTCGCCGAAGTAGATCCGCTCGACCGGATCGCTGCGCACCCAGATCGGGTTGCTCGTGCCGCGATACTGCCCGTCCGCCGTCTCGACGCCGATCCGTACCACCCCTTCGGCCGCGGCCGTCACGTCGCGCGCGATGTAGTGTTGAAGGCCGTCGTCGTAGACAAACGCTCCGCCGCTCACCCCGCCGGTCCGGATGCGAAACCCAAGCCCCGCGCCGTTCTTCGCCTGGCTATTCCACTCGTCCATCGGCACCACTTCGACCACGAAGGCCTCGCCCGCTTTCACCAGCGACGGCGCCTGCACGCGCAGCTTCCGTAGCGGACCTCCGGTCACCTTCATCGCCGCGTCCCCGGCGTAGCGCAGCACCTTCTCATCGCGTGCGATGACGAAGCGGAAGTTGAACAGGTTCTCCTCGTAGTGCTGCATGCGCACGCCGCGTGGGCCGCCGAGGTCGAAGATTACCTTGTCGCCCTGGTTCAACCGGCCCGCTTCGAGAATCACCGCCGCGGTCTTGCGATATGGGAACACCGCCGGATCGTTGCGCTGCACCCAGTTCGTGTAGAACTTCGTCCGTCCCTTCACGCCCGGCGCGCCGAACTCCACACCGAACCACGCCGGCGCGTTCGGGTCCGTTACCTGAAACTCCTCGACGTCGGAAGTGAAGTGCTTCCAGACTTCGATCGCCATCCCCGTCTCGACTGGCAACTCGCCCACCGTGTACTCGACGCGGTGGCGATGGCGCTGGCCCATTTCCACGACGGGTGCGGTCAGCAGGCGCACTTGACCGTGCAGGGGAAAGCCATCGGGGAAGTATCCGCCGGGACGAAACTCGATCCTTCGCTCGACCGGCGGGGCCTGAGATCCGGCCTGCCGCGTCAGCAACACCGCGCCAGTCACCCCCGTCAGCAGCAAAATCGAGAGGGCGTGCGCGAGGCGTTGTCTTCGTGGCATTGTGATCAGCGGTAGGCGGTCTCGCCGAAGTCGCTGCCCCGGAAGGCAAGCACCATGCCGGGGATCTCCATGAGATGCAGCGGCACCGCCAAACCGAGGGCGACCGGCAGTTCGAACCAGCGCACGCCGTAATAGCGGGCACACCGAAAACAGGAGGCCCACGTTTCGAGCAGCTTGCCGAACGCAAAGAAGGGAACGGACAGATAACCGAGCCGTGTCAGCCAGCCATAACGGATCAGCCGGTCGCGCAAGCGCGTGATGACAGTTCCGTAGCCGAGATTGCGCCGGATGTCGGCTTCCATGCCCCAACCTTCGAAGTCGTGGACCGAGTGCATGCCGGGCTCAAACAGCAGTTTCCATCCAGCACGCTGCAGCGCCTCCGACTGGAGCGTCGACGCGAACGGTCCGGCATCTTCCGGCAGCAAGTGCTCCAAATAGGCCGCCCGGCGATAGCCGCCGTTGTTGTTTGCAATGTGGCTGGTCCTTCCCGCCGTGCCAGTGTCGAGATACGAACGCCCGAGCAGCGCCAGCAGGCGCTCCTGAAAGTTGCGTCCGGCGTAAGTGGTTCGCCCGCTCACCGCCGCCGCGCTCGGGTTCCCGCTCAGGGCGCGAACCAGGCTGTTCACCCAGCCCTTCGCTGGCGCGCAGTCGGCGTCGAGCATACCGAGGAACTCACCGCCGGCGACCCTCGCTCCCTCGTTCTTCAGCTCATAGGACGTGGAGCCCGAGGAGTACAACATCCTCAGGTTGGGATGCGCATTCAGGACGTCGTCCGGAACCTGGCCTTCGAACCGGCGGTCCTCGCAGAGGATCACCTCCACCGGTCCTTCGTAGTCCTGCGCGGCCAGCGCCGCCAGCGTAACGCGAAGGTCGTTCCACGACTTTGTTTCCCCGGCGGCATAGTCGGAAACAAGCACGACACTAACCAGCGGCGATGCGCTCATTCCATCACTATAAAGCACGTAATCCCCGGCTGTAGCCCCGTTTCCGCTATCATCGGCTCCATGCAGCCTGTTTCCCGCCGCGCGGTCCTTGCCACCGGACTCGGCGTCGTGGCGCCGCCCGTGGCCGCTCAGGCCGGCGAGATCATCGATATTCACCAGCACACCGACTATACCGGCCGGCCCGACGACGTTCTCATCGCACACCAGCGGACCATGGGGATTAGCAAGACGATCCTGCTGCCCGCTGGCCGTTGGTTCGGACTCGAAGCCGGCGCGACGGGCAATGACCGATGCCTCGAAGTCGTCAAGGCGCATCCCGGCCAGTACACATTCTTTGCCAACGAGGTGCCCTATATCGACGAGTTCCGGCCAACGGTGGAAAAGTATCTGAAGCTCGGCGCCATCGGAATCGGTGAACAGAAATTCTTTGTCGACTGCGACTCCAAAGTGATGGACCTGATCGCCGCCGTCGCGGCCAACTACGATGTGCCGGTCCTGTTGCATTTTCAGCACGAGAAGTACAACGTCAACCTCGATCGCTTCCACAAGGTATTGGAGCGCCACCCGAAGGTGAACTTCATCGGTCACGCACAAACGTGGTGGGGCAACATCGATAAGAACCACGAGCCGCCGATGATGTACCCGCGCACCAAAGTCACGCCCGGCGGCATCACGGACCGGCTGTTGGCCGACTACTCGAATATGTATGGTGACCTCTCGGCCGGCTCTGGAAACAACGCTCTGCTGCGCGACGAGGACCACGCCCGCGAATTTCTGCGGCGGCATCAGGATAAACTACTCTACGGCTCCGACTGCAACGACCACGACGGTCGCGGCGAGAAGTGCATCGGCGCGCGGCAGATCGCGGCGATCCGGCGGCTCGCGGATGCCGGCGTGCAACGCAAGATTTTCTCTGGGAATGCCAGAAAGATCATGAGACTGGGGTGAACACATGACAAACGCGGAGACGGCGGCGGCCGCGCTGGACTACGACATCGAGCAAGACCTCGCGCTCGACTTTGTCCGTGTCGTCGAGGAAGCGGCCATTGCCGCGGCCCGGACCATGGGCCAGGGCGAAGGCGACAAATCGGATCGCGATGCGGTTCACGCGATGCGCGCCGCGTTCGAGCGGGTGCCGATTGCCGGCGCCATTGTCATCGGCGAGGGCGAGCGCGACAAGGCGCCCATGCTCTACATCGGGGAGGAGGTGGGTGCCAAGCCTCCCGCCGGTCTCGAATATCCGCGGGTGGACATCGCGGTGGATCCGCTGGAAGGAACGAACCTTTGCGCGACGGGTTCGTCCAATGCAATCGCCGTGCTCGCCGCGTCGGAGCCCGGCGGGCTTCTGCACGCGCCGGACTGCTACATGGAGAAGATCATGGCCGGGCCGGCTTGCCGCGGCGCGCTCGAACTCGATGCCCCGGTCGAAGAGAACCTGAAGTCCATCGCCAGTTGCCTCGAACGCGAAGTGGCCGACCTTACCATCGTCGTGCTCGACCGTCCCCGCCACGGCGACCTGATCCGCAGGATTCGCGAGGCGGGCGCGCGCATCCGTCTGATCCAGGACGGCGACCTCGCCGGCGCCATTGCCGCCGCCGTCCGCGGCGCCGGCGTCGACGCGGTGA
>CAYPUQ010000370.1:0-6334 GCA_964413655.1 uncultured Solibacteraceae bacterium | reverse complement strand
GCAGTGCCGCCCAGAATCCCACGCTGTCCAGAGTCGCACAAGGCATCCTCGCCACAGAGACGGAGGTCGCGGATGCGCAGAGGCGGGTGATCGAGCGCCAGATCCTGCTCGCCCAGGCCCGCGCAACCGGCTCGGGGGGCGACGTCGCGCGGATGCGTGAACTGGTCCGCGGCGGCCAGTACGACATGCCCCGCAACGGCTTCCTGCTCGCAATGGCAAGCATCCTCCTCGATCAGTCCCAGTTGTATTCCGAGCGCAAGCAGAACATGCCCGACCGGCGGAAGGTAATGCTCGACGCTGCCGGAGACGTGCTGAAGGCCCTGCCGGACTCGCCCGAGCGCAAGGAACTGGAAAAGAAGATCGCCGTCGACCGGAAGACGCTGAAAAGCTGACGGACTGTCCTACTCCGCCGCCAGTTGCGTCTGCATCCGCGCCGCGTCGCGCGACACGAACAAGACGATTGCCGCCAGCAGGCAGACGCCCGAAAGCACGTAGACGACCGACGCCAGCGCGATCGCCGCACCCAGGCCATGCGACTGCGCGATGATGCCGATCACCAGCGGAGCCGAGCCGCCGCCGGCGAGCCAGCCGATCATGTTCATGAAGCCGACGGCCGACCCTCTTACTTCCGGCCGGACGACGTCGAACAGCGAGGCCCAGATGTTGGAATCGTAAAGGCCCTTGAAGAACCCCCATGCCGTCAGGGCGAGGATCAGCCATCCGATGGAATGCGTCAACCCGCACAGTGCGACGAACGGCGCGCCCATTGTAACGCCGATCAATTGCACGGCAATCCGCCCGCGCGGTGTGCGCCGCCGCCAGGCGTCGGCGATCCAGCCGCCCACCGGCGAGCCGGCCATCGAGGCTAACTGGACGAATAGAGTCGCCGTCAGCCCGGCCATCGCTAGCCCGAGTCCAAAGCGGTCGTAGAGAAACTTCGGCATCCACGACAGCAGCACCACCGCGACGAAGTTCGCGCAAAGAAACGCGCCCATCAGCAGCAGGACCGTCGGCGTGGTTCGGATGAGCCCTAGGAACTCGCGGTAGGAGAGTTTCTTCGTCACGGCGTGATGGGTGGCGCCGGCTTCGGCCAGATCGGCAGCGCCGCGCGGTGGTTCTCTCAGCGTTCTATGCAGGACGAGCCCGAGCAGGATTCCCAATCCGCCGAAGACCACGAACGACCAGCGCCAGCCGTAGTGCTGCCCAATCAGTCCGGCGAAGGCGCCGCCGGCGATGGTTCCGACGTACACGCTGGTTTGATGAATCCCCATGGCCCGCGACCGGGTGGCCTTGCCGTGATAATCCGAGATCATCGACATCGACGCCGGGTAGTAGGCGGTCTCGCCCAGGCCTTCCGCGGCGCGAAAGATGAACAGGTGTGTGAAGTTGCGCGAAAGGGCGGTCAGCGCGCAGATCACGCTCCAAATGTGGAGTCCGGCCAGGATGGCCGTCTTGCGCTTGATGCGGTCGACGATAACGCCGGCCAACGGCGCGGTGAGCCCGTAGGCCCACGCGAACGACGAACCGAGCAGCCCGAGTTCGACGGTGCTCAGACTCATTTCTTTTTCGAGCAGCGGGAAGACCGAGAAGATGGCTTGGCGGTCGGCGTAGTTAAAGAACGAGATGCACCAAAGCATCCCGACGACGTACCACTTGTAGCGGGGGGAAAGCGGGAGAGATTCGTGCATTAGCGCTGGCCGGGGTTCCAGATGGTCGCGGCGAGAAAGCGCTCGTTGTGGGGGCCGTCGTTGAAGTAGTACAGCGTCACTACCTTGCCGTCGCCGCGCTCGACGCTGCGCGGATAGCCGAGGTCCCAGGCCGCGGCGTCATCGCGTAGGACGATTTCGGGTCCCCAGGTTTCGCCGCGGTCGCCGCTTAGCTTTGCGCGGATACTGTAGGGCCGCGAACGGTAGCCGTAAGTCAGGCAGAGACGGCCGTCCTTGAGGCGGATAAGATGCGGCGGGTTGCCCGACATGCCGCCCGCGTCGCGCACGGGGCGGCCGGCGTACTCCCAGGAAACGCCACGGTCGCGCGAGATCCAGGCCTCGATCCAGTTGTCGGGATCGCTCTTCACGCGAACGGTGGTGAGGAAGGTTTGCGTGCCGAACAGCAGTGTGGACGGCATGATCGAGAAGCCGGCCGGCTCGGGTCCGATGAAGGAGAGGAATTTCCAGGTCAGCCCGCCGTCGCTGGTGCGCGCGCAGAAAGGCCGCCCTTCGCGGCCGTTCGATTTCGCGGCTGTCAGGAAGACGGTCGCTTCGCGGGGACCATGGATCACGTAGTCGGTGCGCGCGGCCACGCCAAGGAGGTCGAACATCGGGAACTCGTGGGGACCATTCCAGGTTCGGCCTTTGTCGTAGGAGTACCAGAGACGGGACGGTCCCGTGTGGATGCCGGTGAGACGGATGGTCATCGCGAAGCCGGGCCGCCTGAAGTCCATCGGTTTCTTGAGCGGCGTGACGGGCGATCCGCCCTGTTCGGGCGGCAGGAGGGACTTCGGCGCTTCTATGTTCCACGTTGCGCCGCCGTCAAGGCTGCGGGCGAGACGAGGCTCTTCAGGTTTGTCGCCGTCCATTTGGTGACGGTCCGGCGGGCGCAGCTGGAACCACGCCGCCGAGAAGCCAACCAGGATTTCGTCGCCCCAGTTCCAGATGCCGTGATTGGCCGGCCAGCCGCCGAAGCGGCCGGGTTCGCGGTAGACGATCTGGTGGCGCGGGGCCTGCGCCCAGACGGCCGCGGCGAACAGCACGGCCAGGGTGAGGGTTCTTGTCATGCCCAGAGGATCAGCTTACCCTTTTTGTGGCGAAGTGGCGTATGGCCGGACGTCGAGGTCTTGACGAGGCTGCGAAAGGAGTGAGTGGGCCGGCCAGAAGCCGGCCCGCAAGCGTGGACGCTTGCCCCACTCAGAATGAAAACTTCAGACCGAACTGCATGCGGCGCATGGGGACGCGGAGACCGCGAATCTCGCCGTCGCGTGGGCCGTCAGGCACGATTTGGTTGGCGGTGGAGAAGCTGATGCCGCCCGGATCGCCGAACCAGGGCGAGTTGAAGACGTTGAACGCCTCCCAACGGAACTGGACGCGATAACGCTCCCCGACCGGGATGTTTTTGTAGAGCGAGAAGTCCGCCTGGCGCTGGCCGGGGCCGCGCAGGATGTTGTATCCGGCGTTGCCGAGGCGGCAGAGGTCGGGGCGTGAGGCAACCTGGCAGGTGACGCGCTGGAACGCTTGGGGGTTGTACCACCGGGAACGGGAAGGGCTGTCGAGTTCCCAGGTGGCGACTGCATCCGGACGAACCGGTCCCGTCGGCAGACCGACGTCGCCGTTGCCCTGGTTGACCGAGAACGGAAAGCCCGAAGCGATCGTGACGATCCCGTTGGCCTGCCAGTTGCCTATGATGTACTTCATCGCGCCGGGCAAGTTGCGGCCCGGTAGATCCCACACAAAGTGGGCCACCGTCCGGTGGGTCTGGTCGAAGCGGAACAAGCCCCGGGAACCATGCCTGTCCAGCGGATCCTGGAATCCGGCACCCTCCTGGCCGCCATTCTCGCCGTCGCCATGGGACTTGCTGTAGGTGTAGGCGAGTCCGATAGTAAGATCCCGCGATGTCCGCTTATCGAATTTCATCTGCAAACCGTGATAAAACGACTCGCCGTAGGAATCGATGTAGCGGATGTTGCCCAAACGCTGCACGCCCAGCTCCGGTAGCGCCGGATCGTAGAACTCGGTATAGGGCCGATTGTTCTCGTTGAACGCCACCGAGGTGGAGCGCGGGTTGTTGTAGTTCCCGACCGAGTTGCCGACGTGGTATCCCTTGCTGCCGGCGTAGCCGATGGTCATGGACGACTGCCACGGCAATTCGCGCTGGATGTCAAAGCTCCACTTCCAGACCGAGCCGTCGTTGTAATCGGTGGGCGATCCGATGACGTTAACCGGCCGGATGGTTGCGGCACCGCCGGTCCGGGCCAGGAATGGATCGTCCATCGTCAGGATGGTCGAAGTAGGCGAATAGCGGCGGGTCTGGACGTTGAAGGTTTGGCCGTTGAGGCCGACCACCGGGATGGTCCGCGCGGGAACGGTCTGCGTGTTGTAGATTTCGTTGCCGGCCTTGGGCGGCATGAGATTGAAGATGGTGAAGGTATTGAGATGGTTGATGTTGTCGAACCAGCCGCCACCCATTCGCAGCACCCATTTCTCTGTGGGGCGGTAGGCGATGCCGATGCGCGGCATGAAGAATCGTACGTCCTGATCGAACAGCTTCACGGCGCCGCGCTCGTCCACGTGGGTCGGCGAGATAATAGGGATCACCGTGCCATCGGGCTTGGTGTAGCCCTGGCCGCCATCGACGTCGACCCGGTCGCCGGGGAACGACAACGTGCGCCAAAGGCCCTGACGGTCTCGCGGGACGCCGACGTAGTCGAAGCGCAGACCGATGTTGACGGTTAGCTTCCGCGTCACCTTCCAGTCGTCGTGAATGTAGAGACCGAAGCGGTTAGAGATAGGGTAGGTGAGCGGCAGACCTTCCGGCGTTCGGGTCTGATTGGGCAGCCCCATGAGGAACGACGCGAAGCCGTGGCCGGTTTGCAGATTCGAGAAGTCGAGGGCACCTTCGGCCAGATTCGCCGCGCCGCGCTCCATATTGATGAGGTACACCTCGCCGCCGAACTTCAGGTTGTGGCGGCCCGAAATCCAGGAGACGTGATTGCCGGCCTGGATGCTGTTCATGTTATCGAAGCCGTTGCCGGCGGTTCGTTCCAGCATGGTGAAGCCGATCCCGTTCATCTGCGGAATCCCCTGTTCGCGCAGCGCAAGCCGCCGATTGCCGTCGCCGCGGATGCGGAACTCGCCGACGCCGAGCGCGTCCATGTCGAAGCTCTCGTCGAACATGCGTGGGTTCTGGGTGATGTCGTCGGATTTATTGAAGCCGACGCGCACTTCGTTGATCATGTTCTGGTTGAACATGTGGACCCATTGGGTGGCGAGGTTCGTAACTTTGGACGTCACGAACACAGGGAGGTTCGGGTTGATGAAGTTGTTATCACGGTTGGAACGGTCCCATGCCAGACGCGCGAAGACACGGTCCTTCTCGCTGAAGTGGTGATCGACGCGGGCGAAATAGGTGTTGACGTTGACCGGCTGACGGACGGCCTGGCGGGCAGTGAAATCGAGCGGATCGTCCTGGATGAACATCGGTTGAGGCACGTAGAGATTCAGGATGTTCTGCGCGCCGGGATGGAGGCGCGAGGCTGGGATCTGATTGTTGGGGAAGGGATCGCCAGTGAACGGGTCGTAGATCAGGATCGGGTTGCGAAAGTTGCGGTTGATGTCAAAGGCGCCGAACTGCACCGCGGAGAAGTCGCCGCGCCGGAAGTCGTTATTGGGCCACCATTCGGTCTGCACTACGCCTTCGCGGGTGCGGCGGCCTTCGTAGTTGAACGCCCAGAACGTCTTGTTCTTGCCGTTGTAGATTCCCGGCAAGAGGACCGGCCCGCTGAGGACGAAGCCGAACTGATTCTGGCGGAGCATGTTCTTCTGGAGGCGTCCGGCGCTTGCCGCGCGTTCAAAATTGAGGAAGTAGTTCTCGGCGTCAAGGGCATCGTTGCGCAGGAAATTGAAGAACGTACCGTGCAGATCGTTCGTGCCGCTCTTCATCGTGATGTTGACGTGGGCGCCGCCGCCGAAGCCGACTTCGGCGGTGTAAGCGTTGGTCTGGATCTTAAATTCCTCGATGGCCTCGATGGAGGGCACGAAGTTGGTGATGTGGATGCGCGGGTCCTTGGCATCGACACCGTCGAGCGACACTACTTGGTGGATCTCGCGCTGGCCGTTGGCGGACACGGAGAAGCCTTGGCCGGGAATCGGAAATCCGCCGCTGCCGTCGCCACGACCGGTCCGATCGCCGAACTGCACGCCGGGTACCAGGACGGCTAGATTCTGCACGTTGCGGCCGTTGAGCGGCAGCTCGATAATGCGGCGGTTCTCGATCACCGCGCCGACGGTGGCATTCTCAGTTTCGAGAGTGACGGCGTTGGCGGCAACCTCGATGCTTTCGGCAACCGAGCCGACCGTCAAACTGAAGTCCTGCCGGACTTGCGCGCCGGTTTCAACGCGCACACCCGTGACTGTCTCGGAACGGAACCCCTGCATTTCGACCCGAACGTTGTAGACGCCAACCGGTACGAGCGGAAAGTTGTAGTTGCCGGTCGGGTTGGTTTCCACTGTGCGAGCGATGCCGGTCGCTACATTGGTAATGGTCACCATAGCTCCGGCCACGACCGCCCCGGTGGTGTCGGTTACCAGGCCCTGGATGGCCTGTGTGGTGGATTGCGCGGCGG
>CAYPUQ010000369.1:1758-6340 GCA_964413655.1 uncultured Solibacteraceae bacterium | reverse complement strand
TACCGGAGGTCATTAATGAATATTGCACGCGTCCTGTTTCCGCTCTGCCTGGCCGCCAGCCTTGCCTTTGCCCAGAAACCGAAGCTGCCTGGCGAGGACTGGGTTTCCCTGTTCAACGGAAAGGACCTCACTGGCTGGGTGGAGGTCGGCAAGGAGAAGTGGGAGGTCAAGGATGGCGCGATCAACGGCATCGCGGTGACCAAGGAATACGGCTACCTGAAGACTGCCAAGAACTACAAGGACTTCCACGTCTCTCTCCGCTTCAAGTGCGAGGGCGACGGCAACTCCGGCCTCTTCTTCCACACCGACTTCAAGCCCGGCACGCCCCACGTCAGCCAGGGCTTGCAAGTGGAGATCGACTGCTCCATCAATCGCCACACCGGCGGCATCTACGGCGACGGCCGCCAGTGGATCGTCTGGCCGGCGCCCGAGAACGAAACCGTAGTACGCAAGAATGAATGGAACGAACTGCTGGTCAGGATCGAAGGCAACCGGTACTACTCACGGCTGAACGGCGTTGTGATGGTGGACTTTACCGATCCCTCGCCGCGGTCCTTCGACGGCGCCATTGCCCTGCAACTCCATTCGGGCGGCGAGGGCAACATGTGGTTCAAGGACATCTGGATCCGGGATCTGAGCGTCCGCTGATTGGCGCTCGCGGTTCCGGCTATTGGCAGTACTTGTTCTCGACGACGAACCAGCGCACGCCGTCGAGCATTGTCTGCGTCCCGTTGGTGGTTAACGTGTAGCGCTGCACACTGCCGTCCTGGCGCTTGAGCTCGAGCACGGACTGGCCGCCGCCGCTGCCGATCGACCATGTGCCCCCGGCTGCGCCGGGCGCGTCGCGGATGTGGCCGAAGCCGCCAGGCGCGTCGAAGGCGCCCTGGAACGAGCCCTTCGAACCAAACGAGCCGTCGCGACACAGCGCGATCTCCCGGCGGTCGCTCCAAGTACTTAACCCACTCGCGCCGCCGCTGCTGCCGCTCTTCATGTAGACCAGGAGCATCCCGCGCAGCCGCTTGTCCCACATGTCAGCTTCGGGCGTGCGCTCCGGGGCGAAGAAGCTCATACTGGCTGCCATCTGCTCGGCGAAACGCTGGTACTGGTCGCCGTAGGCATCGGCCGATGTGCCAGACAGAATGAATACGCCGCCCCCGCGTTCCGAAAGCACTCCGACCGCGTAGGCCCGCGCCGGTTGGCCCTGGATGGTACCTTTGAGCGCGACACCGGCGCGGTTTGGACCAAGCGCCCGTATCGGATCCGCGGGCAACAACTGGGCGCTTTCCTCGACAAGACCCTGCCGCATCTGGGCCCGCACCTGCTCCATGGTGGACATGTCGTGCGGCAGCAGGAGGATCATGCCGGGGATCGCATTGTGGCCGAGCAGGTATCCTTCGGGTCCACGGCGCGTGAGCCAGCCATCGGGCGCAATGAACTGGAAGCCGAAGCTTGGGTCACGCACGGCGCCGGCTGGCGCTGGCGGCGCGGGGGCGGAGGCCGGCTTCGGCGGAGCCGGTGGCGCAGCAGGCTGAGGCGGCGTGGCCGTGCCCACGCGTTCGAATTGCGCCTCGTCCACCAGGTCGCCGTCCTCATCGACGACGCGCATGAACAAGCCGGCGCCCGACCGGCGAATCTCGAAGCGGCCCGTCTCGTCGTCGTCGAGCCGGATCGTGCCGGTGATAACGCCATCCCGGACCTGGCCTTCGATTGGCATGCGGTCGCCGTCGGCTTCCACGTAGCCAGTTACTCGTCCTTGAGCCGTTTGCTTGATCTGTAGGCGATAGGCTTCGTCGTCGCTTCGGCCTTCATAGATCCCTTCGAAACTTTGTGCCGACGCGGCGCCGAAGCACAGAAGAACCGTCCAGATGAGCCGTGCAGCCATCACGCTTTCACACGCATGGCGACGGGGTCCCACTCGCAGAGCCGCTGCTGCTCGTAGCTAAGGTTGCACAGCAGCGACGGCGCGCAGGCGCGATGGCCGAAGACGGCGTCTTCGATGAACGGAGTGCGGGTGCGCATGGCGTTGTGAAAGTTGCGGTGGTGATCCGTGTGCGAGCTGTAGCCGCGTGGGGCCTGGAAGACATCTTTACGCTCGGGGCGGATGGAATCGGCTTGTAGGGGGCGCGCCGAGTATTTCTGGCGGTACTCCTTCAGGTAGGCTTCCTGGACGGCCTTGGGAAACGTCTCGACCGTGTAGCCGGGCTCCAGTTCACGCGGTTTGCGGCTGAGGGTGACGGTGGCGTAGCTCGTCTCCAGCACGCCTTCGCTGCCGACGAAGCGGAAGCCGAAGGAGTCCTCCTCGCCGCCGCTGGCGAAGTTCACCCGGAGGGCGAGAGTGAACTCGGGGTGCTTGTCCGTCTTGGGGTAGTCGAGCAGCGCCAGCGTGACGTCGGGCACGTCGCGGCCATCGTTCCAAAACCGGATGCCGCCGGTGGCGAAGACGCGCGTGGGTCCGAGCGAACTGGTGGCGTAGTGGAGTCCGCTGAGCAGGTGGACGTAGAGGTCACCGGCGACGCCGGTGCCGTAGTCGGTATAGTTGCGCCAGCGGAAGAAGCGGAGGGGGTCCCAGGACCGCTTGGTCGTGATCGAGATGTAGCGGTCCCAATCCACCGTTTGCGGCGAGGCGTCCGGCGGAATCGAGTACTGCCAGGCGCCGACGGCGGTGTTGCGGTCGAGCCAGGCTTCGACGAAGTTGATCTCGCCGATGGCGCCGGCTTCGATCAGTTCCTTGGCCTTTTGGTAGACCACCGAGCTGACGTACTGGCTGCCGACGACGAAGATCTGCTTATTTCGTTTCTGGGCCTCGATGACCTCCACGCCCTGTTCCACCTTCTGGACCATCGGCTTCTGGCAATAGACGTCCTTGCCGGCGTCAAGCGCCTCCACCGAGATGCGCGAGTGCCAATGATCGGTTGTCGCGATGAGGACGGCGTCGATCTCCTTGCGGCTGAGGATTTCGCGGTAGTCGCGGGTGGTGAAGATATCGTTGCCGTACTGTTCCTTCATCCGCTGCAGGCGGCCGTTGTAAAGGTCGCAGGCGGCCACGAGTTTGACGCCGGGAAACGAAGTGGCGGATCGCGCGTCGCCCATGCCCATGCCGCCGCTGCCGATCAGGGCGATCTGAATGGTATCGTTGGCGGAGACCTTCTGCTGTGCCATGGTCTTATGCCTTCTTGGCGGTCATCGTCACTGGGTCCCATTCGAGTATCCGGCGCTCGAAGTAGCTGGTGTTGCACAGCACGGCGGGACCGGCTGCGCGAAGTCCGAAAACGGCGTCTTCGACGACCGCTTTGCGGGTGCGAACGGCGTCGAAAAAGATGCGGTGGTGGTCGCGATGGTCGTTGTAGCCGCGCGGCGCGTCGTAGCGCTCCTCGCTTCGGGGGCGAATCGAGTCGGCCTTCAATTCGCTCTGCGGGTACTTCTTGTGATACTCGCGCAGGAACTCTTCCTGAACGGTCTTCGGAAAGGTGCCGATGGTGTAGCCGGGTTCGGTTTCGCGGGGCTGTTTCGCCACGGTGACGCCGTTCGGCAGGACGGTCATAACGCCCTCGCTGCCGACAAAGCGGAAGACGTGACTGCCGCCGCCGCCATCGACGAAGTTGACGCGCAGCATCAAGTTGAACGCCGGGTGCTGGTCAGTGGCCGGATAGTCGAACAGGCCGAGCATCACGTCAGGCACGTCGCGGCCGTCCTTCCAGAACCGGAGACCGCCGGTGGCGTAGACGCGCGTGGGGCCGAGCGATCCGGTGATGAAGTGCATGCCACTGAACAAGTGGACAAAGAGATCGCCGGCAACGCCGGTGCCATAGTCCTGGTAGTTGCGCCAGCGGAACAGGCGCATGGGCTCGAAGGGCCGTTTCGGAGCGTCGCCGAGGAAGCGGTCCCAGTCGATGTTCCTGGGCGACGCGTCCGGCGGGATCGAGTATTGCCACGCGCCGATCGCCGAGTTGCGGTCCCACCAGGCTTCGATCATGTTGAACTGGCCGATCGAACCGCCCTTCAGCAGGTCCTGAGCTTTCTGGTATACGACGGAGCTGACGCGCTGGCTGCCGACCTGGAGAATGCGGCCGGTGGATTTCTGAGCGTCGATGAGGGCCTTGCCTTCCTCGAGCTTCTGGATCATCGGCTTTTCGACGTACACATCCTTACCAGCCTTCATGGCGTCCACGGAGATGGCGGTGTGAAGGTGGTCGGGTGTGGCGACGATGACGGCGTCGATATCCTTGCGGGCGAGGATCTCGCGGTAGTCGCGGGTTGTGAACAGGTCCTTGCCCCAGACTTCCTTGGCGCGGATGAGGCGGCCGTCGTAGACGTCGGCGGCGGCGGTCATCTTAACGCCGGGCACGGCGACCGCTGACTCCACGTCGGCGGAACCCATGCCGCCGGCGCCGATGAGCGCGATCTGGATGTTGTCGTTAGCGGACGGCTTCTGCTGGGCGGCTGCAAGAGGCGCCGCCATGGCGGCGGCGGCTGTGGTGGATTGAAGAAAGTGACGGCGGTTCAAGAAACGGACTCCTTCCTCCTAAACTTAGCTCCTTTTGGTGGTGTCCGCGGCCTTGGTCTCCGTCTTCGACTCGGTCTT
>CAYPUQ010000369.1:0-1658 GCA_964413655.1 uncultured Solibacteraceae bacterium | reverse complement strand
CTTCGATTCCGTCTTGGAGTCGCTCTTGGCGCCGCTTTCCGAAGCCTTTGAATCCTTGGAATCTTTGGCGCCGGATTTGTCCCCGCCGTTGCCGGAACGGGCGTAATCGGTAATGTACCAGCCGCTCCCTTTAAACTGAAGGGCCGGCGCGGAGACGAGCCGTTGCACCTTTTCGCCGCAGATCTCGCAGATTGTCAGCGGCGGATCGGCAAACTTCTGTCTTACTTCGAAGACGCGGTCGCACCCGTCGCAACGATACTCATATCGAGGCATACATACTCCGTTTACCGCCGCTATTGCTTCGGAATGCCGAGCGGCGTCATGATCCGGCCGGGCTCGGTGGTTGACTGGCCGGTGGCCCGGCTGGCCGGTTCCTTCTTAGCGGCTTCCAAGCCCAGTGTCAGGACCTCAACCGCCTTTTTGAGCGGCAGATCCTCGGACGGGGGCTGGGCCGGGGCCGGCGTGGGCTCTTCTTCCTCCTCCTCGGTGCGGGCAGCCTCCGTTTCGGCGACGACGAGCGTCGGCGTCACACCAGTCTCGGAGATCGCCTTGCCGGAAGGCCCGCTGTACTTCGCCACCGCGAGGATGACGGCGCCGCCGTCTTCGATGGTCAAAGCGCGGCGCAACGCGGCGTCTCCCAGGGTCCGCTCGCCAACCACGTCCGCGCGCTTGCTATCGAGCAGCGCCATCGCGGCGATTTCGGCTCCTCCGGCAGTCCCGCGATTCGCAATCACGACCATCGGCTTTTTGTAGGCCGTATTCTCGGCCGTGGCAGTGAAAGCCTGCTTCTTCAGTTTCTGCCCTTCGAGCGAAGCGATTTGCCCGCTGTCGAGGAACAGGTCCGCGAGCGCGATGCCGGTTTCGACTTCGCCCCATCCATTGTCGCGGAGATCGAGGACGAGTTGTCCAGCGCCCTGCCGCTCAAGTTCGGCGAGCTTCGTTTTGGCCCCCTGGACGGCGTTTCCTTCGAGCGTCGGCACCTTCAAGTAACCGATGCCCGGCTGGAGAATCCTGGCGGCGAGCGCCGGAATCTTGCGCGGTTCAAGGACCAGCGTGATCTTCTCGGATTCGGTTCCCTGGCGGACGCGAAGGACAGTCAACTCTACGCTCTTGCCGGGGTCGCTTTGAAGTAGCATTTCGGCGTAGGCAAGCGGCATGTCCCGCGTCGAGACACCGTTGATGGCTTCGATGATATCCAGGGTATCGAGCCCGGCCCTGGCCGCCGGGGAATCCGGGAGCACGTCGACAATGCTGACGTAGCCACTCCGTCGCATCAGCAGCAGGCCGCTTTCGCCTTTGGCGGTTTCACGGGCCTTCAGGTACTGCTTGTATTGGTCCGCGCTGAGGTAACTGGCAAACGGATCGATGCTCTCGAGCAATCCGTTGAGTGCGCCGAGAGTGACGCTTTTCAGGTCAGGCTCCTCGACGTAGGAACTCTTGATATAGGAGTAGACCTCGCTCAGGACCGCAAAGTGCTTATAGGCATCCTCCCCGGCTTTGGTCTTGCCCTGGGACCCGCCCAGAACCAGTACTGCCAGCAAAACGGTGGAAGCGGTAACAACGGAATACTTTAGACGATTGCTCATTCAGGCCCTCGCGCGGCGGACACACCCTCTCGGGTAACAGTATAACAGACGTGCCCATCCCCGAATGGGTTC
>CAYPUQ010000368.1:0-6376 GCA_964413655.1 uncultured Solibacteraceae bacterium | reverse complement strand
CTCTTGACGGGTTGCGTCGGCGCAACGGGTGGGCGCAGCGGCATGGACGGCTTAGTGCTTAAAGGAGGCACCACCGGGCGCAAAGTGCCGCCTGCCAGTGGCGGCCGGATCGGTTGCGGCGCAACTCGCGGTTCCGGCACGGGCGGTTCTTCCTCAATCTTGTGGATTTCGACGGTAGTCTCCTCGGCTTGGGGCTCGGGGGGAGCGGCGATAATACGCGTCACGTGCGGGATCGAACGCGCCGGTTTCTCGGGTTCCGCTGGAGTCGCGGGAGGTGGCTCGACCGCCGGCCCCGCGGCGGACTGCTCTTCAGGCACTGTTTCTAAGGCGGTCTCCACGGCTACAGCTTCTTCTTCCCCTTCTTCGGCGCCGGCGCCGCCGCCGGCGAGCACACGCCTGATTTCATTCGCGAGATCATCGTCCAGCGAGCTGGAGTGGGTTTTTTTATCGGCGATTCCCAAGTCGGGCAGGAGGTCGAGAATGCGGTTGGGCTTGACCTCCAACTCCCGAGCCAACTCGTTGATGCGAATTTTACTCATAAATCCAGCGGGCCGCGCACCAATCGCGCGACGATTCGACACTACCCCTTCAGTTTGAATCCTTCATCGTATCAGATTCAGTATTTTCAGGCTCTTTCGCGGCTTGGGCGAGTTGGCCGGAGTCCTCGTCCAATTCACCGGCGGGCTCGGCTTCGGCCGCCGTTTCGATCTCGGTTTGCTCTTCCACCGAAGGAGGGGCCGGCTCAGCGCTCTCGCCGTGCACGGGAGCGGCAGGTTCAGCCGCTACCGGGACTTCTCCGCCCTCGGCCGCGGCCCCTTCGGCCGCAACCGGTTCGGTCTCGGAAACCATCTCAAACTGGGCGTAGTAGGCAATCACCGCCGCCTGGAGCGACGGGATGAGGCCGGGTTCGATGCCCGGAGTCTGTTCCAACTCTTCGGGCGTCATCGACCCCAGCTTCTCCACTGTCGCGACGTCAGCCGCCGTGAGCTGCGCGATCAACTCTTCCGTGAGTCCGAACTCGGCCAACACGGCCACCGGCGCGCCGGGAACCACGAGGGCCATCGCCGTCTCGACCTCCTGGCGCTTTTCTTCCTCGCTCTTGATGTCGATGCGCCAGCCGAGCAGCTTCGCGCCGAGGCGAACGTTCTGCCCCTTCTTCCCGATCGCCAGCGAGAGCTGCGAATCGTCGACGATCACTTCTATGTGCTTCTCGTTTGCATCGACGATCGTGACGCGGCTGATCTTGGCCGGGCTGAGGGCATGCGTGGCGTACGTGACGATATCTTCCGAGTACTCGATAATGTCGATCTTCTCTCCGCGCAGTTCCCGGATGATCGACTGCACCCGCATGCCCTTCATGCCGACACAGGCGCCCACGCAATCGACGTCGCGGTCCCGGCTCCAAACGGCGATCTTTGTGCGCTCGCCCGCTTCCCGAGCGCAGCCCTTAATGGTCACCGTTCCGTCGTAGATCTCCGGCACTTCCTGCTCAAACAGGCGCATCACCAGTTCGGGAGCCCCACGGGAAACAACTACGCCGGCGTTCTTGCCGGCCTTCTCCACGCTCTTGATCACGCACCGAATCCGGTCGCCGAGGCTGAAGTTCTCCAGCCGCGACTGCTCCTTCTTCGGCATCCGGGCTTCGGTCTTGCCCATGTCGACAACCAGATCCTGACCCTCCGTGCGCTTGACCGTACAGTTGACCAGTTCACCGACGCGGCCGGAAAATTCGGCGAAGATGTTTTCCCGCTCGGCCTCCCGCACCTTTTGCATAATGACCTGCTTGGCCGTTTGCGCCGAGATGCGTCCCAAACTGTCCATGTTCATCGGAATGCGGATCTGTCCGCCCAGTTCCACGTCCTTGTCGAGGCGGCGCGCCTGTTCGAGCTTCATCTCCAGGGCCGGATTGGCGACGGTCTCGACAACGCTCTTGACGCTGAAAACCTGAATGCCGCCGGAGCGCTGATCGAGTTCGGCGATCAGTTCCTCGTCCGGACCGTAGTGCTTCCGAGCCGCCGCCAATAGAGCGTCCTTAACAGCGTCGAGAATGATCTGCGGATCGATACCCTTTTCCTTGCTGAGGATTTCAATGGACTGATAGATCGACGCCAAGTTTATTCCTGCTTTCCTGGGAGATGAAGACTTACCACTCGAACTTGAGGTTGGCCCGCTGCACTTGGTCGAGCGGGATCTCAAGAGGCCCACCGCGGGCCGGCGCCAGAGTGACGACACCGTTCCGGAAAGAGCTCAGCGTGCCCTCGTGGACTTTCCGGCCGTCCACGGGTTCGTGCAGCACGAGCTTGATTGGACGGCCTGTGAAGCGCTCAAAGTCCTTTGGACGCGAGAGCTTACGGTCCACGCCGGGGGAACTGACTTCCAGGGTGTAGCGGCCGCCTGGCACCACGTCCTCCACATCGAGAACCGTGCTCACGTACTGCGAGATCCTTTCGCAGTCGCCGTGCGTAACGCCGGCCGGCTTGTCGATAAAGATGCGCAGTAATCGACTATTGCCGGAGCCGAGGAACTGCACTTCGACGGCTTCGATGCCGTCAGACAGTCCGGCCCGGTCGACGATCTCGGTCACTTTCTCGATCAGCGCCGTCTTCATCAACCACCTGCCCTTGGATCGGGCAATAAAAAAGTGGGCTCTCGCCCACTCCTTCTTTTCAACCTACCTATAGTATACATGAGCGCCCGCGAGGACTCCTCCAGAATCCTCAGCTAGTGCTAGTTTCCGAGGACCGCCCCCGGCGCTTGGATGGGTGATCCCGGCTGCGGCGCACGGCGGTGGCCCGCTGATCCACCTCACCGAACCCGAGCGTTGAGAAGGGCCGCGGATCACAACTGCGGTGATGGCGGCCCGTTACGCTACTACCCGCTGGACTCGCTAGACCCTGGTCGAAGCGGTTGCAGTATGCACACCAGACGAACTGACTGCTTCTTCGCCTGTGCTGGCGATATCTTGGGCGCCGGTCGCCTTCAGCAGATCCTTTGCTCTGGAGATATCGTCGCCCGTGTCGCAATGCACCGACAACAACACACCGCCCTCTTTAACTCGGCCTTCGTACCGCTTGGCTTCATACTCCGGAATGCCCATGCCGACCAGTGCTCCGATCAAGCCCCCGACTGCCCCACCAACTCCCAAACCGGCCAGCGAAGCCATAATCGGGCCCGCCGCAATGAACGGGCCGAGGCCTGGAATGGCCAATACGCCGATTCCGGCCAACAACCCCAGCGTCCCGCCCACGACGCCTCCCGTGGTCACGCCCGCTGCTGTGCCTTCGGGCGCTTTTGTGTTCTTCTCGTGAGCGAAATCCTTCGAGCTCTGTGCGTCGGGTAGCAGCACTGAAATGTCGTCATTCGAGAACCCTGCTGCGAGGATGCGATCGACGGCTTGTTCCGCCTGAGCACTGCTCCCGTAAATACCGAAAACCGCTGTGTTTTTGCTTGCCATCTGTAACTCCTTTAGAATCGAAATCTTCAAATCTTCTCTAACGCTTGACCGAAACCTCATCGGTCACTTTGTCTGCGCTGCCAACGGCGGCGACAGCCTTTGCCACGACGGTCCTTTTCTCGTCCTCAGAGTTGACGGGTCCTTTTAACGTCACCGACCCGTCCTGGCTGATGATCTTAATGTTGTGGGCGTAGCTGGAGAGTGACTTATCCGCCATGATCGCCCGCCGAATCTTCTGGGTCAGCTTTCGGTCCGTCGCATTCTCCTTCTGCTGATCTGCGGTTACCGAGCCCGCGTTCCGATCGCGTTTGTTCACTTTCGTGTTATCCGGCTCGGTCCTCGTGTCGGTTTTCTGTCCGTAGCTAATGACAGTCGCGGCACAGAACAAAATGGAAAAAATGATCCTCGTGTGTTTCATGTTAACTTTGCCCGGAGCGCTTCATGCATTCTGAAGCCGCTTCCCTCCAGCTTCAAGCTTCTTGCCCGCACGATGGGCGATGTCCTTCGTTTTGTCGGCGACCTTGGCAGATGTTTTCTTTGCCACATCGGCCGCGCGATCAATCTTCTGTTTTGCTTTGTCTTTCATGTCGCTCCTTTAGCGTTCTTCTTGCTCTTGTCGCCCAGCCAGTGTACGTTCTCTAAGAATTGACGGAGGACGACGTTTTACTACCGTTCACCGAGAGCACGCGACTGGCCTTTCGGCGGGGGTTTCAATCCCGAAGGATTGCGCCGTGATGCGGATCAGCGTCCCTGCCTTGAAGGGCTTTGAAACGTGGCAACGATTGGGCAGCGAGAATGCGCACTGGCAGCCGCCGCCGCGCGAGGCGTTCTGACCGCATTTGATCAATCGACCATGGAACGTCACGCGAAAGATCGAGACGCCCGCTCCCCATTCTCTGCGATAGGAATATGTCGTCTAAACGGTATATCCCCTATATGTATGCCTGGAGTGGGGCTTAAATGGCCTGTGACGCCGAGTTCGGCCTCAAACATGCACGCACGAGAACAGAGGATTCTTGCATGAAACTGATAACAAGCCTATGCGCTCCGGGTATTTTGGCCCTTGGTCTTGCCGGGGGGCTGTGGGCACAAAGCTCTTCGGAGCTGTTCGCAAGAGGCCAGGCGCGGCTGGAGAAGGAAGTCCGCCATGAACTCGTATTGCTGCCGTACTATGAGGTTTTCGATAATCTTGCATACAAAGTTGACGGCAGCATGGTCACCTTGCTGGGACAGGTGACGCGGCCTACTCTGAAGTCGGACGCCGAGAAAGTAGTCCAGCGAATCGAGGGTGTGGATCGTGTCGATAACCAGATTGAGGTCCTGCCACTGTCTCCCAACGATGACCGGATACGAGTCGCCGTCTACCGGGCCATCTACGGAACCCCCGGATTGGATCGCTACGCCTTGAGAGCCGTGCCCAGCATCCACATCATCGTTAAGAACGGTAACGTCTTCCTGGAAGGTACGGCCGCGACCGAGATGGACAAGAACCTGGCGTATGTCAAATCCAACGGCGTCTCCGGGGTATTCTCGGTCACCAATAACTTGCGCATTGAGCGTTAAACTGGCTCAGCTTGGCGATGAAGGCCAAGAGGAATCCTACTCCGGATCCCGGCTCACCTCAAACACCCGCGGCGCACCCGGCCCCGGCGGAGTCGCCACGTCCCACGTGCAAGGGTTGAAGCTTGCGGGTACCGCCCGGCATCGCCCGCGTCACCGTTGCCGCCATCTGCAGCGAATAATCCGTCGTCGTCACCGTCAGGCCCTCGATCGAAGTCGGGCAGATCGACCCCCGCCCGTCGAAGCGCCCAAACGCTTCCGGCCCCGGCAGGTTTCTGAACCAGTTCGCCCGCTTCGGCGCGCACCCCGCCCGCCGGAGGAATCATCGGCGCAAGCGAGGGAATCTGCGCCGTGCTGAGCAACTCATGCACGCCGCGCCGGATTTTCCACCGGTCCAATTCAACCGCCGTCCAACCCAAGATGGGCGTGGGTACGCCTGTGCGCTTCTCCGGCGAACCCTTCGCCGTCAATGGGATCATCGGGGCCCGCCGTGTCCACATTTCCTACAACGGGACTTTCCGGCTCGCTCGCCGTAAACACATCCACGGGTTGGGCGTCGCCCGTCAATGTGCGAGGCCCGACGGGATTGCTAAACGCTGTGGCGACCAGGCGAGTAGTAATCGCCTAAAACGCGATGATCAGAGGGCTTCGCCTTTGACGACTTGCCCTCGGAGTAACGCTGTTGGGTACGATCCGCTACCCGCAGACTTTGAAAGAGCCGAAATCCTTGCCCGTCTCCCTCGGGCACCTCAGGCCGCATCTCGACCCAGAGGCGAGTGTGATTCAGATCCGAGACGCTGATCTCGCGGTCACGCATCCGCTCGATCAGATGTCGCCGCACCCCCTCGGGCAGGTTAGTCCCAGCGACCGAGTTGCGGCATCAGCCGCCGAAGACCATTCGGCCAAGTTCATCGCCCAGGCGGTTGGCCGCTTCCGGATCCTGCTCGTTGCGGAAACGCTCAGCCAGGGCGAAAAATTGCTGCTGTTTTCGCCTCTCTGCGTCGATGCCGTTCTCGATCAGTTCCAATAACATGCGATTCTTGCTCAGCTTTCGACTCTTGGCCATGCTACCCACCTGCTTCGCCAGCCTGGGAGGCAGACTGACGCTTTGGCGAACCGCTTTCTCAGCCATCTTCATAGCACCATTATGCACCAAAATGGTGTACTGGCGATCAGACGCCCACTCCACGTGGCGCCGTGGCAGAGCTTTTTGAGCGTCAAAATCGGCGGCGGTCAAGGAGGCCGCCGCCAAGGGTCGAAAGTACGAAAGAAGAAACGGGCATATCACGGCACAGGCGGGCGCAGGTCCGGCGGAGGTCATGCGGGGCCAGATTCTCCATGGCGGCTCTTTTGGCGCAACCC
>CAYPUQ010000367.1:0-6378 GCA_964413655.1 uncultured Solibacteraceae bacterium | reverse complement strand
TAAGGAGAAAACCCTAATTTTTCTCGTTAGACCCTACCCTATGGCCGATGCGTGAGCGAAGAAGCTCCGGGCCGCCGCCACAGTCAGGTCGATGTCCTCTTCCGTGTGCGCCGCCGACACGAATCCCGCCTCGAACTGCGACGGCGCCAGGTAAACCCCACGCTCCAGCATGTGATGGAAGAACTGCCCGAACCGCGCCGTATCGCTCTTTTTCGCCGACTCGTAGTCCGTCACCGGCTCGTCCGTGAAGAACCACGTGAACATCGACCCCACACGGTTGACCGTCACGCCTTCCGGCGGGCCGGCGCACAGGGCGGCCGTCCGTGATTCGAGCGTCTCGTAGACCTCTGGATGCCCGATCAACGAATCCAGCATCGCCAATCCGGCGCTCACCGCCAGCGGATTGCCACTCAAGGTCCCGGCCTGATAGATGGGCCCCGCCGGCGCTACTTTCGACATGACGTCCGCGCGGCCGCCGTACGCCGCGATCGGCAGACCACCGCCGATCACTTTGCCGATGGTCGTCAGGTCGGGACGAATACCGTACCGTTCCTGCGCCCCGCCCAGCGCAACGCGGAATCCGGTCATCACCTCGTCGAAAATTAACAGCGCCCCATGCTTCGTGCACAGCTCCCGTAGCGCTTCCAAAAAGCCCGGCGCCGGCGGAATGCACCCCATGTTGCCCGCCACCGGCTCCACGATTACCGAGGCAATGCGGTCTCCCTGCTTCGCGAACGCCGATTCGACCGCAGCGATCGAATTGAACGGCAGCGCAACCGTAGTTTCGGCGAACGCCGCCGGAACCCCGGCCGTGTCGGGCAGGCCTAGCGTGGCGACGCCCGAGCCCGCCTTCACCAGCAACGAATCCACGTGCCCGTGATAGCAGCCCTCGAACTTCACCGTCAGTTCGCGCCCCGTGAAGCCGCGGGCCACACGGAGCGCGCTCATGGTCGCCTCAGTGCCCGAGTTCACCAGTCGCACCATCTCCATCGACGGCATCGCCTCGCGGATGCGCTCGGCCATACGGATCTCGCGCTCGGTGGGCGCGCCGAAACTGGTGCCGATTTCGAGTACTCCGGCCAGCGCTTCCATCACCGCCGCCGGACGGTGTCCCAACAGCAGCGGACCCCACGAGCCGACATAGTCGATGTACTCGTTGCCGTCGACGTCGAAAACGCGCGAACCCTGCCCGCGCGCGATGAATCGCGGTGTGCCGCCCACTCCCTTGAATGCCCGTACCGGGGAATTGACCCCGCCCGGAATTACCCGCCTGGCGCGCTCCAGCAGCGCCTCGGATTGTTGCGTTTTCATAGTTGACTGAGATTCGGAATCATGCGCCGGACCAGGAACGACGCGAACAATTCGTGCAGCGTGCCGTTCAGCGTTCGCAGCAGGCGGTTGTTCAAGCCTTCGTACCCCTGGACTCCCGCGAACAGGTCCTGCATCAACGCGCGGAAGCGCGGACTCCGGCGGATGAACTCTACGATACGTGCCGGCACACTAGAGTACAGGAAATTGCCCAAAAACACCCGGTTCGCGATCAGCGAACCGAGGTACAGGTCGTAACCGAAATCGCGTTCGAGAACCCCACGGTACGCTTCGGCCTTGCCTGTGTCATTCTGCGCATCGGCCACTACAATCTGGCTGGCCAAGTCCGCCGACCGGATCGCGTAGTACAAGCCCTCGCCCGTAACCGGGTCCACCAACCCGCCCGCGTCGCCCACTGCGAGCCATCCTTCCCCCGACACCCGGTTCGTTCGCCATGAGGGCGTATGCAGCGCCGGCAGGACGTGCGCGTAGAACTGAGCGTCCCTAACGGGGATCTCGTTCTCCCGCATGTACTGCTCCAGCCGCGCGCGCAGCTTCAGCGCCGGTTCGCCCTTCCCGCAGATCCCCACCGAAAGGTGTCCCTCCCGCGGAAACACCCAGATGTAGCCCTCCAGGCCCCCCGGGAATTCGATGTCGATATGCTGCCGGTTCGACGCTACGTAATAGCCCAGCGCGTACATGGTGTCGTGGGAAGTCCACGCCGTGCCGACGTCGCGAAAGGGGTTACGCGCTCCTGTGGCGACAATGCAGTAGTCGGCGTCGAGATTCCCATGCCGCGTTCGAATCGTCCAGCCGCGCCCGCGCCGCTCGATCCCGTTGACTCTGGTTTTCTCAATTTGCGCTCCCGCCCGTTCCGCGCGTCGCAGCATCAGATGGTTCAGGTCGTACCGCGCATAGATCAGCATCGGATGGGTGAGATCCATGCGCACCCGCCCGGCGCGCGGAGCGCCCAGCCACGATTCAGTAACGACTTTCTTTGGCGCGTCGTTGTCGATGAGAAACGGATACCGGCGGTAAGCCTTGTAGGTGATGCCGCCGCCGCACGGCTTTTCCCACGCGAGTTTTTCGTCCAGAACGGCCGTCCGGAGCCCCGCCGCCGCCAACCGTTCGGCCGCAAACGCGCCCGCCGGCCCGCCACCAAGTACGACCACACGTTTCATGGGTTCTTAGATTATACGATCCCGGCCGGACCCACCAACGATCCGCGTCCCTGCCGGTATATTCTTGAAGAATTCCCATGGCGGGCAAAACTTACGACGTCGTCGTAGTCGGCTCCGGGGCCTCCGGCGGAACCCTCGCCGCTCATCTCGCGGGACAGGGCGTGGATGTCGCCGTGGTCGAGGGCGGTCCACGGATCAACACGCGCACCGACTTCAACACGCACGGCCTTCCGTTTGAATTTCCGAATCGCCACATCCCGACCATGAAGCCCGGCAAGCCTGGCTTTGAGTCCGAGCGTGCCCGCGGCATCGGCGGCAAAACCATGACGTGGAACGCGGTGGCGTGGCGCTTCAGCCAGCGCGATTTCAAAGGCCGTACCTATGAGGGCGCCGGCGAGGATTGGCCGATCGACTACGCCGACCTTGCGCCCTATTACGACGCCGTCGAGCGCGAAGTGGGCGTGTGCGGCAACCTCGACGGGATCGAGGATCTGCCCGACGGAGTGTTCCAGCCGCCAGCGCCGATGAAGTGTACGGACCTGGCCGTGAAGCGCGGAGCGGAAAAACTCGGCGTCAACGTGATCCACGTCCGCAAGGCCACACTGACTCGGCCGGCGTTCCGCCGTCCGGCCTGCCACTGGTGCGGCAACTGCATGGCTGGCTGCGACGTGGTGGCCAAGTACAACTCGGCCGACGTGCACTTATTCCCGGCGCAACGGTCAGGGCATCTTGACATCTTCCCCGATTCGGTCGTGTACGAGGTGATGGTGACGCCGGAGAACCGCGTCACCGGCGTGCGCTGCTTGAACCGCGAAACCAAAGCGGAGGGCGAAGTGCGCGGCCGGGTGGTGGTGGTGTCGTGCGCGTGCGTCCAGAGCGCGGCGCTGCTGCTGATGTCGAGGTCGCGGCTGTATCCGAACGGCCTAGCTAACTCGAGTGGGCATCTCGGCAAGCATTTCATCCCGCATTTCACGGGCGGCGTGCAGTGTTTTTTGAAGGACTTTATCGGAAACCAGCCGGCTAATGACGAGGGATTTCTCGATCACGCCTACATTCCGTCGTTCATGCACGATCGCGAGCGCGATTACGCGCGGAGCTTCGGCATCCAGTTCAACTACCAGAACCGGCGCTCGGTCGGTTGGGCTCGGTCCATTAAGGGGTTCGGCAAGGCGTACAAGCAGGCCGTGAAGGAGCGCTATCCGGCGTTTCTGACGTTTTCGCCGTACGGGGAAATGCTGCCGAATCCGAAGAGCTTCATCGACCTCGACGAGGGACGCAGGGACCATTACGGGTTGCCTTCGGCGCGGCGGCACGTCTTTTGGAGCGAAAACGACTGGAAGATTTTCCGCGCGATGACGGACTGGAGCGTACGGATTTTGGAGGCGACAGGGGTGGAGATCCAGTCCGTCAGCGACGAGCCACGGACGAATCACGAACTCGGCGGCTGCCGCATGGGCGCCGATCCGCGGAGTTCAGTGGTGAACCGCTGGTGCCAATCGCATGATATCCCGAACCTGTTCGTGGTCGACGGCAGCGTATTTCCCTCGGCGTCGGAAAAGAATCCGACGCACACGATGATGGCGCTGGCGGCGCGGACGGCGGATTACATCGCGGACCGCTTGAGGAAGGGAGAACTGGCATGAGCGACCGGCGCGAGGCGTTGAAGATCATTGGCGCGATCGGCGCGACCTGCGCCTACCCATTCTCGGCCGACGAGCTCTACGGCCAGCACGCGCATCCCGCGCCGGGGCCCGAGGCCCCTCTGCCCCAAGCGCCGCAAGCTTTCGACGCGCGCGAGTTCACTGCTTTAACCCGTCTGGCCGATCTCATCATTCCGGAGACAGAAACGCCGGGCGCGGTAGCGGCCGGTGTTCCGGCGTATATCGACGACGTAGCCGGACGGAACGTCGAAGTGCGCAAGATCTTGCGCGACGGCCTGCGCTGGCTGGACCGCAAATCGCGCCGCCGGTGGCGGCGGCGTTTCGCCGAACTCGACGAGGCCGAACAAGTTACCCTGCTGGAGCCGCTTTGCGCCGCGGCCGACGAAATGCCGCCCCCGCAGCCGCAGCCTCGCGGCGCCGTTCGACGCCGTGGCAAGTCCGATGTGCCGCCGGAGGTTCAATTCTTCCGCGTGGTGAAGAACTTGACCGCCGACGGGTATTACACCTCGCGAGCCGGATTGCTGGAGGAGTTGGGCTACGCGGGGAACCAGGCGCTCGGGGAGTTCCCGGTTTGTTCGTGAGGTTTCCACGTCCCAGTGAACGGCACGAACAGTTGCTAAAATCGCCTTCGTGTGATTGTTCTTCCGGCGATCCTGCTTTGCGTTGCTCAGGTAACCGCGACTCCTGAGTACAACCGGCTGCTCAACAACGCCTCGGAATTGATTCGCGAGAACCGGCTTGACGCCGCGATTAGGGAGTTGACGCGGGCCGCGGCGCTGGAGCCGAGGTCGGCTACAGTACATCTGCTGCTCGGCCAAGCTTATCTCGGCAAGGGAACTCCAGAGGTTGTAGCGCAGGCAAAGGCCGAGTTTCAGCAGGCGAAGGATCTCGACTTCAGCCAAGTCCTGCCAAGTTTCTATATCGCGAAGATCGATCTCGATCTTGGGCGGATCAGTCAGGCCGAACGCGAACTGGAGCAAGCGCTCGAAAAGAAACCGGGAGAACACTACTTACTGGCACTGCTAGGCGAAGTTCGGAGGCAACAGGGCAAGATCGATAAAGCGATCGAATTGACGACGCAGGCTTTGGCAGCCGGGCCGGAAGCCCTGCCAGTCCACTATTACCGCGCGCTGGCCTGGTGGGACCGTAAGGACGAGAGTCGCGCTTTGCAGGATCTTGAGCGCGTACTCACCTCGCCCTTTGCGAGCGTCGAGGCGTTTGTGGCGGCCGGCGCGATCCACCTGCACCACAATCGTCTGAGCGAGGCGGAGGTTAGCTTCCGGAAAGCTATCGAGATGGCTCCCGACCGCGCGGAGCCGCGCCTCCGCCTCGCTCAGGTGCTGCGCCGGCAGCGCCGGTTCGACCTTGCGCTAGCGGAGTTATCCCGAGTGGAAGCCGCACCACAGTTAAGTTCTCCCTACTTCCAGAGGCTTCTCGCCGATGCTGCCTTCGAGGATGGATTGATCCGGGTGGATCAGGGCGATCCGGCCGGCGCTAAGGCTTCGTTTCAACGGGCGATCGAGATCGATCCGTCGCATCCGGAGGCGATGGGTCGACTGCGACCTTGACTACCCGGCCGCCTCGCACGTTCTCCAGCACTTGCCTGGCCCCATCGACCCAAGTAATCTCGACTCTTTCGGCGACCGGCGATTCGCCAAGGCCGAAGTGCAACCGCGAGTCGCTGCTGGATAGATAGCTGCTAACGCGCGTAGCGTAACGGTACTGCTTCCTGCCCCCCGCTGTCACCACTACCCGCGCGTCGGGGCGGCTCAGATCCAGGGAGAGCCAGTGGTTGCTGGACGAAGTGTCGTTACGGAAGAGATAGGGCCGCTCGCCGAGATTCGAGATAACAATGTCGAGATCGCCATCGTTGTCGAAATCGGCGATCGCCGAACCTCTCCCAACGTGCTCCAAAGCAAACGCGGGACCGGCCTTCTCGGACACGTCCCGAAAGCTGCCGCGGCCGAGATTCTCGTAGAGCAAGTCCCGTTGTGCGTATGTTAGTTGAGGGTGGTACAGGCTTACGTTGTCGATGACGTGCCCATTGGTGACATGAATATCGAGGTCGCCGTCATTGTCGTAGTCGAACAGACGCGTGCCGAATCCCAGCGGCCTCAGGCCCGACATCAATCCGGCCCTTTCCGAAGCGTCGTCAAACTGCAATCCACCGGCATTGCGATAGAGAGTGTTCAGTTCGTCGGAGAAGTTGGTTACGAAGATGTCGGGAA
>CAYPUQ010000366.1:0-6400 GCA_964413655.1 uncultured Solibacteraceae bacterium | reverse complement strand
CTCATGCCACCCGAGGCGGAACCGGTGATGCCGGCCAGGGCGTTGGTGGTGACGGCGACGTTCAGCAGCGGATCGCGAACGGTGACCGCGAGAAAGTCGCTCACGGCGCGGAAGCCCGGCAAGGCAGCGATTACCGCGCCGAAGCCGTACTCAGAGCCCGTGTTCAGTGTGGCCAGCATCGCGCCGCCAATGGCGGTGTGTGTGGAACTCGTGAACGCCGCGCGCACTTTGCGGAAGGAGGTGGCCGCGACAGCCAGGATAGCGACGAGCAGCGCGCCTTGCACGGCCCAGATCGCGGTGAGTTTGTCGACCTCGACAGGCGCGGCACCGGCTGCTCCGAGATCGACGCTTGCGCCGTAGACACGCGGAATCAGGACTGTGAAGCTTTTGTTGAGCACGCCCACCATCACCAGCGGCAAGATCGCCAACAGCGGATGCGGCAGCTTCTCGCCGGACGGCGCCGGCGGTTCGTTAAGGTGGCCCTGGCCGTAGCCTTCTCCCGCCCGGGACGCGGCGCGGCGGCGCCATTCGAGATACGTCATACCGAGGAGAAAGACGAATAGTCCGCCGGCGAGACCGAGCCACGGCGCGGCCCAGGCATCGGTCTGAAAGAACGTCGTCGGAATGATGTTCTGGATCTGCGGGGAGCCGGGCAGCGCGTCCATGGTGAAGGTGAACGCGCCGAGGGCGATGGTGGCCGGGATGAGCCGCTTCGGGATCACGGCGGCACGGAACATTTCGGCGGCGAACGGGTAGACAGCGAAAGCGACCACGAACAGCGACACACCGCCATAGGTGAGAATGGCGCACACGGCGACGATGGCGAGAATCGCGTGGCCGGGGCCGACGACGCGGACGACGGCCTGGATAATCGAGCGGGCGAAGCCGGAGATCTCGATGAGCTTTCCGAAAACCGCGCCGAGCAGGAAGACGGGAAAGTATAGCTTGACGAACACTACCATTCGCTCCATGAAGATTCCGGAGAAGAATGGCAGAACCAGGTAGGGATCGGTCAGCAAGACCGCCAGCGAGGCCGCCACGGGAGCGAAGAGGATGACGCTGAAGCCGCGATACGCGACGAACATCAGAAAGGACAGCGACAATAGGATGATGAGGATGTCCACGCGCTTCTCCGAGGGGCGTTACGGTTTCGAGGGTTGGACGCCGCTTCGGTAGCGGTCCACGCGCACGCGGGCGGTGATGGCGTGCGCGAGCATGTTCTCGAGGACGCACTGGCGCTCAGTGACCTCGCCGGTTTCGATGCTGGCTTCGGGGGTCATGTGCTGGTACGTGCAGGTCTTGAGAAATTTGCCAACCCAGACGCCGCCCGTGTACCGAGCCGCGCGGCTGGTGGGGAGGATGTGGTTCGTGCCGATGGTCTTGTCGCCATACGCGACGGTGGTCTCCTCTCCGATGAAGAGCGAGCCGTAATTGGTCAGGTTCCGGAAGTAGAAGTCGATATCGCGGACGTGCAGTTCGAGGTGCTCCGGTGCGTAGCGGTCGCTGAGCGTGATCGCTTCTTCCTTGCTGCCGGCGGCGTAGACGATGCCATGGTCGCGCCAGGCGAGGGCGGCGACTTCGCGGGTCGGTAGAACGGCGAGTTGTCTCTCGAGTTCGGCGATCGAGCGGCGGGCGAAGTCCTCGCTGAGGCAGATGAGACAGACGCCGCTGTTGGGGTCGTGCTCGGCCTGACCGAGGAGGTCGCAGGCGACAAGCGACGGGTCGGCCTCATCGTCGGCGATGACGAGAATCTCAGTGGGTCCGGCGAGCAGGTCGATGCCGCAGCGGCCGAACAACTGGCGCTTGGCTTCGGCGACGAAGCGGTTGCCCGCGCCGCAGAGGACATCGACCGGGTCGACTCCGTCGAGGCCGAGGGCCATCAGCGCCATGGCGGGCACACCGCCGAGAACGAAGATGCGGTCGGCGCCGGCACGGTGGATGGCGTTGATCGTGGCGGGGTACCAACCCTGTCCCTTCACCGGCGGCGTACACGCGACGATCTTCTTCACGCCGGCGGCGCGGGCCGGGATGATGCTCATCTGTGCCGAACCGAACATCGGGTAGCGCCCACCAGGGATGTAGCTGCCGACCGAGTTCACGGGGATGTGGCGGTGGCCGAGGATCACGCCGGGGCGGATCTCGACTTCGAGCGGCAGCAGAGTCTGCAACTGGGCTTCGGCGAAGCGGCGTACGTTTTGTTGGCAATAGGCGGTGTCACGGATCGCTTGTTCGGAGAGGCGGCCGATGGCTTCGTCGATTTCGGCGGGCGTGAGTTCGAAGCTCGTCGGGTCCCACTCGTCGAATTGGCGGCTGTATTTGCGCACGGCGTCCATGCCGTTCCTTTCGAGGTCGACGAGCATGCCGGTGACGACCGCCGCCGTCTCGGCGTCGTTCTCGAAGAGGCGCTGGATTCCGGGCTTGATGATCTCCATGGATGATTCCTGACGTTGTTGGTCCGTTCCTTGGAATCTTACCGTGCCGAGCGTGCCGGCTCCCGAAGGTGATCGTGGCTAAGCCGGCACAAGGGCGTCGCGTACAGTTGCTGCGCGCCGAATCCACTGTGAGGTTCCGGCAGAGTGGAACGACGGTGGAGTTCACCGTCCCGCAGGTCGTCGACTACCCGATCGGGCCGCAGACGGTGAAAATGGAAGTCCCGACAGCAGAAAGATCGCAGCGACTTCATAGTTCAAGACTTGAACCGCGAAACCAGGCTCGGTTTCCCAAGCAAACAGTTCGACCACACCGTCGCCTTCGACTCTCACCGGCGACTTGCCGCGGAGAATCCATCGGACGGAGTTCTGCAATAGTTGGCTTACGCCGGTGTTGCCGGAGCGCCAGGCCGTCCGCTCGATGTCGCCTGGGAAGTAGATCAGGCGGCTCTGCCCCTTCTCGGCGACGACAACCGCCGGTTCATCGGTCCGCGACTCTGGCGCGCGGCGCGTTCGGGTGGGTAAGACGTGTATGTCGGCACGACCGTCAAAACCGGAGCTGCTGCGGCACACGCGGCGGTTGCACGAACTGCCGAAGGGCTACTACGGGATCGAGGGCATCTTTCTGTTGTTGGCGTTGATGGCGCTGGCGCGGATCGCCTCGATCAAGCAACTGCGCTACAGCACGGCGGGGGAGTGGGGCAATCTGTTGGGCTGAGACCGCATTCCGGAAGTGCGCGGTTTGCGCAGGAGGCTGGCTTGGCTGTGCCACGGAGTGGATGACGGGTCTGGCCGCGGCATTATGTGCCGCGCCGGCGGCTCTGCCCGCCGGCGACGACCGACTAATGGATCAACGCCATGGACGCCCAGCCGTTCTGTTACGTCAATCAGGCGGTGGATCCAGGCTTGATTGCGCCGCTGCGCACGGAACTGGTGCCGTCGCTGGAGGCCCAGGCGCCGGTTTCGGAAGCGCACCGTCCGGGAATGGCCGCGAACGCGCGGCCGCCGCGGTCCACGCTGGTTTCCGACCGCGAGGGCTACAGCCCGGCATTCTTCTCGGAACTGGAGCAGCAGGGGATCGCCGTAGTGACGTATCACAAGTTTCCGGGGCCGGACTGGCCGGTGGCGGAGTTCGCGGCGCGGCCGGTGGAGTTGGCAGGGGGCCAGACGGTCACACTGTGGCTGGCCGAACGAGCGACGGAACTGGCCAACGGACTGGCGGTGCGCGAGGTAGGCAAGCTCACCGAGTCGGGCAGGCAGGTGCCGGTCCTGAGCGCAAACCGGGGTGCTGAGCCGGGAGCGGCTGGCGGCGGTGATGTTTGCGCGGTGGACGCAGGAAAACCTCTACCGATGCGCGAACACTTTGGGTTAGATCGGTTAATCGAATACGGAACCACGCCGGTTCCTGCGAACGTTTCGGTCGTGAACCCGGCCCGGCGGGAACTGGACGCCACGATCGGGCGCGAGGCGGATTCATTCATCGACACGATCAAAATGATCGCCTATCGCGCGGAAACGAGCATGGCCGGCAGTGCTGCGCGACCCTCGCCCGCGACGGTTCGGCTCCACCATTTGGCGCAGAACATCCACGATGAGGCGGTCCGTCTCCTATGCGCCGACCTCACCGCGACGGAGACGGTTTTTCCCGGGACCGAATTGCGCCACATCTATCAACCCGACTCAAGCTGATTTCCATGGAGGTCAGGAGGTCCGACCGTCGGGGCTGGGCGTCGGCACTCGGCGACCTCCACCTATCAGGACTTCCCGGGGATCGACATCGGGGGTGTCCAGCAAGTCTTGCAGATTTCCGCCGGGGGCGAAGCGGCGGAGTTAACCTTTCGCCTGGCCCGTGGTCCCTCCAAAGTGCCGAGTGGGAAACGGGACGGGACCTCTACATCTCCCCGACGGCCGGTCGATCCCTCTCGTCGAGCAGTCACACGTCATCGTCGATGTGATGAAACTGGACGCCTACTGCTCGGCGGCTCCCAGCATGGGACCGCCGCTACCGCACCCGTAGTGAGTATTCCCGCAACAATGTGCCAGCGCCCGAATAAACCCGGACCCAGTACTGCCCGGCGCGCAGGCCGCCGCCGACATTCGCTATCGCGTATTCGCCCCTGGGTGTGACGGAAGACCGCCAGACGACCGCGCCGCGCGAATCCGCTATCCGGACGTCGTACGCCGGATGCGGCGCCAGCATCGACAGGTCGAGCCGCAGATTCAACGGTGTGTTCGCCTTCGCCTCGACCACTTCGGAGCTGCGCATCGCCTGCAGATGAATCTCGCTCACAGGCCCGGGTTCCGGCGCCGGCTGGCGGATTGCAACCACCACCAACAGCACCGCCAACGCGCCGGCCAGTCCGTACGCCGGCCGCCAGAGAGTCCATCCGCCCACCAACCGCTTCAGCAGTCGCTTCTGCTGTTTGCCGGATTGCGCCCGGACCGGAACCACCTGCGCGGTCTCGCGGAATGTTCGAATAAATTCGTCGAGTTCTTCAACACGCGATCGGCAAACCTCGCACAACAGGAGGTGTTCCTCGACACCTTCCAACTCCGCTTCCGGCAGCCGTCCCATCGAGTAGAGTTCCAGGCTATCTTCGGGGACGTGTTCCATCGCTGCCACCCATTCCTTTAGGCCTTCCGGCTTGCCATGGCTACTCATCATTATCACCTCCTTCTCCCGAAGTACTAGTCGGTGGAACCACTGGATTCTCTCCGAAAAATTCGCGCCAGCGGGCGCTGTAAAAGCTTTTTCTTTCCCAACTCACCGAAACGGGCCTTAGCGCGCGACTTCAACAACCGGAACTGAGTGTCCGACAAATTCATTTCCCGGCAGATTTCTTCCTGGCTTTGTTCTTTTATATAAAAACGAATTAGAATTTCTTTGTCGCGCTCGGAAATACTGTCGAGGACTTCGCGCATAATGCCGATTCTTTCGCGCCGGATCGCGCGGTCCTCCGGATTCACGCGCGTGTCGGCGACACGCGTACCGGTCTCGAGATCGGCACGATCCCGCCGGTTCTGAACGGCCTGGTCGATGTAGGCGGCCACCTGCCGCCGCACCACCGTTCGCACGAATCCCATCAGCCGTTCCGGCTCGCGCAGATCGCCGCGCTTGATCGCCTGCACGACGATCAGAAACGTATCGTGTACCTTATCTTCCAGTTCCTGCGGTCCCAACTGCCGGCATAGATAGAAACGGATGCCGCCGGAGAATAGACCATACAGTTCCTCCATCCCCTCTTCTTCGCCGGACTGGATGCTCTGCACCAGGTGAACCCAGCGGGAATACTCTCCGCCGGTTTCGGGCGAGCCAGGGGGGTGGTTCGCGCCGGGATCGACCGGACCTAGGCCGGGCGACGCCATGGCCGTACCGTTCTGCGACCCGACTGGGTCTCTAACGAGTTTCGTTGCTGTTCCAGCCATTGTTCCACTATTTCTTTCCTAAAACGAAGAACGATGCCCAAAATACAGGTTTGGCGTGAGACGTCGCGGATCGGATCATCGCCGTCTGCGCGCTCTGCAGGGCGATCTCCACCGCCTCCGCCGATGCGTCAGACGCGGCCAACGTCTCGTAGAACTGACGCAGCAGTTCTCCGCCACTGTCCACAATCGGCCAGTGTGTTCCGACTACCCCGCTAGCCCCCGCTTCCAGCCACGCCCGGGTCAACCCACTCCGTCCCTGTCCCGGCAGACTTCGTCCCGACCCCGACGAACAACCGCTCAACACGACCAGCGAGCCTGGCACGCGCCAGGCTCGAACCGAGTCGCTTCCCAGCAGTTCCGGCTCGCCGCGAGGCGTCAGGCTCAGCGCCATCTGCACGTCGCCGGGAGACGCCGGGTCCGGCACCAGGTGTGCTGCTATGTGCAGCACGGCCGGCCCATCCGCCAGCCGCGAGCGGATTCGCGCGCCGGTGGCGTCCGGGCCGTCGGCGAACTCCTTTCCAACCAATGCCGCGTGGGCCTCGCCC
>CAYPUQ010000365.1:0-6433 GCA_964413655.1 uncultured Solibacteraceae bacterium | reverse complement strand
TGGCGGCTCGGGCGGCGGCTCGGGGCGCCGCAGCCGGCCATCGAGTTTCGCGGCGATCAGGTCATGCTTGGCTTGCGCGAACTTCGGGTCGTCCGGCATCACACCGGCCAGTTGCTCGACATCGCGATCGGTGATCTCCAGCGCGCCCATTAGGTAACGCTGCAAATAGTTTTTGATGCGATCCTGGACAATCCGCTCGGGCGATTTCATCAACAGGTAAAGAATCTGGTCGCCTTCCGCCTTCTGCAAGGTTTCGTAGACCACCGAAGCACGGTGCAACTTGGCGGACTTCAGTGTTTCCTCTAGCTTCTTCGACCGTGTGTCGAGCTTCTGCCAAAGTTCGACATCTTTCTTGGCCATCCCGAGCCGCTTGATCATCTCCGTCTTCTCGCGCGGCGTCATTTTATCGCACAAGAAGTACAGAAAGACACCCAGGTTGTTCAGGTGAAAATCGACGCCGAAAGGAATCATCTGCCTGTACTTGTGGAGCTTGGCGTGAGCAGCCAGGTTGAGTTTCGCGCCGGTGAGCGCGGGCGAGAACAGCGTCAGTAGCTTCTCGCGATCCAGCAGTTCGATGAGAGTGCCGGGGTCCGGCTCGTTGGCCATCTGGCGTAGTTCGGCCAGGAGAGTGCGAATGGAGATTTTCGCTTCCAGGCCCGCCGCCCGGGCGTTTTCGTACTGACTGCGGGTGCGCTCTTCGATCTCAAAGCTCATGCGAACTTTCAGCCGCAACAGCCGCATGAGGCGCGCCGGATCGTCGTAGAGCGCGTAGTTGCCGGTAGCCCGCAGTTCGCGGCGATGCAAATCGTCGAGGCCGTTATTCGGATCGAGAAGCAGCCCGCGCGAGGCCTTGCTCAACGAGAGCGCGATCGCGTTGACGGTGAAGTCGCGTCCGCGCAGGTCCTCGTGGATCGTCGCCGGCTTCACCACGGGTTTACCGCCGGGCTTCGGGTACCGCTCCTGCCGCGCCATGGCGACTTCGCCCGTCACGCCGCCCGGGAACACCAACTCGGCGGACTTGCGGACATCGTCGGTAGCGACAACTTCGGCGCCCGCATGGCGCACAAGGCTTTGGGCGAGTTTAGTCGCGCTACCCTCGATTGTGAAGTCGAGGTCGCGGATGGGAAACCCACCGAGCATGTCGCGCATAGCGCCACCGGTCAGAAAAATCGTCAGGTTGGCCTTATCGGCGGCAGCTTGGACGAGCGACACGACCCGGTTCTGCTCCGGGCTCAGGTGGCTCTCCAACATGAACATGTAATCGCTCATGACATCGTTCTCTCTCTCTAATTCCCTCCCCGTGGATGGTGCCGGTCCACGGTCTCGCGAAGTCTGGCACGCAGCACGTGCGTATAGACCTGGGTGGTCGATATGTCCGCATGGCCGAGCATGGTCTGCACGCTACGGAGATCGGCCCCGCGCTCCAGCAGATGGGTGGCAAAGCTGTGGCGCAGCAGGTGCGGAGTCAGCGGTTGGCCGATTCCGGCCTTGCAGCCGTAGCCGCCAATCAGCTTCCAGAAGGCCTGGCGGGTCAACGGACCGCCGCGCGACGTAACGAACAGGTACCGGCTGGATCTGCCCTTGAGCAGCAAACCGCGCGCCGACTCCAAGTAGTCACGCACAGCCTGCAGCGCCGTTTTGCCGATCGGTACCAGCCGCTGCTTATTGCCTTTGCCGGTAACCCGCAAGACGGCCATTCCGAGGTCGATATCGCGCAGCCCGATGGAGCACAGTTCGGAAACTCGGGGGCCCGAGGCAAACAACAGTTCAAGCATCGCCCGGTCCCTCCGGCCACGCGGAGTGCCGGTGTCGGGCGCCTCGATCAAGCGTTCAATATCCTGGAGGTTCAGCCGCTTAGGCAGAGACCGCCAATGGCGTGGCAGTGGAATCCCGTCCACCGGTTCGGCGCCGATTTTTCCCTCGCGCAGGAGAAAGGCGAAGAAACCACGCAAAGTCGTCAGGTGGCGGGCAATGGAACGGCTGGATAATCCTTCGCGATACAGGCGGTCGAGGTGGCCGCGCACGAGTTCTTCTTCCGAGCTACCTGAATTCTCCTCGACAAACTGCTGAAAACGGGATAGATCTCTCGCGTACGCCGCGACCGAGTTGTGGGCCAGCCCCTTTTCAATTCGGCAGTGGTCCAGGAACGCCACGACTTGGGCCGCCAGGGCGGTAGCATCAGCCATGAATCACCTCAGGGTACACCGATCCAATGATACAATAGCCTCAAAATTGTTTGAAACATTCTCGGCCACAAGGATTTGCGATTGGCGGGTTCCACCACCAAGAAGGTTGTACTGTACCGCTATGAACGGGAATCGCTGAGCGGGTTCGTCAATCCGTCGACGTGGCTCACGGCGGCGGGTATCGAACTGCTGAGCCCGGTGGGAACGGTGAGCATCGTTTCCTACCGGGAAATCAAAGTGGTTTGTTTTGTTCGGGATTTCGATGGCAGTCCGCTGTTTCAGGAGCGTCGGCTGTATCACACTCGGCCGAAGACGCCCGGGTTGTGGGTTCGGGCGCAGTTCCGCGACAACGATTTTATCGAGGGCGTGATGACAAACGACCTTCTTAGCGTTGAGCCGGAAGGATTTACGCTCAGCCCGCCGGACCCGGACACGAACAACCAACGAATTTTCCTACCTCGGGCCTCGTTGAAGGAGTTTCGCGTGGTGGCGGCGATCGGTGCGACCAAGGGCCGGGGCGCCAAACCGGACAAGGAGAAACAGATCGGCTTGTTCGGGTAGCGGGAGTGGCTGCCAGCTAACGAACGCCCACGAGGGCTGGCAGGTGGAACTCCTTCAAATCCAGCCACTGATTACTAAGGGTGTTTTGAACGAACGTGACCTTCTCCACGAGAAACGATCGTGGGCCGTTCCAGGCCGCCCACCGTTCTGCGGCGCAAGCGGCGATCTCTTCCGCCTGCGGCCGGCTCAAATTCTGGGCAACGGTCAGGTGCGGACGATACGGCCAAGGGGCGCAGAAGGCCAGCGCGCCGTGGTTCAGACCAAGGTGAATGCGCTCCAACTCATGACATCCTTGGTCTACCTCCAGATAGATCACGTGAGATGTTGGGAAAATCCGCACCTCGCCAAAGCCGATGCGAAAATGCGGGATGGACAGATTGGCAGCCGCGATTTCTCGGCACACTTCTTCCTCGGTCACTAATATCGGGCGCGGCGGAAGCAACGTGACGTGAGCACGGGGCCCGTTCGATCCCGGCTCCAGTTCCCGGCGCATCAAGTCGAGGAACTCGCCTAGCGGGTCCGGAACGTACGTGACCAAGGCGAAACTGTTAATCCGTACATCCCCATTTGAGTGGGGGTCCATACTTCTGCCTATCATAGCCGGAAAAACCCCGGCGTGGGTAGGGCCTACTCGGCCTCTGCGCCGGCCCGCGGCGGCCCCGCCGCGGCCGGAATGCGCTCCAGGCCGGATTTGACTTCTGGCAGTACCCATGTGGCCTCATCGAATCCGACGTATTTGTAGATGCAGACGGTTCCATTTTCGGACTCGAGAATGTCGCCGACGCACAACGCTTCCGCGGTGTCGTGCAGCGCCGCCCAGGCAGCGTACGGCGTGGCCGCCTCGACTTCCCCGCCCAATTCATAGTCTTTCGGCTTGACAGCCGCGGCGCCGGAGGCATGGGGAGCCCAGCGGAAATGCTGCCGGGCGGAGTCCTTCATTCGGTGTATGCGATATCGTGACATAGTAGAGGTCAGCTCAGATAGAACATATCATATAAAAATTGTTCTATGCAATCTCGTTGACGCCGGACAGTGGTCTGGCCGTCCTCGATCCAACGTTCCGTCCGGCCGCGCGACCACGCCGCGATCTCCCGCCAGCCGCCGAGCGGCGCCACCGGCGCCACGGCGAGGACGGCGGCCTGGCGGCCGGATTCCCGTGCGCTGCGCACCCGCCGCAGGGCGAGAAGCGGTATCCGCACCGGCGCCGGCAATCGCGGCATCACATTCAGCGCGAGGATTCGCGTCGCGCCCATCGCCGCCGCGGCCCAGATTGGCACGGCGTTCAGTAGACCGCCATCGGAGTGAAGCCGGCCATCGAGCCGCTGTTGCGGCAGGAGGCCGAGCACGGCGCACGACGCCATGAGGTGCCGCCAAGTGATGTCAGCGTCCCGGTGCAGGACAGGCCGGAACCATGGCAGTTCGGTGGTCGTGATCCCGACGGGCGTTACCGGCCGCACTGTCTCCCATGCTTCCCGAATTAGTGTTTCCAGTCCGGCGGTGTCGATGCACCCGCCGAGCGGGCGGCGCGGCATCCGCCAGCGCGGATGGGCGAACTGGTCGAGTTCCAGCCACCGGCGCGCAAGCAGTTCCGGAGGCGTCGCGCCGGCCACCATCCAGGCGTTGAGCGATCCGACCGAAGCGCCCACCACAACATCCGGCTGAACCAGTTCGGCCAATGCCATCCAAGCGCCGGCCTGCCAGGCGCCGAACATTCCGCCCGCCGAGAACACCAGCGCGGTCCGATGTGGCCTCACATTGATATGGTAAGTTTTCTGAGTGCACGGTCCTGACATGCCGCCGTTTGAATTCGACGCTTCCGCTTATGGAGAGCGTGCCGCCGTTATCCTCGCGCTGGACGGCGGCGGTCAGCGCCTGATGCCACTCGCTCACGGCACTTGCTCCAGCGAAGAAGCCGCGCGGCAGCTTCGCGCTACTTCGCCGCGCGCGGTTTTTCCGCGGTCGGCGCACCCGGAAGCGGCGTTCAGCGGCTTGTGGCTGTATTTCTCTTGCCTGGACGAGTCGCATGCGCTATCGCAGGATATTGCGACCGCCGAGGGTAGTTTCTGGCATGGCGTCATGCACCGGCAGGAGCCCGACCCGGGCAATTCGTCGTACTGGTTCCGCCGCGTGGGCGAACACCCGGTCTTCCCCGCGCTGGCCCAAGCCGCGGCGGCGCTTGCCGCCGCCAAGCCGGGCGCCGGTTTTCGGACGGGCGCTGCGTGGGATCCCTTCGCCTTTATTGACTTCGTCGAACGCGCTCGACTCGCGACGGGCTCCGAAGCCGAGCGGCTCGCGATTAAAATCCAGCGCGCCGAGTGGCAGCTACTGTTCGCCTGGTGCGCGAGAGAACTTAAATGAGCAAAGCAAGAGCCGCGGTCCTGGTACGCTACGAAGCGCCGCTGGAGGTCCGCGAATATCCACTACCCGAATCGCTGCAGCCTGGCGAGGCCATCGCCCGGGTCGAGATGGCCGGCATCTGCGGCACCGATGTCCATCTCTGGCTGGGCCAGCTTCCAATCCCGCTTCCGGTGGTTTTAGGACACGAGAGCGCGGGGCGGCTGGAACGGCTAGGAAGCGGGCTGGATCGCGATTGGCGCGGCCAACCCCTGGCGGAAGGCGACCGCGTCACCTGGGCGAGTTCCATCGCGTGCGGCGAGTGTTTCTACTGCCGCGTGAAGCGCCAGCCCACGAGGTGTGTGGGGCGGAAGGCCTACGGCATTTCGTACTGCGCGGATGAAGCGCCGCACTTGCGCGGCGGCTACGCCGAACGAATCGTGCTGCGAGCGGGAACGGCGATTTTCAAACTGCCCGAGTCGCTCGCCACGGCGTCCGTCGTCGGCGCGGGGTGCGCGCTGACAACGGCGATTCATGGTTTGGAACGCTGTCCGGTCGTGTGGGGCGACACGGTGGTGATTCAAGGAACTGGTCCGGTGGGTCTCGCAGCACTGGCGGTCTCGAAGCAGGCTGGGGCGGGGCGGATCGTCGCGATCGGCGGACCGGCCCATCGCGTGGAATTAGCGCGCAAGTTCGGCGCCGACGTGGTTGTAGATGTCGGCCGCAGCGGTGTGGAAGATCGGCGGAAGGCAGTTCTACGCGAGACGGGCGGCTTCGGCGCCGATGTGGTGGTGGAGTGTGTAGGTCACCCGGACGCGGTCAACGAAGGCATCGAACTCTGCCGCGACGGCGGCAAGTTCCTGGTGCTCGGCCAGTACGCCAACGCCGGCAACATCGACTTCAATCCCCATACCATCACGCGGAAGCAACTCGAAATTCACGGGTCGTGGGGATTCGAGCCGCGCCACGTCGACAAGGCGTTACGGCTACTCGAGAACCCGCACTGGGGTTCCTTGTTCGCCGGAGAGATCACGCACCGGTTTCCCCTGGCCGCCGTGAATGAGGCGCTCGACGTGGTCCGGCAGTGGAAGGGCGGCAAGACGGTCATTACTCCCGGCCACTGCTATCCGGCTATAAGTCCCATAGAGTCAACTGGTTAGAAAATGAGTGGGATTTTTCTTGGGACTCCAACTCTCCGAAGGCCTGCAAAATGGGCACTTGTTCGAACAGCGTGAGGCTCAGAACCTGTAGGATTTCGTGAAGGCTGGTTTGGAGTCCCAGTCGCTTCTTCAGGATGGCGACCAGGACGTAAACAGCCACGGCAATCCAGATCTGAGTTTTGACGGCATTCT
>CAYPUQ010000364.1:0-6437 GCA_964413655.1 uncultured Solibacteraceae bacterium | reverse complement strand
TTCTTGCTTCCAATCAGCCGGCGTTTGGTGACGGTTTGGCGAAGGCCCTTGATGACTTGAGCAACATCGCCTCCCAGAATACGTCCAGGAGACATGCTTACGGTGGAGGCCCGTCATCGGATTGGACGTGAGCTTGGCAAAATCAAGAAGGGCCTCACCTTCACGTACATATCTGGGTCAAGGCCGCTGGCCGCGAGGCTGATCATCAGCGTCGATCAGCGTCGATTGCTGAATCGGCCATCCTTCGCGAACGAGCGCGCATGTCAGCGACACTCCTGGCATGCACCTCACGGACTCCGATCTTGTCTCAGCGTCACGGTGGTCTTTCATTCGGCCGTCCGGCCAGATCCCGAAAAGTCCGCCTTCCGGAGAATGAACCCGGTTGCGAGGGGGTCCGACGGGTTGCGGACCGTGCAGTTGGCGGTAGCGCCGTATCCCGAGCGCGAAGGTAAACGCTGGGCGACCAGGGAGGATCTATTACCGGAGGTTCTGGATGGAGGCAACCCACTAGGCGCAGAATAGGAGGGTGAAGCTCGTAGTGCTGACCGTGAAGGGGAAGGCGGCGGCGTGCAGGACGCCGAAGTCTACCAGCGCCTGCTAGACACCGCCGCCCGTGCCGATCTGGAGGAAGGCATCCGTCAGGGCCTGGAGGGCGCCAAACAAGGTAAGGTCCGGCCCGCGAGAGAGGTTTTCGCGGACTTCGAAGCCACGCATGGCATTCCTCGTTAACCTCACCGCCCGCGCCGAGTGCGATCTTGCCCTCCTGTACCTGCAGATCAACGCTGAGGATTCCGGCGCGGCCCTGAAATGGTATCGCGGGCTCAAGGAGGCGATCCTCAGCCTGGAAGGGCGGCCGAACCGGTGCCCGGTGACGCCGGAGAGTGACAAGTTCAGACATTTGCTGTACGGCAACAAGCCGCATATCTACCGCGCAATTTACCGCGTGCTGGGAAAGCAGAAGCAGGTTGAAGTGCCGCACATCCGACACGGCGCAAGGCGCAGGTTCAAAGGGGCCGATGTCGAATAGAGATGTCCCCGCCCTATGTCCCCGCCCTCACGTGCGGGGCTATGGTTCAGCAAGTCATCAGTACAAGCAGCGCCGAAAACGTAGAAAGTCGAAGCGTCCACACGAGTGTGGATGCGGCACGCATAAGTGCGTGCGCCACGAATCGAATCAATCGGCGAGCCAGTTGACCATTGTCCGGGTGACCAGATCGGAGGCGTCCCAGTGGCTCCAGTGGCCGGCGTTGGGGATCGTCACCAGCGTCAAGTCCTTTTCGAGCCACTCCCAGGTGTTGTTCAGCGCGCCGGGCAATAACGCCCAGTCCTTCAGGCCGTGGAACAGCAAGACCGGGGCCTGCACTTTCGGCGGATCCCCGGCACCGGCCGTGTAGGGCTCGCGGGGGTAGTTGCGACGGTAGTAGTGCATCATCGCTTCGAAGCTGGAACGCTCGAACGCCGCGATGTACTTCTGGCGTTCGGCTTCGTCGCGAAAGGGCAGGAACTTCGCCAAGCCATCGGCGGTGAGCCGGAGGTGGGAGTCTTCCTTCTGAAACTCGCGGGCGTACTGGCTGTTTTTCTGCTGTTCGGGGTTGCCGGCCAACTCGCGGGTAAGGCCACGGGGGTGCGGCAAGTTCACGACGATCAGCCGCTCCACTACTTGCGGCGCGAACAGCGCGACCGACCAGGCGACAGCGCCGCCCCAGTCGTGGCCCACGATGGTGGCGCGCTCCTGTCCGAAATGCCGGATCACAGCGAGAACGTCGCCGACGAGCAGCTTCATATCGTAGTTTTCGATGCCCGGCGGTTTGCCGCTGAGGTTGTAGCCCCGGAGATCGATCGCCACGACATGGCGATTCTTCGCCAGCGCCTCCATCTGGTAGCGCCATGAATACCAGAAGTCGGGGAAGCCGTGAATCATCACCACCAGCGGACCTTCGCCGAGACTGGCGTAATGAATCTTCACGCCGCCGCTATCGGCGTGACCGTGCCGGACGCGGCCTTCCCAATCCGTTTGCGCGCTCATCGCGAACCCCATCAGCAACAGCGGAACCACCGCCTTCGACGCCATCTCGCGACCCTCCTCTCTTATACTCGATTAAAGAGATGCCTAACGCCACCTATAGTACGGAAACGGGCCTGCAAGAGAAGGTCAAAGCTGCCCGCGAGAAACTCGATGCCCAGGTTCGCGACGTGGTCGCCTGGCATTTCAGCCCGGAGACCGGCACGCCGTTCTGGCTGGATTACGCCAAGCAACTCGGCTGGGATCCGCGCCAGGAGGTCCAGAGTTACGAGGACCTGAACAAGTTCCCATTCTTCGAGGACGAGTGGCTGCGGGGCGGGCCGGTGGGCCGATGGATGCCGAAAGGCTATGCCGGCAAGCCCGTGTACGTGTTCGAGACCGGCGGCTCCACGGGCATTCCGAAATCACGCGTGCAGATGGAGGACTTCCGCATCGACTACGAGATGTTCAGCGAGACGCTACCGGAGAAGTACTTTCCGAAAGGCGCCGACTGGCTGATGCTCGGGCCAAGCGGTCCGCGGCGGCTGCGGCTGGCGGTAGAGCACCTGGCGCAGCATCGCGGCGGCATCTCGTTTTGCGTCGATCTCGACCCGCGCTGGGTGATCAAGCTGGTCAAGGCGGGCGACATGCAGATGATGGAACGCTACAAGACGCACGTGATCGACCAGGCGCTCACTATCCTGCGCGCGCACGAGAATGTGAAGTGCATGTTCACGACGCCGAAACTGCTGGAGGCGCTTTGCGAGAAGGTGTCGCTCAAGAAGGTGGGGATCACCGGCATCTTCTGCGGCGGCACCGAGATGACCCCGCAGTTTCACCGGTTCGCGGTGGAAGAGCTGCTGGGGCCAGACATTTACTTCGCGCCCACCTACGGCAACACGCTGATGGGGCTGGCCACGCACAAGGCTCCCGAACCGAAGGACAACTGGGCGATCATTTACTATCCGCCGTCGCCGCGGGCGATGCTCGAAGTGGTGGACCCGGACGAGCCCAGCCAACTGGCCGGCTACGGCGAGACCGGGCGGGTGCGGCTGTCGACGCTCACCTACGAGACCTTCATTCCGCGTTTCCTCGAACGGGACGAAGCCGAGCGCGAAGCGCCGTGCGCCCAATACCCGTGGGATGGCGTGCGAAACGTGCGGCCCTTCTCCGGCTTCCAGACTTCAGTGGTCGAAGGCGTTTACTGATGCCGAGGGCAATGGCCGGCTGACAGCGCGAATGAAGATCCTGAGTTTCACGGCCGGGGCGGGCCGCATGTACTGCGGCAGTTGTCTGCACGACAATTCGCTGGCGGCGGAGTTGAAACGTCAGGGTCACGACGTCATCCTGCAGCCGCTGTACACACCTACCCGGACGGACGAGGCGAACGTCAGCCAGCGCCGGGTGTTTTTCGGCGGCATCAGCGTCTACCTGGAAGAGCGGTTCTCCGTATTTCGACGGCTGCCGGGCTTTCTGGACGCTTTGTGGGACCGCCCGTCGGTGATCGCGAGGTTTGCGGGCCGGGGCGTGGAAGTGGACCCGAGGGTTCTCGGAGAACTGACGGTTTCGATTCTGCGCGGGGCGCACGGGCACCAGCACAAGGAGATCGGGAAGCTCGTCGACTGGCTGCGGCACGAACCACCGCCGGATGTAGTGACCTTGCCGTTCACGCTGCTGATCTCGCTGGCAGAGCCGTTGAAGCGGGCCACCGGACGTCCGGTTGTGTGCGCGCTGCAAGGCGAGGAGCTTTTCCTGAGCAGCCTGCAGGAGCCGTGGCGCGGGGAGGCGCTGGAACTGATCCGCGGCCAGGCGCGGCACGTGGACGCGTTCATCGCGGTGAGCGAGTATGCCGCCAACTACATGTCCGGGTACCTGGGCATCCCGCGCGAGCGCATACGGGTGGTTCCGCTCGGTATTCCGCTCGACGGGCACGCTCCGCGCGCCGGCCGCCCGGATGAATCGCACCGGATCGGGTATCTGGCGCGAATTGCACCCGAGAAGGGGCTTCGTCTGTTGTGCGAAGCCTACCGGTTTCTGCGGCGGGAGCGTGGGCTGCCTCCGTCGCGACTGGTCGCCGCCGGTTACCTTCCTCCAGAGAACAAGGAATACCTGGCGGAAATCTCGGCGCGCATGAAGGAATGGGGTTATGAGCGGGAGTTCCAGTATCACGGCGAACTGGATCGCGCCGATAAGATCGCGATGCTGCGCAGCCTCGACGTTTTCTCGTGTCCGTGCACGTACGACGAGCCGAAGGGGCTGCCGGTGTTGGAGGCAATGGCGAACGGCGTTCCCGTCGTGCAGCCGCGGCGCGGATCGTTTCCCGAGATGTTGGAGGAGTGCCGCGGCGGGCTCCTGGTGGATCCGGATTCGGCCGAAGCGCTGGCGGCCGGAATCGAGCGCGTCTTAGGCGACGGCGAACTGGCGGCCAACTTGTCGCGGCAGGGATACGAGGACGTCCATGCCCGGCGCGGCATCGCGCAGGAGGCGCGGCGGACGATTGCAGCTTACGAAGCCGTGCTGGCCGCGGCGAGTCCCAGTCCGAGGTAGTCGCGCACGTTCGCGTAGCAGATATTGCGAATCATCGTTCCGGCGAGTTCGTCCGAGTTGGGGATCTCACCGTTCTCGATGTCGCGCCCGATCAGGTTGCAGAGGACGCGGCGGAAGTACTCGTGACGCGGGAACGACATGAAAGAGCGGGAGTCGGTGAGCATGCCGACGAAGCGGGAGAGCAGGCCAACGTTGGAGAGCGCGTTGATCTGCCACTCCATCGCCTCCTTCTGATCGAGAAACCACCAGCCGCTGCCGAATTGGATTTTGCCGGGGGTGCGACCGTCCTGGAAGTTGCCGATCATGGTCGCGAGCGTGTAGTTGTCGATCGGGTTGTTGTTGTAGACGATGATTTTGGGCAGCGCGCTTTCCTGTTCGAGCTTGTCGAGGTAGGCGGCCAGCGTGTCGACGTGGCGCCAGTCGCCGATAGAGTCGAAGCCGGTATCCGGGCCGAGCTGGGCGACCATGCGCGTGTTGACGCTGCGTTTGGCGCCGAGGTGAAGCTGTTTGGTCCAGCCTTTTTCGGCGTCCCATCGGCCGAACACGAGCATGAGGTTCGAGGCGAAGCGCGCGTGTTCTTCTGGCGTGGCGGCGGCCCCGGTGCGCGCCTTGTCGAAGATGGCCTGGGCCTCGCCGTAGGAGCAAAAATCGGCGTAACAGTGGTTGAGACCATGGTCGGAGAGGCGGCAGCCCATCTTGTCGAAGTAGTCGTGCCGCTTCTTGAGGGCATCGAGGAAGGCGGGGTATGACGAGACATCGGTGTTGGCCGCGGCTTCGAGGCGCGCCAGCCAATCGGTGAAGACTTCGGGCTGGTGGACGGCGAGCGCCTTGTCGGGGCGGAAGGCCGGGAACACCCTTGCTTCGCAGGCCGAGGCGGCGAGCGCGCGGTGGTGGGCGAGGTCGTCGGTGGGGTCGTCCGTCGTGCAGAGGGCTTTGACGCGGAAGCGCTTCAGGATGCCCCAGGCGCGCAGGTCTTCGGTAGCGAGCTGCTCGTTGGCCTGGTCCCAGATACGGGGCGCCGTGTTCTCGTCGAGGAGTTCGGTGATGCCGAAGTAGCGGAGCAGTTCGAGGTGGGTCCAGTGATAGAGCGGATTGCGCAGCGTGTGCGGCACGGTGCGCGCCCAGGCCAGGAACTTTTCGCGGGGCTCGGCGGCGCCGGTGCAGAGGCGCTCGTCGACGCCGTTGGCGCGCATGGCGCGCCACTTGTAGTGGTCGCCTTCGAGCCAGATTTCGAAGAGATTACGGAACTGGCGGTTGACGGCGAGGTCTTTCGGAGGCAGGTGGTTGTGGTAGTCGAGAATCGGTTCGTCGCGGGCAACGTCGTGATAGAGGCGGCGGGCGGTTTTGGTGGATAGCAGGAAATCTTCGTGAATGAATGGCATGATTGGAACCATCATCATATCGTTCCGGAGGTGAATCTCATGCAGCATGACGAAGAGGTGCGACGCCAGTTGGTCGCGCTGCTGCGGGGCGGGCACGCTCACGCGACGTTCGACGCGGTATTCGAGGGATTCCCGGTTCATCGGGCGGGGGAGCGCCCGGGCGGCGCTCCGCACTCGGCTTGGGAACTGCTGGAGCATCTGCGAATCGCGCAGAAGGACATTATTGAGTTCAGCCGGTCGGCGGATTGGGTGTCGCCGGAGTGGCCGGATGGGTATTGGCCTGCGTCGCCAAGTCCGGACGGGGAGGAGCAGTGGCATGAGTCGGTGCGCCAGTGCGGGCGGGATTTGGTGGAGTTCGAGGCGATGGTGTTCGATTCGCGGCGCGACCTCTACGAGCCGTTCCCGTGGGGCGATGGGCAGACGCTGCTGCGCGAGGCAATGTTGGTGGCGGATCACAATGCGTGGCATCTCGGGCAGTTGATGATGCTGCGGCGGATGTTGGGGGC
>CAYPUQ010000363.1:0-6485 GCA_964413655.1 uncultured Solibacteraceae bacterium | reverse complement strand
GGGGGCGGACCTCCCGGTGGCGGTTTCATCGGCGGCGGGCGCGGCGGACCGCGTGGTATGTTTGGCGGTGGCGCGACCGGAAAGAAGTACAACCTGACGTTGTCGCTCTCGGCGCGGAACCTGTTCAACTTCGTGAATCTGTCGCCCCCGGTCGGGAATCTGAGCTCGCCGCTGTTCGGACAGTCGCTGTCGCTGGGCGGTGGATTTGGACCCATGGGCGGTTCGGCCGCCCATAACCGCCGGATCGACGCACAGTTGCGATTCAGTTTCTGACGAGGAGGTCGAAGTGAAGAGGATCATTCTCACTGGAATGGCAATGGCCGGCATGCTCGGCGCAGCCGATTTCTGGGACACGAAGGAGCCCTCCGCCTGGACGGATAAGGAGGTTCAGCGTCCGTCCACGAGGTCGCCTTGGGCCAAAGAGGTGACTCCGAACATGGGGCAGATGATGGGTCCGGGTATGGGCGGTCCAGGTATGGGCGGTCCAGGTATGGGCGGTCCGGGTATGGGGGGTCCCGGCGGTGGCGGTCCTGGCATGGGTGGCCCCGGTGGTGGTGGACCCGGCGGTGGCGGCCCTGGCATGGGGGGCGGAGGCGGAAGCGGCATGGGCCGAGGCGGCGGAGTGGGTGGCCCAGGCGGCAGGCCGGGCATGTCTCCACCTAAGATGACCCTGCGGTGGGAGAGCGCGGCCCCAATGCGCGAGGTCCGCCTGCGCGCCGAAGCGAAGGAGAACTCCGAGCAGATCGACGAACTCGCGAAGGACTACCACGTCATCAGCGTCACCGGAATGCGGATGATGGGTGGGCGGCGCGGTCCCGGTGGCGGTGGAGGCCGCGGGGCGGCCGCACCCGAACCCGATCCGGCGCGGATGGAACAGATGCTCGAGCGTATGCGCGAGGCGACGTCGTTAACACGGAAGGGTGGCCCGGCAATCCGCGCCGAACGCGTTGTGGCGCTGGCCGGTCCAGACGGTCCGGTGATGCTTTTCCTGTTCCCGCGTGCGGCGGGCATTCAGCCGGCGGACAAGGAGGTGACGTTCGAGTCGGCGATGGGACCGATGGAGATCAAAGCGAAGTTTCCGTTGAAGGACATGGTCTACAAGGGGAGCCTCAAGTTGTAGTAGCGAGGGCCGCAGTTCGGAATCAGCCACGGCGAGCTATAGTTTCTCCGCCGCCGCCTCGTCGGTGAATAGGGACAACGAACGAGCGTGGTGTGTCAGGAGCTGTGCCGGTCGCGCGGCGACGTCCTCCGGGCCGTTGAGAACGGCATCGAGCGTCTCTGCCTTGTCGGCGCCGGGCGCGAACAGCACGACATGGCGGGCATTCAACAGCACACCCGGCAAAAGCGTAACACGCCACGATTTCATCTTCTCGACCCACACGGCCGAGCAGAGGTTGGTCCGGTCGGAGATGAGCGGATCGCCGGGGAATAGGCTCGCGGTGTGGGCATCGGCGCCCATGCCACAGTGGATCACGTCGAACTCGGGCAGTCCTCCCGCCTCCATGCCGAACTCGCGGCGCAAGTCGGCGGCATAGCGCGCCACCGCTTCGGCGGGCGGTAATTCCCCGTACACCCGATGAATGTTCGCTTCCGGCAAGCCGACCGGTTCAAGGAACAGTCGCCGCGCCAATCCGTAGTTGCTTTGCGGGTCGTCCGGCGGAACGATTCGTTCGTCGACCCAATACACATGGACGCGCGGCCAATCGAATGGAGTCGCGGCAAATGTCTCGAACATCGGCTTCGGACTGGAGCCCCCGGAAATCGCCAGGGTCGCGAACGAGCGGTCGCGAAGCGCCGCGCCGAGATGCCGCAGGATGTGCGTCGCGGCGTCCCGGGCGGCTTCGGCGGCAGTGGGGTAGATGTGACGTTCGATGCCCATTCTTCCTATACTACGGGTCGGTGGGCCGTATTCTTTTGCTCGTTCTGGTTTTCGCGTGCGAGTCGCCCGGTCAGGACTGGGAGCCGCTGTTCGACGAGAAGACCACGCGTGGGTGGACAACCTACCGCGGTATCGGCTTTCCCCACGAGGCGTGGGAAGTACGTGACGGAGCACTGCGAGCGGCGCCGATGTACATGGCGCCGTGTCTGGCCACCACAGCAAGCTACGACAACTTCGAACTGGCCTTCGAGTGGAAGATCTCGCCGGGTGGCAACTCGGGCGTTTTCTACTCGAACCGCGGCGCCAGTCCGTGGCCGCGATTCCTCGGCCAGATCGGGCTGACGGTGGTCGCGCCAATCCTGATCGCCGGCCTGCTGTTCCGCCGGTCGCATAGGCGCGGCCCGAAGATCGCTGTCGCAATGCTCCTTCTGGTGGCGGGCTCTTCCACGTGGCATTCGGCGCGAGCCTGGAATGACCGGCCATCCTGGTGGCATCGGGTCCATTCCAGCCGCGGCCAGGAATATCAGATCCTCGACGACGCCGCGCATCGGGACGGTCTTCGCGCCGAGACTTCAGCCGCCGCGTTATACGGTAAAATCGCGCCAAGTTCGGGCAAGCCGCTGCGCGACGCCGGCGAGTGGAATGAAGGCCGTATAGCGGTCTGCGGTCTGCGGGCCGAACACTGGCTGAACGGGAGCAAGGTCGTCGAGTACGAGATGGCGCCGGCGGAGAAGCGATCTTCGCCGATCGTGCTCCAGCATCATCACGACGAAGCATGGTTCCGGGCGTTGAAGATCCGCCGGCTGGATGCCGAGTGCCGGTAGTATCATGAGTCCGATCATGCGTCTTTTGTCCTTGCTCCTGCTCTGTGCCCTGGCCGTTCAGGCAGCCGGCTACCGCGCTGGTACGGGCCGTGTCGACATAACGCCGGAAGGACCGATCTTTCTCTCCGGCTACGCCGCGCGCACCAAGCCCTCCGAGGGGGTGTACGAACGCATTTGGGCCAAGGCCCTCGCGATCGAGGATTCTCGCGGTAACACCGCTGTCATCGTCACCACCGACTTGATCGGTTTGCCGCGGCAACTCAGCGAGGAAGTGGCCGCGCGCGTTCTGAAGGACTACAAACTGGAGCGTTCGCAGTTGCTGCTGAACTCTTCGCACACCCATACCGGGCCCGTCGTCGGAAACAATCTCATCTCGATGTGGGACTTGCCCGAGGCCGAGACAGAACGGATCCGCGCCTACTCCCGCCGTCTAGTCGACGAACTGGTGACGGTGATCGGTGCGGCCATGGGTGCCAGGAAACCGGCGCGATTGGCCTTTGGCGAAGGTACGGTAGGATTCGCCGTGAACCGGCGCGAGTTCGCCAAAGATGCGGTCCGCATCGGCGTAAACCGGCAAGGTCCGGTCGATCATAGCGTGCCGGTTGTGGAGGTGCGCGGCGAAGACGGCGACCTTCTCGCCGTTCTCTTCGGCTACGCCTGCCATAACACCACCCTCGGCGGCGACGTTTATGAGATCGGCGGCGACTACGCAGGGCGCGCGCAGACCGTCTTCGAGCGGAAGCACCCGGGCGTGACGGCAATGTTCCTCATGTTGTGCGGCGGCGATGCGAACCCGAACCCGCGCGGCAAGACGGACCATGTGGAGCAATACGGTACGGCACTGGCCGGCGAAGTGGACCGTGTGCTCGGCACGAAGCTTGCGCCGCTCGATGGGCGGTTGCGCACGGCCTTCCTCACCACTCAACTCCCGTTCCGTCTCCATACCCGCGACCAGTTCGAGGCGGAACTCAACGATTCCAACGTGGCCCGCCGCAACCGCGCCCGCGCCATGCTCCGGGCTTACGACGAGCGCCGGCCGGTGCGCAGCGTCCTGTACCCCGTCCAGGCGATCCGGTTCGGCAGCAGTCTCACGCTGCTTGCCCTCGGCGGCGAAGTCGTGATCGACTACACGCTCCGCGCCAAGAAAGAATTCCCCCGCGAGCGGCTCATCGTTGCCGGTTACTCCAACGACGTCATGTGTTACATCCCGTCGAAGAGGGTGCTTCTTGAGGGCGGCTACGAAGCCGACAGCAGCATGATCTACTACGGCCAACCCGGCCCGTTCGCCGAAGAAGTGGAGGAAGTTCTCTTCTCCACCATCCGCCAGGTGATGCGCCGCGCCGGCGCGAGAACAAGATAGCCGCCTCCGAATTTGTACAATAGTGGCTTCATGTCAAACGCTCAATCTGATATCGGTCTGATCGGACTGGCCGTCATGGGCCAGAATCTCGTCCTCAACATGGCCGACCACGGCTTCCGCGTCTCCGTCTACAATCGCACCACGGCGACTATGGAGAAGTTCGTGGCGGAGAATCAAGATACTCCCGGCGGCGTCCACGGCGAAGCTACCCTCGAAGGGTTCGTGCAATCGCTGAAACGTCCGCGCAAGGTGATGATCATGGTGAAGGCGGGCAAGCCCACCGACGCCGTGATCGAAAGCCTGCTGCCGCTGGTCGAAGAGGGCGATATCCTCATCGACGGCGGCAACGCCCACTGGATGGATACCATCCGCCGCGAAAAAGACCTCGCGGCCAAGGGAATCCGGTTCATCGGTTCCGGCGTGTCCGGCGGCGAGGAGGGCGCCCGTTTCGGCCCGTCGCTGATGCCCGGCGGCGCGCCCGAGGCGTTCAAGGAGATCGAACCTATCTGGACCGCCATCGCCGCGAAGGTGGACGCGGAGAGTGGAAAGCCTCTGACTGGTGCTGCGCCGGGGAAGCCCATTACTGGCGGCGTGCCATGCACCACCTACATCGGACCGGACGGGGCTGGCCACTACGTGAAGATGGTTCACAACGGCATCGAATACGGCGACATGCAGATGATCTGCGAGGCGTACTCGCTGCTGTCGGGCTTGCTCGGCCTCTCGGCCAAGGAAGCTTCGGACGTTTTCAAACAGTGGAACCAGGGCGTGCTCGATTCGTTCCTGATCGAAATCACGGCCGACATCCTTCAGCAGGTGGACGCGCGCACGGGCAAGCCGTTCGTCGAGATCGTGCTCGACACCGCCGGCCAGAAGGGCACTGGCAAGTGGACCTCGGTCAGCGCGCTCGACATGGGCGTGCCCGCACCGACGGTGGCCGAGGCAGTGTTCGCGCGCTTCCTGAGTGCCGTGAAGGACGAGCGCGTGGCGGCTTCGAAGGTTCTCGGCGGTCCGGGGCGATCGTTCGACGGCGATCGCGACACGATGATCCAGGCGATCCACGATGCACTGTACTGTTCGAAGATTTGCTCCTACGCCCAGGGATTCCAGCTTATGCGCGCCGCACAGGCTGAATACGATTGGATGCTGCCGTTCGGCGAGATCGCGAAGATCTTCCGCGGCGGTTGTATTATTCGCGCGCGCTTTTTGCAGAAGATCACTGAGGCATACCAGCGAAACGCGGACCTCGTGAACCTGCTGCTCGACCCGTTCTTCAAGAGCGAGATCGACCGCTGCCAGGGCAGTTGGCGCAGCGTGATCGCCGCGGCCGCCGCCAACGGGGTTCCCGCGCCGGCCTTCTATTCGGCGCTGGCTTACTACGACGGCTACCGCAGCGAACGCCTACCAGCCAACCTGCTCCAAGGCCAGCGCGACTTCTTCGGCGCCCACACCTACGAGCGCGTCGATTTCCCGCGCGGAAAGTTCTTCCACGTCGATTGGCCCGAGCCCGGCCGGCCCGAGATTGAGGTCTGAAAGAACCCGTTGATTTCGGCGAACGAGATCGACCCTTCGAAGCCGGTGAATAGGCCCTCGTGCGCGATGGCACGCGCGGCACGGATGAAGCCGGTCCACGCGGCGCGAGCGAGCGCCGAGCCGACGCTGACCCGCCGGACGCCGAGGTCCGCGAGGTCGGAAACCGCCAAGCCGGAATGGGCACTCATCAAGATGTTCACGGGCTTGGGGCTGAGCGCGCCGACAATGGCCTTAATGTCCTCGTGGTCTGACGGCCCCGGGGCGTAGAGCACGCCGGCACCCGCATCGGCATAGGCTTCGAGGCGGCGGATGGATTCGCGCAATGGGTCTGAGACTCCCACCAGGTAGCACTCGGCCCGCGCGGTGAGGAGCACACCGGTTCCCGACTCGTCGATCGCGTTTCGAGCGGCGCGGATCCGTTCAACGGCGAACGGCAGGTCGTAGAGCGGCTGGCCGGGGTCCCCCGTGGCATCCTCAATCGACAGACCCGCGACGCCAGTCTCGAGGCAGAGCCGGACGTTCGCGGCGACTTGTTCCGGCTGGCGCGCGTAGCCCGATTCGAAGTCAGCGTTGACGGGCAGATCCACCGCAGCGACGATTTCCGCAATGTGTTGCAGCATCGCGTCGCGGCCCACGGCCATATCCGGGAGACCACGCGAGAAGGCGAACCCGGCGCTGGTGGTCGCGAGCGCTGGAAACCCGAGTTGCCGCAGATATCGCGCCGTCCCCACGTCCCAAGGATTCGGAATCACAAAGCAACCCTTCTCATGCAGCTTGCGGAACTGGACGCGCCGTGATTGGAAGTCGGATCTACTCATCGCCAGTAGGAGGAGCGTAGCACGAAAGCCATCGTCCGGCTTGGAGGCGCCGCGCAACATGTTACGCTGAC